>JBGAIO010000026.1:0-25895 GCA_044225415.1 Burkholderiaceae bacterium | reverse complement strand
CAGCGCGCGGCACAGTCCATGTCGGCGGAATGCGGCATCGGTCATCACCCACTGGTAACGCGCCAGCCGTTCGCCAGCTTCCGGCTGCTGCTCCGCGTAGATGCCCAGGGCCGCGGCGAGGCGCGCTTCGCCCTGCTCGTCGACGAAAGCGCCGAACCATTCGCCGCGGCCGGCTTCGGCCTGCACGCGCCAGCGTGCGATGCGCTGCTGCGCGAAGGATCGGTAGTCGGCTTCGGCATGCGCCGGTGAACGCGTTGCGACGCCCAGTTCGCGCAGCGCGGTCCATTCGCGCTCGGCCGTGGCACCGTTACGTGCGAGCGGGCGCAGTTCGGCATCGATGGCCGGTGCCGGCACGTCGTTCAGCGTGCGGGCTGTCATCACCGTCGCATTGCTGTGCGTGTAGCCGGCGTCGATGAAGGCGGCGACGTCGCCGGGTTCATCCTCCATCCAGCCGAAGGCGCGGTGCGTGGACTGCGGCTGGGGCGACGCGATCAGTTCCTCGAACAGCGGCTGCCAGCGCTGCAGGTCACCGGCGCGCGGCGCCGAGTCGAACAGCAGGTAGTTGCCCCAGTAGTAGGTGGGGTTTGCCGGCGTGCGGATCACGCGGCAGCCGTACTGCGCGCGGCAGTCGATGACTTCGCCGTCGTGGCGATGGAAGATGAGTTCGCTACGGAAGCCGAGGGCGGAGGCGGAGGTCACTGCGATGCGAGGATCAGGAAAGTGGATCCCCGCTTTCACGGGGATGACACCCATGAGAGCGACTTCGACCTACGCCGTGGTCTCCACCAGTCCCCGCTTCGCCAGCATCGGGTTCACCTTCGGGTCGCGGCCGCGGAAGGCGCGGAAGGCGGCACCGGGTTCGAGCGTATTGCCCGCCGAATACACGTAGCGCTGCAGCCGCTCGGCCACCGCGGCATCGAAAGGATTGCCGGCTTCGACGAAGGCGTCGTAGCCGTCAGCGTCCAGCACTTCGGCCCACATGTAGACGTAGTACCCCGCCGCGTAACTCGAACTCGAGAACAGGTGCTGGAAGTGCGGCAGCCGATGGCGCATGACGATCTCGCGCGGCATGCCGAGGCGCGCGAGTTCCTCGCGTTCGAAGGTGGTGATGTCCACGCCCGCCGGATCGTTCTGCGCATGCAGCGCCATGTCGACCAGCGCGCACGCCGTGTACTCGACCGTCTCGAACCCCTGGTTGAAGCGGCGCGCCTGCAGCAGCCGCTCGATCAGTTCGTCGGGCATCGGCTCGCCGGTGTCGACGTGGCGCGCGTGCTGCTTCAGCACCGCGGGCTCGGGCAGCCAGTTCTCGAAGATCTGCGACGGCAGCTCGACGAAGTCGCGCAGCACGTTGGTGCCCGACAGGCTTTCGAAGGTCACCTGCGACAGCAGGCCGTGCAGGCCGTGGCCGAACTCGTGGAACAGCGTGCGCGCGTCGTCGAGCGACAGCAGCGTCGGTTCGCCGGTCGCGCCCTTCGCGAAGTTGTTGTTGTTGACGATGATCGGCAGCACGTCGCCCGCGCTGCGCGACTGCTGGCGGTACGAACTCATCCACGCGCCGCCGCGCTTGGACGGACGCGCGAAGTTGTCGTGCAGGAAGACGCCGACCAGCGCGTCGCTCCCGCGCACTTCGTAGACCTTGACGTCGGGGTGGTAGGCGGCGATCTGCGGCTGCGGCACGAAGCGCAGTCGAAGAGGCGGCCCGCCGTGTCGAAGGCCGCCTGCACCACGCGCTCGAGCGGGAAGTACGGCTTGACCACCGCGTCGTCCACCGCGTAGCGCACCTGCCGCACCTTCTCGGCGTAGTAGCGCCAGTCCCACGGCTCGATGGCCGTCGGCTCGCCGCGCGACGCGGCCAGCGCCGCCAGCGCGTCGCGCTCTTCGGCGGCGCGCTTCTTCGCGGGCGTCCAGACCTGCTCCAGCAGACGAGCGACGGCGGCGGGCGTGCCGGCCATGCGATCCACCAGCGCATAGTCGGCGTAGCTCGCATAGCTCATCAGCTGCGCCTGTTCGTGGCGCAGCGCGAGGATGGCGCGTGCCACGGGTCGGTTGTCGTGCTCGCCGGCGTGCTCTCCGCGCGAGGTCCAAGCCCTGAACGCCTGTTCGCGCAGATCGCGGCGGTCGGAGTACGTCAGGAACGGCACGACCAGCGAGCGGCTCAGCGTGATCGCATGGCCGTCGGGGCGGCCGCGCTGCTGCGCAGCTTCACGCGCGGCGGCGCGCAATGAGGCCGGCAGTCCCGCGAGATCGCGCTCGCCGTCGAGCCACAGCGTCCAATGCGCCTCGTCGTGCAGCACGTTCTGCGAAAACGCGGTCTCGAGCTCCGCGAGCCGTTCGACATTCGCGGCGTAGCGCTGCTTCGCCTCCGGCGCCAGGCGGGCGCCCGCCAGCACGAAATCGAGATGGATGCGTTCGAGCAGCCGCTGCGCTTCGGCCGACAGCCCCAGCGCTTCACGGCGCGCGTGCAGCGCATCGACGCGCGCGAACAGCCGCTCGTTCAGGTACATCCGGCTGGCATGCGCGGCCAGGCGTGGCGCCATCGTGCGCTCGACGGCCTGCAGCGCGTCGGACGTCTCGGAACTGCACAGGTTGCCGAAGAGCTGGCCGATCCGCGTCAGCAGTCGTCCGCTGCCGTCGAGCGCGGCGATGGTGTTGGCGAAGTCGGGCGTCGCGGGATTGGCCGCGATCGCATTGATCTCGGCATCGTGCTGCGCGAGCGCGACGTCGAACGCGGGTCCGAAGTGCCCGGGGCGGACCTGCGCGAAGGGCGGCAGGCCGTAGGGTGTTTTCCACTCGGAAAGCAGGGGATTGTCGGTCGGATGGTCGTTCGTCATGGGATGCGGGCGCGGGATTTCAGCGAATCGACAACGATACCGAAGCCGCGCCGCGGCCGCGAGTGCGCCGGCGGACTAACGTCCCTTCCCGCAGTGCGGGCGCTATGCTGCGCGCCGTCGATCCCTGCCGATCAACCTCGCCCGGAGCCCCGCATGAGCACGCCCGAACCGCTGCCGTCCTCCACCGCACCCGCCGAATCGCTGGTGACGGTGACGCACATCGTCTATGCGTTGCACACGTTCGGACTGGTGATCGGCGCCTTCGGCGCGGGCACCGTCGTCGGCATGTTCCTGTTCGGCTGGCCGTCGATCGTCGCGGTCATCATCAACTACGTGAAGCGCAGCGACGTGCGCGGCACGTGGCTGGAGTCGCACTTCTCGTGGCAGATCCGCACCTTCTGGTGGGCGATGCTGTGGGCCGTGATCATCGGCATCATCGGCGCGGTGTTCGCAGTGGTGCTGGTGGGCTTCGCGATCTGGATCGTCGGCTTCTTCGTGCTGGGGGTGTGGGCGATCTACCGCATCGCGCGCGGTTGGATGCGGCTGAACAGCCGGCAGCCGATGCCGGCGTAACGGCCGAGCGAAAGTCAAAATGGGTCCCCGCTTTCGCGGGGACGACCGAGTACTGCGGTGTCATCCCCGCGAAAGCGGGGATCCATTTTTCACCAGATCACGATCCGATCCGCCGGCGCGCGCAGCATCGGCGCGCCCTTCGGACACGAGAACGCCGCCTCGAAGGTCGATAGATTGGCCAGCGGCCCCAGCACGCGCCAGCGGCCGGGCGAGTGCTGGCCCGTGCGCAGCTGATCGAGCAGCGATTCGGTGCGCTGCTGGTTGCGCCAGATGATCGCGAAGGAAATGAAGAAGCGCTGCGCCTGCGTGAGGCCGTCGATCAGGCCGACGGGCTTGCGCGCGAGCGCGAGCTGCAGGCCGTCGTAGGCGATGTTGATGCCGCCGAGGTCGGAGATGTTCTCGCCGAGCGTCTGCTCGCCGATGATGCGCTGCCCGGGCACCGGCTCGAAGGCCGAGAACTGGCTGGCCACTGCCGCGGCACGCTTCTTGTAGGCCGCCGCATCGTCCGGTGTCCACCAGTCGTTCAGGTTGCCGACGCCGTCGAACTGCCGCCCGCGATCATCGAAGTGGTGCGTGATCTCGTGGCCGATGACCGCACCGATCGCGCCATAGTTCACCGCCGGATCGGCCTTCGGATTGAAAAATGGCGGCTGCAGGATCGCCGCCGGGAAGATGATCTCGTTCAGCCCGCCCGCAAAGGCATTGACCAGGTGCGGCGAGGCAAACCAGCGATTGCGATCGACCGGCTTCGGCAGTTCCGCGAGGCGATCGTCGGAAGCCCAGGCGCGCGCCCGCAGGAAATTGCCGGAGTAGTCGTCGGCGGTGATGACCAGTCCCTTGTACTCCTTCCATTGGTCCGGATAGCCGATCTTCAGCGACATCGCGTCGAGCTTCGCCAGCGCGGCCGCCTTCGTCGGGGCGCTCATCCAGTCCAGCTTTGCAATGCGTGTGCGCAGGGCGGCCCTGATGTCGCCGATCATCTGCAGCGCTGCGGCCTTGGCTTCCGGCGTGAAGGCACGCGCGACGTAGAGCTGGCCAAGCCCTTCGGCAAGCGGCTCCGATCCGAAGGGGCCGGTCATGAGGGAGATCACCTGCTCCTGGCGGTTGACGTTCTGCTGCAGGCCGCGGATCGCCTTGCCTCGATAGGCGAAGCGTGCGTCGACGAACGCCGCCGGCAGGGTCGGCGACACCTCGTCGAGCAGCCGCTCGCGCAGATAGGCCCGCCACGCCGGCAGCGGAGCGTCCGCGGCCGCTTTCGCGAAGGCCGTCATGAACGCCGGTGAGGCCACGTTGAACTCGGCGACATCCGGCGCCCCCGCCGCGGCGAAGAACGCCGGCCAGTCGAAGCCCGGCGCCAGTGCCGCCAGCGACTTCGGCGTATGCAGCTGGTACACCGCTGTCGGATCGCGGCGCGCGACTCGCGTGGCGCTGGCCTCGGCGAGAGGCTGCTGCAGGGCGAGGCTTGCCGCCGCATCCGCCGTCGGGTCCTTCGCCCGTGACAGCGTGGCGAGCTGCAGGCGATAGGCGGCGTAGGCACTCTTCAGCTGCTGCGTGCGCGCGTCGCTCTTGAAGTAATCGTCGCGGTCCGGCAGGCCGAGGCCGCCCTGGTCGATGTTGAAGATGTAGCGGCGCCGGTCCTTCGCGTCCGGCATGATCGCCACGCGGACCGGCGCATCGACGCCGACGCGCGCGAGCGCCGCGACAACGGCCGGCAGCTTCGCGCGATCGTCCAGCGCGTCGATCTGCGCGAGCAGCGGCTGCAGCGATGCAAGGCCGCGCTGCTCGACGGCCGCCAGGTTCATGCCGCTGACGTAGAAGGTCGCCGCCAGCCGCTTGCCGGGCGTGTCCAGCGCCGCGGGGTTCTTCGCCGCGTCGGCCAGCGCCTGCGCGACGACGCGCTGGCTGTCGTCGCGCACGTCGTCGAAGCTGCCCATGCGCGCACGGTCGGCGCGCATCGGCGTGGTCGTGCGCCACAGGCCGTTCACGTATTCGTCGAAGTCGGTGCAGGCTTCGGCGGTCTTGCCGAGTCCCGACACGTCGAGCACGCCGTCGGCCTGCGCGGTCAGCGGCAGGACGACAGCGGTCAGCAGGAAGAGTGCGTGCTTGCGCAGCATTGGTGCATCCATGGTCGGTCGCAGTGGGTCGCGAGCTTACGCGCCCGCGCCGCCGCGCCGCACGATTGAGCCGCCGCGGGCCGGGTGCTACGCTCGCCGCACCTGATACCGCAGACGCCGATGCACAGACTGCGGACACCGCCGAAGAAGCCCACAAGGCGTCTTCCGGCCGCCCGGCAGGGAACGACCTTCCCCACGCCGCGCTCCCAAGAACACGATTTTTGGCAGGAGCCCTGATGAACGCGCCGTTACCCGACGCTGTCCGCCGCGCACTGGCGGAAGTCACCCTCGACGACAAGTGGACCCTCGACCGCGGCCGCGCGTACATGAGCGGCACGCAGGCGCTGATCCGCCTGGCGATGCTGCAGCACCAGCGCGACCTGCTCGACGGCCTCAATACCGCGGGCTTCATCAGCGGCTATCGCGGATCGCCGCTCGGCGGCGTCGACCAGACTGCGTGGAAGGCGGCCGATCACCTGCTGCGCCACAACGTGCGTTTCCAGCCGGGCCTGAATGAAGACCTCGCGGCCACCAGCGTGTGGGGCACGCAGCAGGTCAATCTCTTCGAAGGCGCCAAGGTCGATGGCGTCTTCTCCATGTGGTACGGCAAGGGCCCGGGCGTCGACCGCTGCGGCGACGTGTTCAAGCACGCCAACGCCGCGGGCACCAGCCGCCATGGCGGCGTGCTCGCACTGGCCGGCGACGACCATGGGGCCAAGTCGTCGACCCTTCCCCACCAGTCCGACCACATCTTCAAGGCCTGCATGATGCCGGTGCTGTATCCGGCCACCGTGCAGGAATACCTCGACCTCGGCCTGCACGGCTTTGCGATGAGCCGCTTCGCGGGCGTGTGGGTCGGCATGAAGACGGTGACCGAGGTCGTCGAGGCCTCGGCCTCCGTCATCGTCGATCCCGAGCGCGTGGAACTGAACCTGCCCGCCGACTTCGTGATGCCGCAGGGCGGCCTCAACATCCGCTGGCCGGATTCGCCGCTCGACATGGAAGCGCGGCTGCTCGACTACAAGCTGTACGCGGCGCTCGCGTACTGCCGCACCAACCGGCTGAACTACACCGTCATCGATTCGCCGCATGCGCGCTTCGGCATCGTTGCGACCGGCAAGGCGTATCTCGATACGCGGCAGGCGCTGGCCGACCTGGGACTGGACGAACGCACCTGCCAGGACCTCGGCATCCGCCTCTTCAAATGCGGAATGATCTGGCCGCTGGAAGCGACGTCGATCCGCGCCTTCGCCGAAGGACTGGAGGAGATCCTCATCGTCGAGGAGAAGCGCCAGTTCGTCGAGTACCAGCTCAAGGAAGAGCTGTTCTCGTGGATCGGCACCGGCAAGCGCATCCCGCGCGTGATCGGCAAGTTCGACGAGAAGGACGGCGGCGAGTGGGCCGTGCCGCAGGGCAACTGGATCCTGCCGGCGCACTACGAGTTCTCGCCGGCGATCGTTGCGAAGGCCATCGTCGCGCGCATCGGCCGGCTGGAGCTGCCGGCGGAGGTCCGCGCGCGGATGCAGGCGCGCCTGGCCATCATCGAAGCGAAGGAAAGGGCACTGGCGAAGCCGCGCGTGGTCGCCGAGCGCAAGCCGTGGTTCTGCTCTGGCTGCCCGCACAACACGTCGACCAACGTGCCCGAGGGGTCGCGTGCGGTGGCCGGCATCGGCTGTCACTACATGGTCGTGTGGATGGACCGCAATACGTCGACCTATACGCAGATGGGCGGCGAAGGCGTGCCGTGGATCGGGCAGGCGCCGTTCACCGAAGAGAAGCACATCTTCGCGAACCTCGGCGACGGCACTTACTTCCACTCGGGCTCGCTCGCCGTACGCGCAGCGGTGGCGGCCAACGTGCCGATCACCTACAAGATCCTGTTCAACGACGCGGTCGCAATGACCGGCGGCCAGCCCACCGACGGGCAGATCACGCCGCCGCAGATCACGCAGCAGATGTACGCCGAGGGCGTGCGCAAGATCGTCATCGTCACCGACGACCCGGGCAAGTACGACGACACCAGCGAGCTCGATCATTCCGCCGTCAACGCGCACGGCGCGACGGGCGACGCGTGGAAGCTCGCGCCCGGCGTCAGCGTGCATCACCGCGACGAACTGGAGAAGATCCAGCTCGAGCTGCGCGAGTACCCCGGCGTGTCGGTGCTGCTGTACGACCAGACCTGCGCCTCCGAGAAGCGCCGCCGCCGCAAGAAGAACACCGCGCAGAAGACGGTGTTTCCGGACCCGGCGAAGCGCGTCGTGATCAACGAGCTGGTGTGCGAGGGCTGCGGCGACTGCAGCGTGCAGTCCAACTGCCTGTCGGTCGAGCCGCTCGAGACCGAGTTCGGCCGAAAGCGGCAGATCAACCAGTCGACCTGCAACAAGGACTACGCGTGCCTGAAGGGCTTCTGCCCGAGCTTCGTCACTGTCGAGGGCGGCAAGCTGCGCAAGGGCAAGCCCGCGGTGAACGCGGAACTGCCGGCGCTGCCCGAGCCCGAACGCGCCGTACTGCCCGCGCGCGGCGCCTACGGCATCGTCGTCACCGGTGTGGGCGGCACGGGTGTCGTGACCATCGGCCAGCTGCTCGGCATGGCGGCCCACCTGGAAGGTCGCGGTGTATCGGTGCTCGACATGGCGGGCCTCGCGCAGAAGGGCGGCGCGGTGTACTCGCACGTGCAGATCGCGCCGACGCCGGCGGATCTCTACGCCACGCGCATCGCGATGGGCGATGCCGACCTCGTGCTCGGCTGCGATCTCATCGTCACGACCAACAACGAGGCGATGTCCAAGATCCAGCCGGGCAAGACGAAGGCGGTGGTCAACACCGCGGAATCGCCGACGGCCGAGTTCGTGCGCAACCCGGACTGGCAGTTCGGCGGTACGAACCTGACGCAACAGGTGCGCGAGGCCGTCCAGAGCGATACGGCGTTTTCGGCCGTCGATGCCAGCGCGCTGGCGACCGCGCTGCTCGGCGACGGCATCTACACCAACCCGTTCATGCTCGGCGTCGCTTGGCAGAAGGGCTGGATCCCGCTGTCGCTCGAAGCGATGACGCGCGCCATCGAGCTCAACGGCGTGGCCGTGGCCGCCAACCTGAAGGCCTTCGGCTGGGGCCGCTACGCCGCGCACGACGCCGACGCGGTGCGCCGCGCGGCCTTCCCCGATGCAGCCGCTGGCAACGTCGTCGAGCTGAAGCGCTTCGCGTCGTCGCTGGAGGACGTCGTCGCCCGCCGCGTCGAGTTCCTGACCGGCTACCAGAACGCGCGCTACGCGCGCCGCTACAGCGAGCTCGTGCAGCGCGTCCAGCGCGTCGAGTCCGACCGCCTGCAGTCGAGCCGCATCAGCGAGGCCGTCGCGCGCAGCTATTTCAAGCTGCTGGCCTACAAGGACGAGTACGAAGTCGCGCGCCTGCACGCGGACCCGGCATTCCGCGCGCGCATCGCCAGCCAGTTCGAAGGCGATTACAAGCTGACCTTCCACCTGGCGCCGCCGCTGCTGTCGAAGCCCGATCCGCAGACCGGCCGCGCGCCGAAGCAGCACTACGGCCCGTGGATGATGACGGCGTTCGCTCTGCTCGCGCCGCTGAAATTTCTGCGCGGCACGCTGCTCGATCCATTCGGCCGTACCGAAGAGCGGCGCACCGAGCGCGCGCTGATCGGCGAATACGAAACGCTGATCGACGAAATCCTCACGCGACTGGGCACCGACAACGCCGAGGCGGCGCTGCAGCTTGCCGGCCTGCCCGAGGACATCCGCGGGTACGGGCCGGTGAAGGCCGCCAACCTGAAGGCGGTACGCGCGCAACAGGAAGCGCTGCTCGCACGGCTGCGCGGCCAGGTGCCGGCGCAGGTCATCCGGCTGCCGCAGCGCGCCGCCTGACGGACCGGACAGCGGTATCGGCGCGAACGCCGCGCGCATCCGCCCCCCGGGCGTGGCGGTTGCGCCGCAGCGGTGCGCCGTTTTGTGACGCGGATGCGTGCTGCGTCAAAGCCCGCCCACTTAGGTCATGGTGCGCACGGGCAAACGCCCTTACCGTTAGCTGTCGGGAGGCTTTATGGGTATGGGCAACGACATCAACGGCAATGACATCGGATCCTGCGCCATGGTCGCGGACACTGCGCAGGCGCGTCAGCAGGCCGAACGGCTCGCCATGCTCGCGCGCGAAGCGCGCCTGCTGGAATTTGCATTGCAGGGCGACGGCGCCGCGGGCCGTGGGGTCGCGGCGGACCTGGAACGCGCCCTCGAGCGGGCCATGGATGCCGACACGCCGGCGGAACTGCAGCAGTCCTGCGAAGCGATCCACAGCGTGCTGGACACCGCGTTCAGCCAGGGCATGACGCTGTTCGCGCAGATGACCGACATGGACGTCGAAGGCGTGCTGGGCACGACCCGCATGCCGGTGCTGACGGCGGTGCTCACCGTCGCCGGCGAAGGCGCGGACGCGCCCGGGAAAGTCGCCACGGCAGCGCGCGCCTGAGCGCGCCGGCGCTCAGGGCTTGGCCACTTCCTGCTGGATGGGCGCGGCCGGCGGCTCGGTGCCCGGCAGGTGCGCGAGCACGCTGTCCCACACCTCGTCGTTGGTGTCGACGAAGCGCAGCCGTACCGGCAGCCAGTCGAACTCGGGCGCCATCCACATCTCCACGCCGCGGTTCACATCCGCGCTCTTCGGGCGGATGATCTTCAGCGTTTGCATGGTGCGATCACCGATCGTCATCGGCTCGAAGCCGTCGACGGCGAAGCTGTAACTCTCCACGCGCCGGCGCGCGACCTGCACGCTCAGCTCCGCGCCCGGCGTGAACTGCCATGGGTAGCTTTGTGCCAGCAGCGGCAGATGGAACTGCAGCGACAGCGGGTCCTGCGTGCCCTCGATGAAGGGCGCGGGCTCGGTGGCGCCGCGTCCGGCGAAGCGCACGACGTGCGCGCTCCAGTCGAAGTCCGCGCGCAGTTCGCGGTTGGCGATGTCGATGCGCTCGACGTAGGCGAAGGGCGCGATGCCGAAAGGCCGCAGCTCACCGCTGGAGCGCAGGTCGAGCAGACCCGGCGGATCCACGGTGCGCAGCCACAGCTCATAGCGGCCCTTGTCCAGGTCGATGGACCAGTCGACGTAGGTGAGCGCATTGATGCCGCGCATGCGCGAGTAGCGCGTTCGGTAGGCGATGCGGCCCTGCGTCGGCAGTTCGTACACGCCGGGCAGCATGCGTGCGGCCGGTTCGGGCGCGGCTTCCGCCACGGGTGGCAGCGGCTCGGGTGGCGGTGCGGGCGGTGGTGGTTCAGGAAGCGGCTCGGGCGGTGGCGTGATCGGCTGCGGGACCGGCGCTTTCGGCGCAGGCGCTGTGCGCACTTCGGCGGCCGCCCTGGGTGATGCAGCCGCCGGCTTCGGCGATGCAACGGTCGCGGCCACCGCGATCTTCGGCGGCGCTTTCAGCAACGCAATCGACAGCGTGGTCTGCGTCGGCTTCTTCGGCGCGTCGAGCAGCGACTCGCGGCGCAGGCCGACCAGCACCAGGCCATGCATCAGCACGACCACAGTCAGCAGGACAGCGGTGCGGCCCCACCGGCGGCCGCCACGGCCGGGCGTCGGCACGCCGCGCGCGGCCTGCGCCACTGCGCCGCGCGTGCTGTCGCTCGCGGAATCGTTCATCGCGCCGCTAAGATACCGGCTTCCGGCCCGCGCATCTGCGCAGCGATGCGGCGCTTTGCCGCCCTTCTTCCTTTCCCGCACGCTCGATGAAACTCGCGACCTTGAAGGACGGCTCACGCGACGGCCAGCTGGTCGTGGTGTCGCGCGACCTCGCCATCGCGCACCACGCCGCCGGCATCGCCGGGCGGATGCAGACCGCGCTCGACGACTGGCGCTTCATCGCGCCGCAGCTCGACGAGCTGTACCAGACGCTGAACGAGGGCCGCGCGCGCCACGCCTTCGCCTTCGACCCGCGCCTCGCGATGGCGCCGCTGCCGCGCGCCTGCCAGTGGGCCGATGGTTCGGCCTACGTGAACCACGTCGAACTCGTGCGCAAGGCGCGCGGCGCGGACATGCCGCCGTCGTTCTGGACTGACCCGCTGATGTACCAGGGCGGCTCCGACGACCTGCTCGGCGCGCACGAGCCGATCGTCTGTCCCAGCGAGAAGTTCGGCATCGACTTCGAGGCCGAGGTCGCAGTCATCACCGACGACGTGACGATGGGCGCGAAGCCCGACACGGCGCTCGCGCACGTGCGGCTGGTGACGCTGGTGAACGACGTCAGCCTGCGCAACCTGATTCCCGCCGAGCTGGCCAAAGGCTTCGGCTTCCTGCAGAGCAAGCCCGCGACGGCATTTGCGCCGGTGGCGGTGACGCCTGACGAACTCGGCGAGGCGTGGCACGACGGCAAGCTGCATCGGCCGCTGGTGGTGCACTGGAACGGCCGGCAGGTCGGCGCACCCGAGGCGGGTGAGGACATGACCTTCCACTTCGGACAGTTGATCGCGCATGTGGCGAAGACCCGCAACCTGCGCGCGGGTTCCATCGTCGGCTCGGGCACGGTGTCGAATCTGGACCGCAGCCGCGGCTATTGCTGCATCGCAGAGAAGCGCAGCCTCGAGATGATCGAATCGGGAAACGCCACGACACCCTTCCTGGCCTACGGCGACCGCGTACGCATCGAGATGTTCGACGCGATTGGCCAGTCCATCTTCGGTGCAATCGATCAGGTAGTTGCAGCGCCGGCGGCGCGCTAGCACACTGTCGCGCAACGTGTCGCACAACGGCACCGCCGGGAGCCCTATGCCTGCCAAGTCCGCCACGTCCACCGCGCTGCACGCCGTGGGCGACACCTTCGACCTGATGCAGAAACTGTGGGGCATGGCCACGGGTCCGACGCCGGCGAACCTGGCGTCGCTGGCGCGCATGCCGCAGCGGCTGCCGAGCATGATCGCGCCGACGATGGACGTCGAGGAACTCGACAAACGCATCGCCGACCTGCGCGCGGTCGAGCACTGGCTCGAGATCAATGCCGGCATGCTGCGCACGACGATCCAGACGCTGGAAGTGCAGCGTGCGACCATCGCGACGCTGAAGGGCCTCGGCGGCGCGATGCTCGCGCCGGTGTTGGGCGACCGCGTGAGCCCCGAGCGCGCCGGCCGGGCGATGCCGCACGTGAACCCATTGCCCGGCGTGCCGCCGGAACTGCTGACGCCGACGAAGTCCACGAAGATGCAGCGCGCGAAGAAGAAATCGCGTGCGCCGCACGGACCGGGCGCGGAGTTGCCCATGGCGGCGCTGGCCGACGACGCGCTCAATCCGACCGCGTGGTGGCAGACTTTGCAGGATCAGTTCACGCGCATTGCGGCGACCGCGACCGAGACGCCCGCGGCCGCCCTGAAGGCGACCGCGCGTGCATCGGCGAAGGCCTTGAAGGCCGGTGCGACAGTGGCCACGCTGCCCGCGGCAGCCGCGGTCGCGGCGGTCGGCGTGCCGTCCGCGCGCAAGGCAAAGTCGCGCAAGCGCGCGCACCGCTAGGCTGCCGACGCCAAAAACCATCCAGGGCCGCTGCCCTCGCGCGACGATTCGCGCCAGGTGACTCTTGCACCACGCGTCGGCGACAACGCGCCGGCGCCCGGCCTGCTCACATCACGTAGTTCAGCGCCAGTCGTCCGCCATCAGCATAGAGCGTCGTGCCCGTCAGGTATGACGCTTCGTCGCTCGCCAGGAAGGCCGCGACCTGCGCGATCTCTTCCGGCTCGCCCAGCCGGCCGAGCGGCGTGCGCGACAGGATGCGCTGTCGCGCCGCGTCGTTGGTGAGCACGGCCGCCTGCAGCATCTCGGTCGCGATCGAGCCGGGTCCGATGCCCGCGACGCGGATGCCTTTCGGCGCGAGCGCCAGCGCCATCACCTTGGTCAACTGGTTCAGCCCGCCCTTGCTGACGCTGTACGGGATCTGGTTGGCGATGGCCACCACCGCATTGACGCTCGACAGGTTGACGATGACACCGCGCTCGCTGCGGCCGTTCACCGTGCGCTCCGGCTGTGCGGCCATGCAGCGCGCCGCCGCCTGGCCGCACAGGAACGCGCCCTTCAGGTTGACGCGCAGCACGCGATCGAAGTCCTCTTCGGTCAGGTCGAGGAAATCCGCGGCGTGCACGATGCCGGCGTTGTTGACCAGCACGTCGATGCGCTCGTGGCGGCGCACCGCCTCGCTGATCAACGCTTCGCAGTCGGCCTTGACGCCCACGTCGGCGCGCATTCCCATGGCCCTTCCACCGGCATCGGCGATTTTCTGCGCCAGCGCTGCGGCGCCCTGCTCGTTGACGTCGCCGAGCACGAGCTTTGCGCCGTGCTGCGCGAACACGCGCGCGCAGGCCGCGCCGATGCCCTGCGCCGCTCCGGTGATCACCGCCACGCGCCCGGCCAGTTTCATGGTCTGCTCCACGGATCAAAGCCGCATTGTCGGGGATCGGCCCTCAACACAGGGCCGCGCGATTGACACGCCGCCGCCGGGCTGGTGATATGCCTCGATGCGCACCCTGCTCGCCGTCTGCCTGCTCGCCCTCGCCTCGCCAGGCCAGGCTCAGGCCCCGTCCTGTCCGCCGCTGCTGGCGCAGACCTTCCCGAAGCTGCAGGACGACAGCCCTCAGAACCTCTGCCAGTACCAGGGGCAGGTCGTGCTCGTCGTGAACACGGCGAGCTATTGCGGCTTCACGCCGCAGTACGCCGGACTGGAGAAGCTCTATGCGCAATACTCGGCGCGGGGCTTCACCATCCTGGGATTCCCGTCGGGAGACTTCGGCAACCAGGAGAAGGCCACCAGCAAGGAAATCGCCGACTTCTGCTACGACACCTACGGCGTGAAGTTCCCGATGTTCGCAAAGAGTGCGGTCAAGGGCGACTCGGCCAATCCGCTGTTCGCCGCGCTGACGAAGGAAACCGGGCAGCCGCCGAAGTGGAACTTCCACAAGTACCTGATCGACCGCAGCGGCAAGGTCGTCGCGAGCTTTCCCAGCAAGGTCGAACCGCTGGATCCGCAACTGACACGACGCATCGAAGAGCTGCTGGCAACCAAGTAAGTATCTGCTCACTGCCGCGCTTTGGCGCAGGCACATTGCCGCTTGGGCATCCGCCCCGGATCGGCGACAATGGCACCCTGTCATGAATGCTCCCCTGAACCCTCTGCTGCCGGATGTCCAGTCCGCCACCGACGCCCGCAACATCGCGATCCAGCGCGTCGGCATCAAGGCTCTGACACAGCCGGTCATGATCGCCACGCCGCGCGGCCCGCAGCCGTCGGTGGCGTCGGTGGACATGATGGTCGCGCTGCCCGGCGACCAGAAGGGCACGCACATGTCGCGCTTCATCGACGTGCTGCAGTCGCACCACGAGCCGCTGTCGCGTGCTTCGATGCATGCGCTGCTGACCCGCATGCTGCAGCGGCTGGATGCGCGCGATGGCTCGATCGAGCTGCGCCTGCCCTACTTCGTGCTGAAGACCGCGCCCGTGTCCGGCGTCGAAAGCCTGATGGACTATGCGCTGACGCTGACGATCGAGCGCTCCGCTGGCACCACGCGCTACCGGCAGAAGGTGGTCGTGCCGGTCACCAGCCTGTGTCCCTGCAGCAAGAAGATCTCGGACTACGGCGCCCACAACCAGCGCGCCCATCTGTCGCTGACGCTGGCGCTGGACGACGACCTGAAGATCGAGCAGCAGATCCGCATCGCCGAGGAGGCGGCCTCCTGCGAGATGTGGGGCCTGCTGAAGCGGCCGGACGAGAAGTACGTGACCGAGCGCGCGTACGACAATCCGAAGTTCGTCGAGGATGTGGTGCGCGACATCGCGGTGGCGCTGGATGCCGATCCCCGCGTGCGTGCCTACGTGATCGAGGCCGAGAACTTCGAGTCAATCCACAACCACTCGGCGTACGCGCGCATCGAAAGCAGCAAGACCTAGCATCCGTCCCGGATGCACCTTGCAGAGCCGGGCGCGTGGCGTCCCTATTTCGCCGTGCCGGCAAACTGCGACGCCGGGCCTGCATGCACCGAACCGCGTCGCAGCGCAGTGAACTCGCCCACCTCCTGCACCAGCCAGTCCCGGAACGCGCGCACCTGGACCGCATTCTCCTTGAACTCCGGATATACGAGGCAGTAGCGCTTCTCGTCCTCCAGTGTCTGCGCGAACGGGATCGCGAACTCACCGCGCGCCACTTCCTCCCACACATATAACCGGGGCACCAGCGCCGCCCCCTGGCCATTGCGCACGGCCTCGATCAGCATCGAGTAGATCTCGACACGCGAGCCGCGCATGGGGTTGTCGTCGACTTCACCCACCCGTTCGAACCAGCGCTTCCATGCCTCGCCCTGCTTGTGCTTGTGCAGCAGCGGCACGTGGCGCAGGTCGGCCGGCACACGCAGCTGCGACACGTCGAAGTGCCGCGCACTGACCACCACCACGAGTTCTTCGGTGAACAGCGGCACTTTGGTCACGCCCGCCCAGGCCGGGTGATCGAAGTGGATGGCGGCATCGAAGCCCGAGCCGCGGAACAGAAATGGCTCGGGCCGATCGGCGAGATTGACGGTGACCTGCGGATATTGCTCGTGAAACGACGACAGGCGGGGAATCAGCCAGCGCAGTGCGAAGGTCGGAATCACCGCCAGTTCGAGACTTCGTCCGGTGCCGCGATGGGCCATCAGCGACATCGTGTCCTTCTCCAGCTCATCCAGGCGCGCCGTGACCTTTTCGTAGTAGCTACGCCCCGCATCGCTCAGCGTCACGCGCTTCCGTGAGCGGTCGAACAGCTGGACGCCCAGATAGTCCTCCAGCGACGTGATCTGGCGGCTTACCGCGCTTTCAGACAGGTACAGCTCATCCGCCGCACGCGAAAAGCTCTCGTGGCGCGCAGCGGTCTCGAAGACGTTGAGCGCATTGATTGCAGGAATCTTCCTGCGCATGCCATCACTCCTGTGCCGCACTTCGCATGCGTTCATGCTGCCGGCGACTATTGCGCCGCATCATTCGCCAGGCGCATCAACTGGTTCGCAATTGTCACTGTTATTGCATCAGCGCGCTTCTGATAATCACGGCCATCCAATCAACCTCGCGGCGCAAGGCCGATTCCGATGAAGCGCTACCAGCTGTTCATCAACAACGAATGGGTCGATTCCCTGTCGGGGCAATGGTTCGATTCGCTGGAGCCTTTCTCCGGCGAAGCGTGGGCGCAGATGCCTCGCGCCAACGCAGCCGATGTCGACCGCGCGGTCACGGCCGCTGCCCAGGCCTTCGCCGGTCCCTGGTCCGAGATGTCCGCCAGCGACCGCGGCGCTGCGATCTTCCGCCTGGCGCAACTGGTCGAGAAGCATGCTGCCCACCTCGGCGAGATCGAGAGCAAGGACAACGGCAAGCTGCTCAGCGAAGTGACGGGCCAGGTCCGGTACATGGCCAAGTACTTCTACTACTACGCCGGCCTCGCCGACAAGATCCAGGGCGAGGTCGTACCCATCGACAAGCCGAAGGTCTTCAACTACGTGCAGTACGAGCCCATGGGGGTGGTCGCGACGATCACGCCATGGAATTCGTCGTTGCTGCTGACTGCGTGGAAGCTCGGTACTGCGCTGGCAGCCGGCTGCACGCTGGTGTGCAAGCCATCCGAGTTCACGTCGGCATCGATGTTCGAACTGGCCGCGCTCGTGAAGGAAGCCGGCTTCCCGCCCGGCGTCGTCAACGTGCTTTCCGGCTTCGGGGCCGAGGTGGGCGAGCCGCTGATCCGTCACCCGGAGGTCGCACGCATCGCATTCACCGGCGGCGATGAGGCAGGCCGCAAGGTCTACCAGCTGGCCACCGAAGGCTACAAGCGCGTATCGCTGGAACTGGGCGGCAAGTCGCCGAACATCGTGTTCGACGATGCCGACCTGGACCGCGCCGCCAACGGCGTCATCACCGGCATCTTCTCGGCCGGGGGTCAGACCTGCATGGCCGGCTCGCGCCTGCTGCTGCAGGAATCGATCCACGACCAGTTCGTCGAAAAGCTGGTTGCGATCACCAAGGCCGCCAAGGTCGGAGATCCTTCCGATCCAGCCACGCAGATCGGCCCCGTGGCCACGCGACCGCAGTTCGAGAAAGTGATGAAGTACCTGGACATCGCCAGGGCCGACGGCGCGCGCTGCGTGGCCGGCGGACGGCAGCTGTCCGGCCCGGGCTACGGCTGCGGCCAGTTCGTGGAACCGACGATCTACGTCGACGTCACCAACGACATGCGCATTGCGCGCGAGGAAGTGTTCGGGCCCGTATTGGCAGTGCTGAAGTTCAAGGATGAGGCCGATGCACTGCGCATTGCCAACGACACGCGCTTCGGCCTCGCCGCCGGCGTGTGGACACGCAGCCTGAAGCGCGCGATGTTCATGACGCAGAAGCTGCGTGCCGGCACGGTGTGGGTCAACAACTACCGTTCGACCAGCTACACGACGCCCTTTGGCGGATTCAAGCACAGCGGCATCGGACGCGAAGGCGGCATCTCGGCGGTGAAGGAGTACATGGAGGCGAAGAGCGTATGGATCTCCTCCGACCTCGACATGCCCAATCCCTTCGTGCGCCGCTACTGATCCGCGCCGATGAATATGACCTCGCCTGACCCTTGCACCGTGAGTTGCGACGTGATCGTCGTGGGGTGCGGCATCGCAGGCCTCGCCGCGGCCGTGGCCGCGCGCCAGAGTGGCGCGCGCGTCGTGGTGCTCGAGCGCGCTACACGGGAGGAGCGCGGCGGCAACACGCGCTGGACCGAAGCGCTGATGCGCATGAAGAGCGAAGACGAGGTTGCCGACGACTTCGAGGCACATTTCGCGAAGAACGCCGGCCACTATCTCGATCCGGAGTTGGTGGCAGAGACAGCGCGCAACTATGCCGACTGGCCGGCGATCGTGAAGACGCTTGCACTGACCGATCCGAACCTCATCGCACTGTTTGCCGAGCGCGCCGGCCCGACACTGCAGTGGCTGAAGGGCTTTGGAGTGCGATTCGACTTCCTGCCCAACTACTTCATCACCACGTCGACGACGCGCATCGGCCCAGTGGGAGGCGGCGCGGCCCTGGTCGAGGCACTGGCCGCGTGGCTGGAAGCGAACGGCGGCGAGTTCCACTACGAAACCACCGCGCACGACCTGCTGCACGACGCCACCGGCGAGGTGTGCGGCCTGTGGGCCATGCGCCAGGGCAGACGGCAGCGATTCGAGGCACCGTCGGTGATTCTCGCCTGCGGCGGATTCGAAGGCAGTGCCGAAATGCTCGCGCGCTACATCGGCCCGCGCTCGCGCTACATCCGGCCAGTCGCGCGCGGCGGGTACTACAACAAGGGCGAAGGCATCCGCATGGCGCTGTCCGCCGGCGCCAGCGCCTGCGGCGACTACACGCTGTTCCACGCCGAGCCGCTTGACCCTCGTTCCGGCGCGCCCGAGCCCATCGTGCTGGTGTTCAACTACGGCATCCTCGTGAACCGCCATGCGCAGCGCTTCATCGACGAGGCACCTGCGACGGTGGACGCCACCTACGAGGCGATCACGCGCACGATCCTCGAGCAGCCCGAGGGCATCGCTTACGCGATCCTCGACGCGAGCATCGACGACGTACCCAACTGGAAGCGTTCGGTGCGCTCCGACCAACCGCCGGTACGCGCCGAGACCATCGAAGAGCTCGCGCGCAAGCTCGAGCTCGACCCGGCCGCGCTGGCCGGGACGGTGGCCGAGTACAACGCCGCCTGCCAGGCCGGCCGCTTCGATCCGCTGGCCACCGACGGCCTGTCCACGCATGCCGGGTACATGCCCGCGAAGAGCAATTGGGCACGCCCGCTCGCCAAGGGGCCGTTCCTCGCCTATCCGGTCATCTGCGGCAACTGCTTCACCTTCGGCGGCGTACGCGTCGACGAGCACAGCGCCGTGGTCGACGCCGACGGTTCAGCCATCGCCGGCTTGTATGCCGCTGGCGAGGTCATCGGCCTGTACTTCGGCACCTACACCGGCGCCACGTCGGTGCTGCGCGGCGCGGTGTTCGGCCGCATCGCCGGCACAGCCGCCGCGCAGCACGCCAGTCGGCGCGCGCCCGCTTCCACGTAGTTCCCCGCCCGCCCCCAAAGAACACAAGGAGACAACCGTGACCATCCTCAAGAAACTGCTGGCAGCCACGCTGGTCGCGTGCGCGGCCGGCGCGTCGGCACAGGACACGACCGGCGTCACGAAGGACTCGATCAAGATCGGCATGTTCGGGCCGCTGACCGGCTCGAACTCGGTCGGCTCCAAGCCGCTGTTCGGTGCGCAGGCCGTCTACAAGCACATCAACGACCAGGGCGGCATCCACGGCCGCAAGATCGAGATGGTCACCGAGGACGACGCCTGCGATCCGAACAAGGGCATCGCCGCCGTCAAGAAACTGATCCACCAGGACAACGTGTTCATGCTGCATGGCGGCTGGTGCAGCGGCGTGGTGCTGGCCATCAAGCCGGAACTGGCGAAGACGCCGACCGTGCCGTTCGTCGTACTCGGCGCTGCGAGCATGATGATCTCGAACCCACTGCAGTCCAACGTGTTCCAGCCCGTGGCGACCACGGCCACGGTCGCGCAAGCGATGGTGGACTTCGCTGTCACTGCACCCGGCGGCAAGCGCATCGCCATCATTTCTCACTCCGACGAGTGGGGCAAGTCTCACCTCGCGCCCGCGCTCGCCGCGCTGAAGGCCAAGGGACTCGAGCCGGTGGAGACCGTGTACTTCGAGCGCGGCAGCACCGACGCCACGTCGCAGACGCTGAAGCTGCGCACCGCCCAACCCGATGCCGTGCTGGCCGTGCTGTATCCGGCCGAACTCGCGATCTACATGCGCGACGCCTACAAGTACGGCGTGCGCGTGCCGACGCTGGGCACGCAGGGCGTCTCCATCGAGGACACGGACAAGCGCGTCGGCATCCCGGGTGCGGTGAACAACCTGTTTGTGTTCTATCCGCTGTCGGGCACGATCGATTCGCCCGAGTTCAAGCCCTGGGTCGACATCTTCGCGAAGTACAACCCCAAGGAGACCGTCGAGACGCTGAGTTTCATCTCGATGACCGGTGCGCTGGCGGTGGTCGAGGCGTTGAAGCGCGCCGGCCCCAACCTGACTCGCGAGAAGATGATCGCCGAGCTCGACAAGATCGCAAACTTCAATCCGGGTATCCAGTCGTCGTCGTTGACGTTCTCGACCACTGACCACGCCGGCATCAAGACCGGGAAGATGGTCTACCTGGATCAGGGCAAGCCGCGCATCGTCGCGACCTATCCCGGCAAGTAGTCGCTCTGTTCAGGCGCCAGGCAAAGGGACACGGCCGATGCTTGCCCAGCTGATCGTCAGCGGCATTGCCGTCGGCTGTGTCTATGCGCTGGTAGCGCTGGGCATGACCGTTCTGTTCCGCGCCACCACCATCGTCAACTTCGCGCATGGCGAATTCTTCATGCTGGGCGCGTTCGTGGTCTACGTCGGCAAACAGGTCCTGGGACTGCCCTACGGCGCAGCCATCGTGCTCGCCTTCGCGCTGCTGTTCGTGCTTGGTTCCGCGGTCGAGCGTGGCCTGATGCGACCGCTGCAGCACGCGCCCCACATCGCCATGGCGATGATGACCGTGGCGCTGTCGTACCTGTTCAAGGGGATCGTCCGCTTCTTTTACGGGCGCGACGTCAGCCAGTTGCCCCCACTGCTGGCGGGCGAACCGGTCGAGTTCGCAGGCGTCGTGCTCTTTCCTCAGGACCTGCTCATCGTGGCCGCGTCGGCGGTGACGGTGCTGCTGTTCTTTCTGTTCTTCCAGAAGACCCAGGTCGGCAAGGTCATCCACGCGGCGTCCCAGGCACCGCGCGGCGCATCGCTGGTCGGCATCAACGTGCCGCTGGTCCGCAATCTGATGTGGGGCGTCGCAGCCCTGCTGGGCGCGCTGGCCGGCATCCTGATCGCGCCGTCCACGCTGGTCTATCCGGACATGGGGGGCCACATGCTGATCCGCGCCTTCGCCGCGATGACGCTGGGCGGGTTCGGTTCGCTGCCAGGTGCCGTCGTCGGCGGAATCTCGCTGGGTGTGCTGGAGAACCTGATGGGCGGCTACGTGTCCAGTGCGTCGGTGGAGATCGCGGCGTACCTGGTCATCATCGTCGTGCTGCTGGTGCGGCCGCAGGGGCTGCTGGGCGAGTGGAGGCCGGGCCGTGGCTGAACGCCTTCCCGGTGCCGTCGCCGCTGCGCGCGCTGCCACCCCCGATGCACTGCCCGCCAACGATCGCCGCTACCTCGGCTGGCTGGCGGTGCTGGCAGTGGTGCTGGTGGCACTGCCCTTCGCACTGAACGAATACCTGCTGTTCGTCGTCAACACCATCATCGTGTACGCGCTGGTGGCGCTGGGCTTCAACGTCGTCATCGGCTACCTGGGCCAGCTCGCCTTCGCCAACGCGGCCTTCTTCGGAGTCGGGGCGTACGCGACCGGCCTGACGATGGCGCACTTTGCATTGCCCTTCCCGGTCGCGCTGCTGCTGGGCGGCGCCGCGGGCGCGCTGGCCGGCGCCGTCGTGGGCCTGCCGGCGCTGCGCGTGCGCGGCTACTACCTGGCGATCACGACGCTGGCCTTCGGCGAACTGATGCGCTGGGTGTACGTGCATGCGGACCGCTTCACTTTCGGGCCTAGCGGCTTCAACGTGCCTGCGCCATCGTTCTTCGGCTGGCCGATGGCGTCGGAGCTGTCGCGCTATTTCGTATTCCTGGCGGTGGCGATCCTCACCATCGCGCTGACGGTCGGCTTGCTGCGCTCGCGCGTCGGTCGTGCGTTCGTCGCGATCCGCAACAATGAGCTGGCCGCCGCTTCCGCCGGCATCAACGTCGCCTTCGTCAAAGTGCTGGCCTTCGTAATCAGCGGCGCGCTGGTCGGACTGGCCGGCGGGCTCTACGCCGCGCTGAACGGACGCATCACGCCGGACACCTTTGGCCTGGCGCAGCTGCTGATCCACTTCACTATCGTCATGATCGGCGGCCTGGGCAGCGTGCTGGGCTCGGTGGCCGGGGCGATCCTGCTGACAGCCGCGCCGGAGTTCTTCCGCAACTGGCCCGGCGTGCAGGAGATCATCTTCAGCCTGCTGCTGATTGTCGTGCTGTTCTTCATGCCCAAGGGCATCGGCGGCGTGATCGCGCAACGGATTCCGTTCCTGCGCGAACGGCTGTACCGGGACTGAGGCGACGATGCTGCAGGTATCAGGCGTCTCCGTACGCTTTGCCGGGCTGGTGGCCGTCAGCGACGTGAGCTTCACTGCCCCCGCCGGACAGGTGTACACGATCATGGGTCCGAACGGCGCCGGCAAGTCCACGCTACTCAACGCCGTGACCGGCTTCGTCAAGCCCAGCGAAGGCAGCGTGCACTTCGGGGGGCGGGACATCACAGGCCTGCCGCCGCATGCCATTGCCGCCTGCGGCCTGCGGCGCACGTTCCAGAATAACGGCATCCTGCGCGAGATGACGGCGCTCGAGAATGTGCTGATCGGGCTGGAACTGGAGACGCACAGCAGCTTCGGCGGCTGCATGCTGAGCCTGCCCGGGTCAGTGCGCGCCGAGCGCGCCGCCGTACGCCAGGCGGAACAGGCACTGCTGCGCATGGGCATCGGCCAGCTGGCCGATACGGTTGCCGCCGACCTGTCGTTCGGCCAGCAGCGGCTGATCGAGATCGCCCGAGCGGTCGTGGCGCGCGCGCAGTTGATCATGCTGGACGAACCGGCCGTGGGGCTGTCCTTGAGCGAGCGCGCCAACCTCGGCGACGTGCTGCGCGAACTGGCCCGGTCCGGCATTGCCATCGTTCTGATCGAGCACGTGCAGGATCTGGTGATGGCGGTCTCGGACACGGTCATGGTGCTGAACTACGGCAAGCGCATCGCTGAATGCGCGCCCGAGCAGCTGAAGGACAATGAAACCGTGCTGGAGGCCTACCTTGGCCGCTAGCTCCGCGCACAGCGCCGGCCCGAACCGCGCGGCGCTGCAGCCAGGCGCCGCTTCAGTGGCAGCCGGCGGCCCGGTGCTGCGCATCGACGGGCTGAATGTCGCCTACTGGCGCAAGCCGGCGCTGCAGGGCGTGGCACTGAGCGTCGCGCCCGGCGAGGCGGTGGGCATCCTCGGCGCCAACGGTGCCGGCAAGTCCACGCTGCTCAACACCATCAGCGGATTCCTGGCACCCAGCGCCGGTCGCATTGAACTGTTCGGCGAGCCGATCCAGGGTCGCGCGCCGCACGCCATCGTGCGACGCGGCCTGATGCAGGTGTCGCAGGAGCGCGACCTGTTCGGCGACCTGTCGGTACTCGACAACCTGGAACTGGGCGCACTGGCAGGCGCGCGCGGCCGCTTCGACGCGAACGTCGAACGCGTGTTCGGCTATTTTCCGCGGCTCAAGGAACGGCGCACGCAGCGGGCCAACACCATGTCGGGCGGCGAGCAGCAGATGCTGGCGATCGGACGGGCATTGATGGCCCAGCCGCGCGTGCTGCTGCTCGACGAGCCGTCGGCCGGCCTGTCGCCGCTCTTCGTCAAGGAGATCGGAGCGATGATGCAGGCGCTGCGCCGGCAGGAGCGGGTGGTGCTGCTGGTGGTCGAGCAGAACATGGGACTGGCCGCGCAGGTGGTCGACCGCTTCCACATCCTGCGCGACGGCCGCGTGGTGGCCGGTGGTGCCGCCGCCGAACTGGAGAAGGACGCGCATCAGCTCGCGCGCGAGTACTACCTGTGACAGCCGGCGCCTCACAACGCTCGACCCGCGCATGCTTCATGCGCGGTGGCACCAGCAAGGGGCTGCTGCTGCATCAGCACGACCTGCCGCCGACGCGCGATGCACAGGATTCGCTGTTCCTGGCGGTCATGGGCAGCCCCGACCCCAGCGGCCGGCAGCTGAACGGCATGGGCGGCGGCGTGTCGTCGGTGTCGAAGGTCTGCATCATCGCCACGCCGTCACGCCCCGACGCCGACGTTGACTACACCTTCGCGCAGGTGATGGTCGACGAAGCTCGCGTCGAGTACGGTGGCAACTGCGGCAACATGTCGTCGGCCGTCGGCCCTTTCGCGCTGGACGAAGGCTTGGTGGCCTGCCAGGGTGATGAGGCAACGGTCCGCATCCACAACACCAACACAGGCAAGATCATCGTGTCGCGCTTTCCGGTGCGCGACGGCCGCGCCGTGGTGAACGGGCCGCTCGCCATTCCCGGCGTGCCAGGTACGGGCGCTCCCATCCGCCTCGACTTCCTCGATCCGGGCGGCGCGACGACTGGCCGGCTGTTGCCCACCGGGCAGGTGCGCGACCGCATGGACGTGCCCGGGTTCGGGCCGGTCGACGCATCGATGATCGATGCAGCGAACGCCTGCGTGTTCGTGGATGCGACCGCTCTCGGCCTGCAGGGAACGGAGTTGCCGGCCGCCCTCGCGGCCGATGCTCGGGCGATGGCGCTGCTGTCAGCCGTGCGCGAGCAGGCATCGGTCGCCATGGGCATCACGCGCGACCTGGCCGCGGCCCGCGCGCAACGGCTGGTACCGTTTATCGGGGTCATCAGCGCGCCGCAGGCCGCCTCGACACTGGATGGTGCGCCCGTGGCGGCCGCCGATGTCGACCTGACGGTACGGTTCCTGTCCAGCGGCAAGCCGCATCTCGCCCTGCCGCTGACCGCATCGCTGTGCACGGCCGTGGCGGCCCGGGTGACGGGCTCGCTCGTGCACGCGGCGGCGCGTGCAGGTGTCGACCCCGATCATCCGCTCCGGTTGGGTATGCCGTCGGGCGTGCTGACCGTCGGCGCGGATGTGGATGCTTCCGGCGCGCTGCCGCACGCGCGATCCGGTGCGTTCTACCGCACAGCGCGCCGGCTGTTCGATGGCCGGGTCTACGGCTGAGCCGGCACGCATGAAAGCCGTCGGCTACCGCCAGTGCCTGCCCGCCACCGACCCGCTGGCGCTGATCGACATCGAGACCGCCGTGCCCGAACCCGGTCCGCATGACCTGCGCGTGCGGGTCGAGGCCGTCTCGGTAAACCCGCTGGACACTCGCATCCGGCGTACCGTGGCGCCGGCGGACGGCGAGACCCGAGTGCTGGGCTGGGACGCTGCCGGCATTGTTGATGCCGTCGGCAGTGCCGTGACTCTGTTCAGGCCTGGCGACGCTGTGTACTACGCCGGCAGCAACGTGCGTCCGGGCTGCAACGCCGAGTTGCACCTGGTCGACGAGCGCATCGTCGGCCGGCGGCCCGGCAGCATCGGCGCCGCCGCCGCTGCCGCTCTTCCACTGACCACCATCACCGCATGGGAGCTGCTGTTCGAACGCCTGGGTGTGCGCCCCGGCAAGCAGGCGACCGGAGAGTCGCTGCTGATCATCGCAGCGGCCGGCGGAGTCGGCTCAATGCTGGTG
>JBGAIO010000151.1:0-3179 GCA_044225415.1 Burkholderiaceae bacterium | reverse complement strand
CAGCTACTGATCGTCGCCTTGGTGGGCTCTTACCCCGCCAACTAGCTAATCAGACATCGGCCGCTCCAATAGCGCGAGGTCTTGCGATCCCCCGCTTTCACCCATAGGTCGTATGCGGTATTAGCCAGTCTTTCGACTGGTTATCCCCCACTACTGGGCACGTTCCGATGCATTACTCACCCGTTCGCCACTCGCCACCAGGGTTGCCCCCGTGCTGCCGTTCGACTTGCATGTGTAAGGCATGCCGCCAGCGTTCAATCTGAGCCAGGATCAAACTCTTCAGTTCGATACTGTTTGTGCTTGATTACTCTCGCTGGAATCGAAGGTTGATGTTTCCACATCTTCCCTCTTTCCATTGCGTGAGCACTGATGTCTTGAGCAGCCGGAGCGGCGCCGCGGTCTCTGCGTGAGGCAGTGGCCGTTGCGTTGTTCCGATCCGGTTGCGCCTGTCACCAAGCGCCCACACTTATCGGCTGTTTCGTTGTTAAAGAGCGGCGCCGTCTCGCAAAAGCCCCCGGCAGAACAGCGCCGAAGGCAAATGCAGCAGCGAAGAGGTGAGATTATGGCGGTGCGGGAAAGGGGTGTCAAGTTGACCCACCGCCCAGAGGGGAAGGGGCTGCTAAGCCCTTGTTCCGTAAAGGCCCGCGGACAGGCCCGCGAAGGGCCTCTGCAGGCCCTTGAACGACCCCTCTAGCTGTGCCGGAACTGCGCAGGCCGCTTCTCGACGAAGGCCGCCATGCCTTCCTTCTGGTCGGCGGTCGCGAACAGCGAATGGAACAGCCGCCTCTCGAAGAGCATGCCCTCGGCGAGCGGCATCTCGTAGGCGCGGTTGATCGATTCCTTCGCCATCTGCACTGCTGGCAGAGAGAATCCGGCGATGGTCGTTGCAGCAGAGAGCGCCTCATCGAGCAGCTTGTCTGCGGGCACGACGCGCGACACCAGGCCGGCACGCTCGGCTTCCGCCGCGTCCATCATGCGCGCGCTCAGCACGAGGTCCATCGCCTTCGCCTTGCCCACCGCGCGCGGCAGGCGCTGCGTGCCGCCGGCTCCCGGAATCACGCCAAGCCGGATCTCGGGCTGACCGAACTTCGCAGTGTCCGCCGCGATGAGGATGTCGCACATCATCGCGAGCTCGCAGCCGCCGCCCAGTGCGTATCCGGCCACGGCCGCGATCACCGGCTTGCGGATGCGGCGCAGCGTCTCCCAGTTGCGCGTGATGTATTCGGACTTGTACACGTCCATGTACGTCCAGTCCTTCATCGCGCCGATGTCGGCACCCGCCGCGAAGGCCTTCTCGCTGCCGGTGACGACCATGCAGCCGATGCCGTCGTCGCCGTCGAAGGCGAGCAGCGCGGCACCGAGTTCGTTCATCAGCTGATCGTTCAGCGCATTGAGTTGCTTCGGTCGGTCGAGCGTGATCAGGCCGACGCGGCCGCGCGTCTCCACGCGGATGTTCTCGTAGTTCATGGTGTCTCCCCGGCTGGATGCGCCGAGTGTACGGCGGCGTTCAGCGGCCGTCGGAGAGAACCGGCTCGCGCGACAGATACTCGAGGATGGTGTCGGCGGAAATCGCGCGCGAGTAGAAGAAGCCCTGCGCGTATTCGCAGCCGATCTCGTGCATGTAGTCGACCTGCGCCTGCGACTCGATGCCCTCGGCCACCACCTTCAGGCGGAAGTGGCGCGCCATCGCCAGCATCGCGTGCACGATCGCGCGGCTGTCGGCATCGCCCGGGATGCCTTCGATGAACGACTGGTCGATCTTCAGCGCGTGGATCGGCATGCGCTTCAGGTACCCGAGCATCGAATAGCCCGTGCCGAAATCGTCGAGCACGAGGCCCACGCCCAGCGACGCCAGTTCGGCCAGCACGTCGTTGTTGATCTCGCTTTCCTTGACCAGCGTGCGCTCGGTGATCTCGAGCACGATCAGGCGCGGCTCGATGCCGTGCTTGACCAGCGCGCTGCGCACCAGGATCGGCAGCGCGGTCGAACCCATCTCGCGGCCGGCAACGTTGATCGCCACCGGCACGTCGAAATCCGGCCGCACCGCCCGCCAGCGGTTGATCTGCGCGCAGACCTCGTTCAGCACCCAGCGCGTGATGCGCTCCGACAGGCCGCTCACTTCCGCCACGCCGATGAAGCGATCCGGGGTCAGCAGGCCGTGCAGCGGATGGTTCCAGCGGATCAGCGCCTCGAGTCCCACGACGCGGCCGCTCGCCATCTCGATCTGCGGCTGGTACTCGCAGATGAACTGCGGGCTGTCGCTCTGCACCGCCTTGACGAGTTCGATGCCGAGCTGCACTTCGCGCGCGGCGCGCTCGTAGCGGATCGGGTTGAAGAAGCTGAACTGGTTGCGGCCGTCGCGCTTGGCCTGGTACATCGCGGCGTCGGCGTTCTTCAGCAGCGTGCTCATGTCGCGCCCGTGCTCGGGGAACAGCGCCACGCCGATCGATGCCGACACTTGCGTGTCGATGTTGGGCACGAGGTCCGTGCGATGCAGCGCCTGCGCGATGCGCGCGGCCAGCAGCGCGACCTCCTGCCGGTGCACGAACTCGTTGACCAGCACGACGAACTCGTCGCCGCCCAGGCGCGCGACCGTGCCGGCATCGCCCACCGTGTCGCGCAGCACGTCGGCCGCGGACTTGATCAGCGCGTCGCCGACCAGGTGGCCGAGGGTGTCGTTGACGTCCTTGAAGCGGTCCAGGTCGATCAGCATCGCGGCCATGCGGCGCTTGCGGTTCGACGCCGTCATGATCATGTCGCGCATGTTCTCGCGCAGCAGGTTGCGGTTCGGCAGCCCGGTCAGCGCGTCGTACCACGCCAGGTGCTCGATGCGGGTCTCGGCCTCCTGCCGCTGGGCGGCCTCCAGCGCCAGCGCCAGCATCAGCGCGGTGGTGTTGGCGAAGCCGACGTCGTCCTCGTCCCAGTAGCGCGAGTCGCGGTGCTGCAGGCACAGCACGCCCGCAATCGAACCTTCGACCATCACCGGCACGTCGAGCAGCGAGCGCACCGGCGCCCAGTCCGCGTCGCCGGCGAACATGGTCGTCAGCCGCGAGGTGCGCGTGTCGTTGACCACCACCGGCTGGCGATTCATCAGCTGCGAGAAATACGCCGCGAAGCGGGTCGACGGGAAGTCCTTGCCCACCCAGTCGCGCAGGAAGCGGTCGGCCGTGCGATCGAAC
>JBGAIO010000150.1:0-3187 GCA_044225415.1 Burkholderiaceae bacterium | reverse complement strand
CCACCGCGGCGAGAGCGCCGTCGTGCCGGCGAATGCCGGGACCCAAGTTTCGCGGCAGTGGAAATTGGGCCCCGGCCTTCGCCGGGGCGACGGCAAGGTGTCACTCCTCTGCAGCGCCGCGTTGCCGCACCGTCTCGAACAGGCAGATGCCCGTCGCCACCGACACGTTCAGGCTCTCGACGTGGCCCTGCAGCGGGATGCGCGCCAGCTGGTCGCAGCGTTCGCGGGTCAAACGACGCAGGCCGCTGCCCTCGGCACCGAGCACCCACGCGACGGGGCCGCGCAGGTCCAGGTCGTAGAGCGACGCATCGCCCTCGCCCGCCGCGCCGATGACGCGGATGCCGGCGTCGGCGATGTCCGTCAGCGCACGCGCGAGGTTGGTCACCGGCAGCAGCGGCACCGATTCGGCAGCGCCCGCAGCTGCTTTCAATGCCGCCGGCGTCATGCCCGCCGAGCGGTCGCGCGGCGCGATGACCGCGCGCACGCCGGCCGCATCCGCGACACGCAGGCAGGCACCGAGGTTGCGCGGATCGGTGACGCTGTCCAGCGCCAGCAACAACGTGTCGGCCGTCACGTCGGCAAGCACGTCGTCGAGCGTCAGCGCCTGCTCGATGTCGGCGGCCAGCGCGACCACTCCCTGGTGCGGCGCTTCGCCGGCGAGACTGCGCAGCCGTTCGGCATCGGCCGCGACGAGCTTCACGCCGGACTCGCGCGCGCGCTGCTGCAGCTGCTGCATGCGGCCGTCGCGACGGCGCGCGTCGATGTAGATCGTTTCGATGGACGCCGGCGCGACCCGCAGCCGCGCGGTCACCGCGTGAAAGCCCGCGAGGATCCGAGTCGTGCTCATCTCGTGCACGCCCGTCAGCGGCCGCGCTTGCGCGACCGCGTGTCGCGCGCACCGCCGACGCCCTTCTTGCCGGCCGGCTGCGGCTGGCCGCGACGCGCGGCGCGGCGTGCCTCGACGCGCGCCTTGCGTTCGCGGCGCTCTTCGGTGCTCTCGCCGCGCTTGCGCTCCTTCGTGTCGGCGGGCGGCGGCGGCGCATAGGCGGCGAGGATCGACTTGCGCGTTTCGCCGCGCACCAGCCGGAACTCGATGCGGCGCGCCTCCAGGTCGACGCGGGCCACCTGCACCGTCACGCGATCGCCCAGCCGATAGCGCAGGCCGGTGCGCTCGCCGCGCAGTTCGTGCAGCGCCTCGTTGAACAGGAAATACTCGGAGCCCAGTTCGGACACGTGCACCAGGCCTTCGACGTACAGATCGTCCAGCACAACGAAGATGCCGAACGGCACGACCGCGCTGACCGTGCCGCTGAAGGTCTCGCCGACGCGTTCGCGCATGTAGTAACTCTTCAGCCACGCCTCGACGTCGCGCGACGCGTCGTCGGCGCGCCGCTCGTTGGCCGAACACATCAGCCCGAGCTTCTCCCACACGCCGAGGTTCGCTTCTCCGGTCGGCTTGCGCTCGCGCGTCGAGCGCAGTGCCGTGCGCGCGGCCAGCGGCGCCACCGCCGCGTCGGGCGTGGCGCTCACCACCGGCGAATAGACGATCTTGCCCAGGCAGGCCTTGATCGCGCGATGCACGAGCAGGTCCGGATAGCGCCGGATCGGCGACGTGAAGTGCGCGTAGGCCTCGTAGGCCAGGCCGAAGTGGCCGGAGTTGTGCGGGCTGTAGATCGCCTGCTGCATCGACCGCAGCAGCACCGTCTGCAGCAGCTGCGCATCGGGCCGGTTGCGGATCTTCTGCAGCAGCAGCGCGTAGTCGGACGGCTGGGGATCGTCGCCGCCCTCGAGGTGCAGGCCGAGATTCTTCAGCAGCGCACGCACGTTGGCCAGCCTCTCCGGCGTCGGCCCTTCGTGCACGCGGTACAGCGCCGCATGCTTGTTGCGCGCGAGGAAATCCGCCGCGCAGACGTTCGCGGCCAGCATGCACTCCTCGATCAGCTTGTGCGCATCGTTGCGCACGCGCGGCACGATCTTCTGGATGCGGCCGTTGGGATCGCAGATGATCTTCGTCTCGGTCGTTTCCAGGTCGATCGCGCCGCGCGCGACGCGCGCCGTCGCCAGCGTCTGGTACAGGCCGTAGAGGTGCTGCAGATGCGGCAGCAGCGGAGCCAGCTTCTGCGAGGCACGCCCGCCGGGCTGCGACAGCGCTTCCCAGACTTCGTCGTAGGTGAGCCGCGCGTGCGAATGCATGACGGCCGGATAGAACTGGTAGGCGTCGAGCGCGCCGCGCGCGCTGATCACGCAGTCGCAGACCATGACCAGCCGGTCGACCTCCGGGTTCAGCGAGCACAGCCCGTTCGACAGCTTCTCCGGCAGCATCGGGATCACGCGGCGCGGGAAGTACACCGACGTGCTGCGGTTCTGCGCCTCGGCGTCGAGCGCGTCGCCCGACTTCACGTAGTGGCCGACGTCGGCGATCGCGACCAGCAGCCGCCAGCCCTTCTTGCGACCGGTGATCGGCTCGCAGTAGACCGCGTCGTCGAAGTCGCGCGCGTCCTCGCCGTCGATGGTGACCAGCGGCACGTCGGTGAGGTCGACGCGGTGGCGGCGGTCGGCGGCGCGCAGCTTCTCGGGCAGCGCGGCGGCCTGTGCCAGCGTCTCCGGCGAGAAGCGGTGCGGCACCTCGTACTTGCGCACCGCGATCTCGATCTCCATGCCGGGGTCGTCGATCTCGCCGAGCACCTCGGCCACGCGGCCCACCGGCCGCGAATGCAGCGACGGCGGCTCGGTGAGTTCCACCGACACCACCTGCCCCACCGCGGCGCTGGCGGTGGCGTTCTTCGGGATCAGGATGTCCTGGCCGAAGCGGCGGTCTTCGGGCGCCACGATCCATTGCCCGCCTTCGTGCAGCAGCCGGCCGATGATCGGCGTCTTGCGGCGCTCGAGGATGTCGAGCACGCGGCCTTCCGGGCGGCCCTTGCGGTCGTAGCGCAGGATGCGGACCTGCACGCGGTCGCGGTGCAGCACCGAGCGCATCTCCTGCGGCGCCAGGTAGATCGACGGCTCGCCGCCTTCGCGCAGCACGAAGCCGTGGCCGTCACGGTGCCCCTCGACGATGCCCTCGAACTCGCCCATCAGGGCGGTGCCGTGGCCGGCCGGCGGGGCCGGGATCGCGTGTTCTTTGATGGTATATTCCTCGGTTCCTGAAGCGCCCAGATGGCGGAATTGGTAGACGCACTAGTTT
>JBGAIO010000025.1:0-28695 GCA_044225415.1 Burkholderiaceae bacterium | reverse complement strand
TACGAGGCCGCAGGCAACACCTGAAGACGCGGTCGCGGGTAGCGATCGGCGGGCAGTCGTCCGATCATGTCGCCCGGAACGCGATCGTCGATGGCCTCGAGCAGATCCTGGCGGCCGCGCTCGCTGATCCACACCGCACCCCCGTCAGCCAGGATCAGCAGCCGCGCGCGTGACCGCTGGGCCTGGGAGTTCGACCGACCCGGTCGAGGGATACTGTACCGCTCAGGCCGCGCCAAGCGAGCGGTCGATCTCCTGCGAGTTCGCGTCGGCGCGCAGGTCGTGCTTCAGTTCCTGCGCCAGGGCGGCGTCCATGCCATGAGCGTGCACGTCCAGCCACTCGTAGATCGCCTCGGCCAGCCGCGCGGCGGGATCGCGATCGCCTTCCGCATAGCGCCGCCGCACCTCGGCCATCACCTCGAGCACCGATGCGTGCTCGCGCATGTGGCACGCGCACGTCGGTGCCGACGAGCGCATCAGCAGCCGTTCTTCGTGTTCGAAGTGACGGACGAGATGCTCGTGGACCGCGGCAAGCTGCGCACCGGCATCGCCACCCGCTGCGATCGCGTCACGCAGGCGAGCGAGCACCGTCTCGCACTCCGCGTGCAGCTCGTCGATGGTGGGGATGCCGACCGCATAGCGGCCGCTGCCCGTGCTGTCGGTCACCGGCTGCGGCCTTTCAGGAACGCGGCAAGCTCGGCGTCCTCGGTCTGCGCATGCACTTCGAACCAGCCCATCAGTTCGTCGGCATAGCGATGCACCGCGTCGACATCGCCGGCGTCGAATTGCCGCCGCACGTCGGACACGGAGTCGAGCAGGTGCTCGTGGGCCCGCTTGTGCCGCGCGTAGTGCGCATAGTCTTCCTGCAGCATGAAGGTCTCTTCGGTCGCGCAGTGGCGCAGCAGGTGTTCATGCAACGCCAGCAGGTGCGCGCCGTAGTCGGCCTCCGTCGGATCGTTCAGCGCTGCGACGATGGACTCGAATTCGCGGTGCAGGTCGTCGATCGGCTTGAAGCCGACGAGGATCCGGTCGTGAGCGACGACGGCAGTCATGGCATCCCCCGAAGATGCTGCTTGTCGCACGGTACGGGCTGCACGGGCCGTCCCGCTTGATGCAGCGCAAGCGGCGGGGGGACGTGGGCCGGTGCAGGTAAAAAGGCCCGGCGCGCTGATGCGGGCCGGGCCTCGCGGCGACGTATCGCCGTGGGTGGCGGGTGGTCCCGCCGAGATGAATGAGGTCAGTGTACTACCGGTAAACCATCACCGGTATCGACGAATGCGTCAGCACCTTCTGCGTTTCGCTGCCCAGCAGCACCGCGCTCAGCCCGCGCCGGCCGTGCGACGCCATGAAGATCACGTCGGCGCCGGTGGTCTTCGCTGCGTCGATGATGGCCTCGAACGGCGAGAACGATTTCAGCGTCATCGTCTCCACCGGCACGTTGGCCGCGGCCGCGGCATCGGCCACACGACCCAGCCGGTCGGCCGCCGCTTTCATGATGCGCTCTTCGTAGCCTTCGAGCGTCTCGGGCCGGTACTCGGAGATGTTCGAATACGAGTATGGATCGACGACCGTCACGCCGACGATGCTCGCCTTCAGCGCCTTCGCGAAGGAGACCGCGCCATCGATGGCCTTGGTCGACAGATCGGAGCCGTCGGTAGGGACCAGGATCTTCTTGAACATCGTCTGACTCCTCGATGCAAAGCGTAGGACACAGGGAAAAACGGCGCTTGACAGGAGTCAAGCCGCCGTCGGCTGCTCTGCCGATGTGTCGGACTGCTCTGCGTGCAGGTGCTCCTGCGCGAGCCGGTTGAGTGCCACTGCCGCCGCGACGAATCCCATCGTCGCGGTCACGGTCACTGCGGAACCATAGCCTGCGCACGACAGGTCGCCAGCCGTGTCCCCGCGTGGCGCCTGCGCATCGCGCGCGCCCGGACGGCGCACGGGCTCGTCCGAATACACCGCGACGACGCCGAACTTCGTCGCGGCGCGCCGGCCGTCATCGCGCGCGAACCCGTGTTCGCGGCGCAGGCGATGTCGCACGCGCGCGAGCAGCGGATCGCCGGCGATGCGCGCGAGATCGCCCTGCGCAATGCGCAGCGGATCGACGCGCCCGCCGGCGGCCCCGCACGTGACGATGGCCACTCGCAATGCGCGCGCGGCAGCGATCAGTGCAGCCTTCGCCGGCACGTCGTCGGCGCAGTCGATGACGAGGTCGTGGCCGGCGATCAGCGCGGACGCATTGTCCGTCGTCGCGAATTCGTCGATCGCCACGACCGCGCCGGCCGGATTGATCGCCGCGATGCGCTCGGCCATCGCCTGCACCTTCGCCTTGCCGTAGGCGCCGTCGAGCGCATGCAGCTGGCGGTTGGTGTTGGATTCGGACACGTGGTCGAAGTCGATCAGCGTGATGCGCCCCACCGCCGAACGCGCAAGCGCTTCGGCGGCCCAGCTGCCGACACCGCCGAGGCCGACCACCGCCACCGAGGCGCCACGCAGGCGCCGCGCACCGTCGGTGCCATACAGTCGTGCAATGCCGCCGAAGCGCCGCTCCAGATCCGCGTCGCCGCCGTCGGCCACGCACGCTGCCGTCATCGCTGGAACTCGCGCACCATCTGCACGAGCTTCGAAGGATCGAGCGTGCGCGCCTGCTGTTCGATCTGCGGCAGGTAGCGCTGCTGCAGCGCCCTGCCCTGCGCCAGCATGTCCGCGTAGCTCGCGCGCAGCAGCTCCGCGGTCATCACGCGCCCGCCGGCGTAGTAGCGGCGCGCGACCGCGCCGATGGCGTAGGTCGTCGCAAACGACAGTGCCGCGCCGGTCGCGCCCGAGGCGAGCGAACCCAGCAGCCCGCCGGCCTTGCCGAACAGTCCGCCCAGCAGCCGCCGGCCGATGGTCTCGAGGTACTGGCCTGTCAGGCCCACGCCCAGCGTCGCGAGCAGGTCGCTGATCTGCGCGCGGTCCGCCGTGTAGCCATATGCGGCGCCGATGCCGTGCACCAGCTTCATCTGCAGCGGAATGATCGCCATCGTGGCCAGCGTCTGCGGCAGCAGTTCCAGCGCGCCGTTCAGGATCGACGCCCTGACGATCATCTGTTCGAGTTCCGCGTCGCTCATCGACGCCGTCGCGGCCACGACGTCGCCGGATTTCGCAGGACCTGTCGCTCCGAGCGGAAGGGTCGCCAGCTCATCGGCGTCGACCGCGCGCGCCACGATATCGGACTGCGGCAGCCCGAGCTGCGCGCCCAGGTCGGCCAGGAAGCGCGTCTCCGCCTCATTGCGCAGTTCGTCGGCGTCGCACACGCCGACTGCCAGTTCGTAGGCGAGCCGGCGGGCCTCGGGCGTCTTCAGCGCGGCCGCGGCCTGCGTCACCGTCGCGCGCTTCAACAGCACATCCTTGACCAGCGCCGCGACCGCCGAGGTCGCGCCGAGCGTGTCGGCCACGCGCTGCAGTTCCGCGCGCTCACGCCCGCCGTCGCTGCCGTCGGCGAAGGCCGCGAGCAGCGCGATCGTCATTGCTGCGTTCTGTTCGGTCGTTTCCATGGGCTTTCCTCCCGCTGGGCCGACGCTAGCGTAAACGTTGTACGGCGCGCTTGATCCCGGACGCGTCGCGCCGCTGCCGCTGGCTTAGACTCGTCATGGGGTATCCGCAGCATCGCAGGCTTCGCAGGCATCGAACTCAAGACGGAACAGGACACATCATGAAGATACTGTTGCCGGTGGATGGCAGCGACTACAGCCGCAGCGCCGTCGATTTCGTCGCATCGCGCTCCACGCTGATCGGAACCTCGCCCGACGTGCAGGTGATGAACGTGCAGTTTGCCGTTCCCCCGCGTGCGGCTCGTGCAGTCGGCAAGACCGCGCTGTCCGAGTACTACGCCGACGAGTCCGACAAGGCACTGAAGCCCGCACTGCGTCGCCTGGCGAAGGCCGGCGTGCAGGCGACGCCGCGCGCCGTCGTCGGCAGCCCGGGCGAGGAGATCGCCGCCGCGGCTGCCGCGGGCAAGGTCGATGTCATCGTCATGGGCTCGCATGGCCGCTCGGCGCTGCGCGGACTGCTGATGGGTTCGGTCACCAACGACGTACTGGCGCGCTCGCAGGTGCCGATGCTGGTGCTGCGTGGCAAGAGCGCGCCGACCACGGACACGCTGAAGGTCGACATCGCGGTGGACGGCAGCAAGTACGGGCTGGCTGCGGTGAAGTACGTGCTGCGCAACGCGGCACTGTTCGGCGCGAAGCCCGATCTCACGATCATCCACGTCGCGAGCGACCTCGCCGGCGCGATCATGCCGGACATGAGCGGCATCGCGCTGCCGCCGTTCTCGGACGAGGAGATCCGCGCGTTGCAGCAGAAATCGTTCGAGACGGCCGTCGCGCCGGTGCGCCGGCTGCTCGCGAAGCTGCCGGCGTCACGGCCGGCGAAGTGTGCCTGGCGGGCAATCCCGGCGACGAGCTCGGCCTATGCGAAAAAGAAAAAGCTCGACGTGCTGGCGATGGGATCGCACGGCTACGGCGCGTCTGCTGGGCGGCGGTCATGGGTTCGGTGGCGACGCGCGTGATGGCGCAGAGCAAGGTTCCGCTGCTGCTGATCCGCAAGGCCAGGCGCAGCGCCTGCACGGTCCTGGTTCCTGGCGGGCAGCGATCCGGCGGCGCTGCCTGTACACTGCGCGCCTGTCCGGTGCGTGCGCCTGCACGCCGGCAGGCGGCCCACTCCCATGAGCGAAGTCAGAGCGTTGCTGCTGACCGACGTCGTCGACAGCACCCAGCTCGCAGCCAGCATCGGCGACGATCGCATGGCGCAGGCATGGGCTGCGCACGACCGCGTCGCACGCGATCTGCTGCAGGCGCACGGCGGCCGCGATCGACAAGACCGACGGCATGCTGATGCTGTTCGACGGCGCAGCGGCGGCGCTGGGCTACGCGCAGGCCTATCACCGCGCGCTCGCGGCGCTGGAGATTCCACTCGCCGCACGCGCCGGGCTGCATCGGCGCCGTGATCCTGCGCGAGAACTCGGCGGTCGACATCGCGCGCGGCGCCAAGCCCGTCGAGGTCGACGGACTCGCCAAGCCCACCACCGCCCGCATCATGGCGCTGGCCTGCGGCGGCCAGACTCTGCTGAGCGCTGAAGCCCGCGACGCACTGCACGTCCTCGGGCTGGCCATGCATTCGCACGGCCACTGGGTCGTCAAGGGAGTGGCCGAACCGCTGGAGATCTTCGAGGCGCTGAACGCGACCAACGGTGCGCTCAATGCCGAGCCGCAGCCGCTCGAGGATTCCGAGAAAGCGCATCGCGTCGTCAGGACCGCCGAGTGGTGGCTGCCAGTGCGCGACATTCCGCACAACCTGCCGCACCAGGCGACTTCGTTCGTCGGACGCGAGGCCGAGATCGCGACAGCGCGCACGATGCTGGCGAGCACCCGCCTGCTGACGCTGCTTGGCATGGGCGGACTGGGCAAGACGCGGCTGGCATTGCGGGTCGCGGCCGAGGAGATTCATCGCTATCCCGACGGCGTGTGGTTCCTGGACCTTTCACCGCTGCGCGATTCGGCGCTGGTGGCTGCGGAAGCCGCGCAGGTGATGGGCGTGCAGCCCGAGCCGGGTCGCGCCACGCTGCAGTCGGTGTGCACGCACCTGAAGAGCCGGCACACATTGATCGTGCTCGACAACTGCGAGCATCTGCTGCAGGCTTCGGCGGCCTTCGCCAGTGCAGTGCTGAAGGCGGCGCCCTTCGTGCGCATCGTCGCATCGAGCCGCGAGGCGCTGCACGTACCCGGCGAGCAGGCGCTGCCGCTGCGGCCGCTGCCGTTGCCCGCGCAAGACGCCAGCGTCGCCGCGCTGCTGCACTCGCCGGCCGTGCAGCTCTTCGTCGCACGCGCGCAGCAGCACCGGCCGTCGTTCTCGCTGGATGCGGCGCACGCGCCGGCGGTCGCCGAACTCGTGGCTCGTCTCGAGGGCATTCCGCTGGCGCTGGAGCTGGCCGCCGCGCGCGTACGCGTGCTGCCGGTCGCCGACATCAACGCGCGCCTGAAGGACCGCTACCGCGTGCTCACCGGCGGCGCAAGCGTGCTGCAGGCGCGCCAGCAGACGCTGCGTGGCCTGGTCGACTGGTCCTACGACCTGCTGAATGCCGACGAACAGACGCTGTTCCGCCGGCTGGGGGTGTTCATCGGCGGCTTCGACCTCGCCGCGGCCGGCGCGGTCTGCGGCTTCGAGCCGCTCGATGAAGACGTGCTGGACCTGCTGTCCTCGCTGGTGGAGAAGTCGCTGGTGCAGTTCGTCGAGGCCGACGATGGCGGCCGCTATCGCATGCTGGAGACGCTGCGCGACTATGCGCGCGAGAAGCTGCGCGAGTCCGACGAAGAGGCAACGACGGCGGCGCGCCACTGCGAGCAGTTCTTCACGCTGACCAAGCAGGCGCGCAACGGCATGCGCGGCGCGGAGCAGGCCGAGTGGATCCAGCGGCTGGAGACCGATCTCGACAATGTGCGTGCGGCCTTCACGCATGCGCTCGGCGGCGCGGTGGATCCGCTGATCGCAATGAAGATGTGCAATGCGCTGCTGGCGTTCTGGACATTGCGCGGCTACACGCCCGAAGGCATGGTGCTCACGCGTGCGGCGCTGGCGCTGCCTGCCGTGCAGGCAGACGACCAGGCGCACGCCTTCGGCCTTTATGTGGCGGCAACGCTCGCCGATGCGCAGAGCGACCATGCGGAAGCGCGGCGCCTGCTCGAGGAGTGCCTGACACTGCGACGAGCGCGCGGCAATGCGGTGGAGATCGCTGCGACATTGTCGACGTTGTCTGTCGCGCGGCTCCAGGCCGGGGATGCAGACGCCGCGGCCGCCAGTGAGCAGGAAGCATTGCAGACCTTCCGCCGACTTGGCGATCGCTCCGGCGAAGCGATTGCCCTGCTGCACCTGGCACAGATCGCCGCGTGGCAGGGCGATGCTGCCAAGGCACACATGCATCTGGAGCAGAGCCTGGCCATCGCGCGCGAGAGGCGGTACCTCGAACTCGAGGGCGAATGTGAATTGCTCGCTGCGGAACTCGCATACCGCGTGGGCGATGGCACGCAGGCACAGCTATGGTGCCGGCGCTCGTTGTCACTGTGCCGCGAGGCGGCCGATCGGCGCGGTGAAGCCAACGCACTGCGTTGGTTGGCACGCTGCGAGATGGCCGACAACGGCGCGAGCGCCCAGGCGCGGCTGGTGCTGGCACTGCCGGCGTTCCGCTCGCTCGAAATGTGGGACGCGCTGGTCGCGGGAATCGAGGACTATGCCGAACTTGCGGAGCGCCGCGGGGACGCGGTGCTCGCAGCACGCCTGCTCGACGCCACCACGCGCGCGCGCCTGCGCATGCAGCTGCCGCCGCCGCCGCTCGAACGCGAACGCCTGGCTCTGCTGGCGGCACGGCTGCAGCCGTTGGCGGGCGTCGCGGAGGCCGCAGCATCAAGCGACGAGCAGCCGTGGGACATCGAGGAAGCACTGCGCCAGGCGCTGCGCAGCGCGGACGCACAGGCGGTATTGCCTGCTGCGGAAGTCCGCAGCTGAAACGAGGTCTACGAAAAGCGCGCAGCCATGCGCGCTGCGATCAGCGACTGCGAGGCGCTTCGCGCCGCCGGCGCGCGGCGCGAAGGAGCACCAGGCCGAGCATCGCTGCCGACAGCAGGCCGACGACGCCCGGCTCGGGTACGGTCCGGAAGTTGATGAATGGACTGCCGTCGGCCGGGTGACGCTCGCTGAAGCCGGCCGTCGGATGCTCGTCCGGCGGCGACGACACGTAGAACAGGCGAGCGAGATCGATCTCGAAGAACAGCACGAAGTCGGTGTACGGGCCACCGGCGATCGGCAGTGTCGACGGCCGCGAATACAGGAAACTGCCCAGCACGCCGGTCAGATGGCCATCCTCGAGCTCCATGGCGACCACCGCCGACGACGCCACGTCGAACTGCAGAGTCTCCTGGAACGCCGTGTTGGTGGGATCGCTCAGCTTGTAGAACTCGACCTCGGCGCTGACGAGTTGCATGCCCAGACCCGAGCATGCGTTGCCGTTGAACACCCACCCATCGATGGCGAGGCAGGCATCCGGCACGAAGAACTTCGCCTGTCCACGCCATCCGAGTTCCGGGAAGTCGCTGCCGAAGGCAGGATCCCAGTCTCCGACGTAGTAGATCGCATGTGCAGGTGCCGCGGCCAGCGCAGCGAACGCCACTACAGCCGCCGAGAGCCAGCGGGCAACGCAATCGCTCATGCGTTGCGACATCGTTCGATTCGACATCGATGGCTCCAGCACCCAATTGAGATCACTCATTTTAGGTACGGTCTTCTGCAATCGTCCACTGTCGGGTTTCCTGACAATGATCAGGTGGCGAACCGGATCGGACGTGCCCGCGCGGCGATAATCCAGAGTGGGAAGGTGCAGCGGAGCAGCATGTGAAACTCGAGCGGGTGATCGGAACGCGGTGGCTGCGCGTCGTTGGCGCGCTGCTTGCGCTGGCCGCGATGTGTGTACCCGCCCACGCCGCGACGCCCGTGCGCATCCTCGTCGGCTTTCCGCCCGGCGGCGGCACCGACTCGATCGCTCGCCTGCTCGCCGATGGGCTGAAGGACGAGCTCGGCGTGCCGGTCATCGTCGACAACCGGCCGGGCGCCGGCGGCCAGATCGCGGCGCAGGCGCTGAAGGCGGCCGCGCCCGACGGCACGACCTTCTTCATCTCGCACGACCACACGATCTCGATCCTGCCGCTGGTGGTGAAGAACCCGGGCTTCGATCCGTCGCGCGACTTCGTGCCGGTGGCGGGCTTCGCGACCTTCGTCAATGCGCTCGCGCTGTCGCCGACCGCGTGGGACAAGGGCGTGCGCACGAGCTTCGGCGACTACGTCGGCGCGATCCGCAGCCGCGGCGGCCAGTCTGCGGTCGGCGTACCGGCACCGGCATCCGTGCCCGAGTTCCTGGTCAGCGTCATCGCGCGGAAGTTCGCGCTCGACCTGGTCGCGGTGCCTTATCGCGGCAGCGCGCCGATGATCGCCGACATGCTGAGCGGTCAGATTCCCGCAGGCATCGGTTCGGTGCCCGAGTTCATCGAGAACCATCGCGCGGGCAAGCTGCACGTCGTCGCGGTGCTCGGCGGCCAGCGTCAGGCTGCACTGCCCGACGTACCGACCTTCGCGGAGCTCGGCCTCGCCGGTTTCGAGGACGTGCCGTATTACGCGTTCTATGCGCCGGCCGGCACGCCGCAGGCGAGCATCGATCGCTTCGCGGCCGCGCTGATGAAAGTTGTCGCACAGCCCGCGGTGCATGCGAAGCTGACCGGCTGGGGACTCACGGTCATGCCGATGTCGCAGCCGGTGCTCGCGCAGCGCGAGCGCGCGTATCGCGACACCTGGGCCCGCATCATCCGCGACAGCGGCTACCAGCCGCAGTAGCCCGCGCGCGCCGCCGGCAAGTCGCGCTCAGGCGGCCTGCAGCCGCGTCTGATCGCTCGCGCCGACGTCGGCGTTGGCCGCGTGCCGGATCAGGTGATCGAAGGCTGACAGCGCCGCCTTCGCGCCCTCACCCGCCGCAATGATGATCTGCTTGTACGGCGTCGTCGTGACGTCGCCCGCAGCGAACACGCCAGGCACGTTGGTGGCGCCGCGCGCGTCGACGATGATCTCGCCATACTTCGTCAGGTCCACCACGCCGCGCAGCCACTCGGTGTTCGGCACCAGGCCGATCTGCACGAACACGCCGGCCAGTTCGACGCGACGCTCGGCGCCGGTGGCGCGATCCTTGTAGCGCAGGCCGGTCACCTTCTGGCCGTCGCCCTCGATCTCCATCGTCTGAGCATTGGTGTGGATCGTGACGTTCGGCAGGCTCTGCAGCCGGGCGACCAGCACGGCGTCGGCCTTGAGCTGCTCGGCGAACTCGATCAGCGTCACGTGTTCGACGATGCCGGCGAGATCGATCGCCGCCTCGACGCCCGAGTTGCCGCCGCCGATCACCGCGACCCTGCGGCCCTTGTACAGCGGACCGTCGCAGTGCGGGCAGTAGGCCACGCCCTTGTTGCGATACTCCTGCTCGCCGGGCACGTTGACGTTGCGCCAGCGCGCGCCGGTGGTCAGGATGACGGTGCGTCCCTGCAGCTGCGCGCCGTTGGCGAGCGTCACGGTCGAAGCTCCACCGACGCCAGCGGCAGGTGCCAGCGATTCGACGCGCTGGCCGCCCATGATGTCCACGTCGTACTGGCGCGCATGCGCTTCCAGCGCCGCGGCAAAGGTCGGCCCCTGCGTCTCCAGCACCGAGATGAAGTTCTCGATGCCCAGCGTGTCCAGCGTCTGGCCGCCGACGCGCTCGGCCACGATGCCGGTGCGGATGCCCTTGCGCGCCGCGTACACGGCTGCAGCCGCGCCCGCCGGCCCGCCGCCGATGACCAGCACGTCGAACACGTCCTTGGCGGCCAGCTTCCTCGCGTCGCGCGCGGCCGCGCCGGTGTCGATCTTCGCGAGGATTTCGCCGATCTCCATGCGGCCCGAGCCGAAGGGCTGGCCGTTCAGGAAGATCATCGGCACCGCCATGATCTGCCGCGACTCGACCTCGTCCTGGAACAGCGCACCGTCGATGGCGACGTGTCGGATGCGCGGATTGAGCACCGCCAGCAGATTCAGCGCCTGCACGACGTCGGGACAGTTGTGGCAGGTCAGGGACATGTAGGTCTCGAACCTGAAGTCGCCGTCGAGCGCGCGGATCTGCTCGATGACTTCCTGCTCGACCTTCGGCGGATGCCCGCCGGCCTGCAGCAGCGCCAGCACCAGCGACGTGAACTCGTGGCCCATCGGGATCGCGGCGAAGCGCACGCCCATGTCCTGGCCGGCCGCGCTGATCGAGAACGACGGACGGCGCACATCGTCGCCGTCATGGCGCACGCGGATCAGCGGATGCAGCGCGGCGATCTCGTCGAGCAGCTCGCGCATTTCGCGCGACGCGTCGCGCTCGTCGAGCGACGCGACGATGTCGACGGCGCGGGTCAGGCGTTGCAGGTAGGCAGCGAGTTGCTGCCTGAGCGATTCGTCCAGCATGTGAGTGTCCAGCGGCGTTGCGGATGAAATCCCGCCGGCGCAGCGCCGGCGGGGGATGCTGCGTCGTCGGCGACGATCAGATCTTGCCGACGAGATCGAGCGACGGGGTCAGCGCCTTCGCGCCTTCCTGCCACTTGGCCGGGCAGACCTGGCCGGGGTTCTTCGCGACGTACTGCGCGGCCTGCAGCTTGCGCAGCGTTTCCTTGACGTCACGCGCGATGCTGTTGTCGTGCACTTCGGCGGTCTTGACCACGCCGTCGGGATTGATGACGAAGGTGCCGCGCAGCGCCAGGCCTTCTTCCGGAATCAGCACGCCGAACATGTTGGCCAGCACGTGCGTCGGGTCGCCGATCAGCGGGAACTTCGACTTGCCGACCGCGGGGCTGGTCTCGTGCCACACCTTGTGCGCGAAGTGCGTGTCGGTCGTGACGATGTAGACCTCGGCGCCGAGCGACTTGAACAGGTGGTAGTTGTCCGCCGCGTCTTCGACTTCCGTCGGGCAGTTGAAGGTGAACGCCGCCGGCATGAAGATCAGCACCGACCACTTGCCCTTCAGGCTCTGGTCGGTGACTTCGATGAACTTGCCGTTGTGGTACGCGTTGACCTTGAACGGCTGAACCTGGGTGTTGATGATCGACATCAGAGACTTCCTTTGCTGTTGAAGAGGAGGATTCGAAGAGCGATAGGGCAATTTTATTGGCCGGCTGTGCAGCGCATCAAATTCATATTCCCTAATCGGCCGATAGACGCAGATTTCATCGGGAAACGCGAACGCTTCCATCACGTTTGCCGATGACGAATCGGGGCTTCACTGCATCTCTGCAAAAATATGCAGGTGAATCCTGCGCATACAAGCTCGTCGAGCCGCTGGCTGGCGTGGTTCTTCGTCACCGTCTGGGGTTCGGGCTATCTCGCGACCAAGGTGGGCCTGCAGTACGCACCGCCTTTCACCTTCCTCACGCTGCGCTTCGCATTCGGCACCCTGCTCGTGCTGCCGCTCGCGCTGCTGGCGCGGCCCGCGTGGCCGCGCGGGCGCCTGCTCGGCCATGTGATCGTCGCGGGCCTGCTGATGCATGCGATCAACCTCGGCGGCAGCCACTACGCGCAATACCTCGGCATGTCGGCGGGCGTGGCCGCACTGATCCTCGCGCTGCAGCCGCTGGTCACCGCGCTGATCGCCGCACCGCTGCTCGGCGAACGGCTGCGCCCGCCGCAGTGGCTGGGCATCGGCCTCGGCCTGCTGGGCGTGGCGCTGGTGGTGTGGCACAAGGTGGACGTGCGCGCGCTCGCCTGGCCGGCATTGTTCGCGGTGACCGTCGCGCTGGCCGCGATCACCGCGGGCACCCTGTACCAGCGCCGCTTCTGCCCCGCCGTCGACCTGCGCGCCGCCGGTGCCGTCCAGTTCATCGCGACGCTGGCCACGCTGGCACCGCTGGCGCTGATCGTCGAAGGCTTCACCTTCACGCCGTCCTGGCCGCTGCTGGGCAGCATCGCCTTCCTGGTCGTGTTCGCGTCGATCTTTGCCGTCAACGCGCTGCACACGCTGATGCGGCGTGGCCAGGCCACGCGCGTCACCAGCCTGCTCTACCTGACACCGATCATCGCGGTCGCGCTCGAGTGGGCGATGTTCGGCGTGCGCCCGACGCTGCTGACGACGCTGGGCATCGCGGTCACCTGCGCGGGCGTGGCCCTGGTGGCCATCGCGCGCCGGGCGCCGCCGGCACCGGCAGCGGAGCCGACTGCGGACTCCGGAGCGCAGCGATGATGATCCGCCTGCCGCACATCATCGCGTTCACCGTGCTGGCGCACACCGCGTTCTCGTCCGCGCGCATGACCTCGTCGCTGTACGCGCTGGCGAATCGCTCGTCGGCCTTCACGGTCGGTGTGGTGATGGCGCTGTTCGCGCTGGTGCCCGCACTGCTGGCCGTGCGCGCGGGAAAGTGGCTCGATCGCGTCGGGTCGTTCCGGCCGCTGCTGGTCGGCGGCACGTTGATGACGCTGGGTGCGTTGCTGCCCGCGGTGTTTCCGTATGCCACGGCCGACGTCGCGCCGCTGCTGGTCGCCGCCGCGCTGCTCGGCACCGGCTTCATGTGCGTGCAGATGACCGTGCAGCACCTGGTCGGGGTCGCGGCCGATCCCGCGCGGCGCCCGGCGGCGTTCTCGGTGCTGGCGCTGGGCTTCTCGACGTCGGGCCTGGTGGCGCCGGTGGTCAGCGGCTTCCTGATCGACGCCATCGGCCATCGCGCCACCTTCGGCGTGCTGTTCGCCCTGCTGGCGACCACGCTCACCGCGCTGTGGGTCGTGCGCAACCGCTTTCCGCCGCACGAAGTACCCGCGCAGCCCGCCGCTGCGACCGACGCCTTCGAACTGCTGCGCCATCCCGACATCCGCGCCGTGCTGATCGTCAGCGGCCTGATCTCGATGGCGTGGGACGTGCAGTCGTTCCTGATCCCGATCTACGGCACCCACATCGGCCTCAGCGCCTCGCAGATCGGCCTGGTGCTGGGCGCGTTCGGCGCGGCGACCTTCGTGATCCGCCTCGCGATGCCCGCGCTGTCGCGCCGTTATCATGAGTGGCAGGTACTGGTCTTCACGCTGGTCGTGGCGGCGCTGGCCTTCGGCCTGATGCCGTTCTTCCACTCGATGGCGCCCTTGATGGCGGTGGCTTTCCTGCTCGGTCTGGGACTCGGCTCGGCGCAGCCGAACGTGATGTCGCTGCTGCACGATCGCTCGCCGCACGGCCGCGTCGGCGAAGCCCTGGGACTGCGCTCGCTGATCATGAACAGTTCGCAGGTGACGCTGCCGCTGGTGCTCGGCGCCTTCGGTTCCGTGCTCGGCGCGGGCGCCGCGTTCTGGCTGATGGCCGCCGCGCTCACCGGCGGCGGCTGGAGCGCGAAGCAGCGGCTCAAGCTCGAGGATGCGCGGCGTGCGGCGCGGGAATGACGGCAGGAATCGATTGAAGTCTGCGACATGAAACGCGAGCCGGCACTCGATGCCGGACAACCTGCACAGCCGACGCCGCCCGCGCCGCCCGCGCCGCCCGAGTCCGCGGGACTGCAGGGCCGCCTGACGTACGAGGAGCTCGCCGCGTCGCTCGAGCGCTATCTCGAGCGCTGGGACGGACGGCGCGCGCTGTGGGTGTTCGGCTACGGCTCGCTGATCTGGAAACCGGAGCTGTCGTTCGATCGCCGCGAGCCGGCGCGCGTGCACGGCTATCACCGCCGCCTGTGCCTGTGGAGCCGCATCAACCGCGGCACACCGGATTGCCCCGGGCCTGGTCGCGGGCCTGGACCGCGGCGGCTCGTGCAGCGGCGTCGCCCTATCGCGTGCCGGCGGCCGCGGTGCGCAACCAGTTCTCGCAGCTGTGGCAGCGCGAAATGATGACCAACGCGTACACCCCGCGCGACCTGGATTGCCGGCTGCCCGACGGGCGCTATGTGTCTGCGCTGACCTTCGTCGTGCGACGCGATGCGTCGAACTACGCGGGCCGTCTGTCGGAACGCGACATCCTCGACGTGTTCGCGCGCGGCAGCTGCGGGCGCTACGGCAGCAGCCTCGAATACCTGGTCAACACCATCGCCGCGCTGCGCTCGCACGGCATCGCCGATCCGCATTTCGAGCGGCTGGCGCGCCATGCCGGCGTCGACACCGCCACCTGGACCATGCCTCATGGATGAGATCGCAAGAATCCGCACCGACTACAAGAAGGGCGCGCTCGACGAAGCGCACTCGCAGACTGACCCGGTCGAACAGTTCTCGCGCTGGTGGAACGAGGCCATCGGCGCGCAGCTGCCCGAGCCCAACGCGATGACGCTGGCCACCGCGGGCGCCGACGGCGCGCCCGCGGCGCGCATCGTGCTGCTGAAAGGCTTCGATGCGCGCGGCTTCGTGTTCTACACGAACTACGCCAGCCGCAAGGGCAACGAACTCGCTGCCAACCCGCGCGCCACGCTGCTCTTCTTCTGGCCGGAGCTCGAGCGCCAGGTGCGCATCGACGGCACGGTGACGAAGGTCAGCGATGCGGAGTCCGACGAATACTTCGCGAGCCGCCCGCTGGCGAGCCGCATCGGCGCCTGGGCCTCGCCGCAGAGCCAGCCCATAGCCGGCAAGGCCTGGCTGCTGGCGCGCGCGGCGGAAATGGGGCTGAAGCACGGCCCGCTGCCGGCGCGGCCGCCGCACTGGGGCGGCTACCGCGTGGCGCCGCAGACGATGGAGTTCTGGCAGGGTCGCCCTTCGCGGCTGCACGACCGGCTGCAGTACCGCCGCGACGGCGACGGCTGGCAGCGCCAGCGCCTTGCGCCGTAGCGCTGCCCTGGGCAGGGGAGGCCCGATCAGAGGCTATGATCGGGCCTTCACAGCGCGCCGGTGCGGCCCTCGCTCTGCAAAGGCTTGCTCACGACGCCGGGAACGACAGGGGATGGGATGAGCGACCAGCCGATCTCGATCATCATCGTCGAAGACGAGCCGGAGTTCCGCCGGCGCTTCGTGCAGATCGTCGAGAACGAGCCAAGCATGAAACTGGTTGGCGTGGCCGCCAACAAGCGCGAGGCGCAGGTCATCGTCGACCGCGAGAGCTTCGACGTGATGCTGATCGACCTGGGCCTGCCCGACGGCAGCGGCATCGAACTGATCCGCCAGGTCAGCCAGAAGAAGCCGGACGTCGACATCATGGTGGTCACCGTGTTCGGCGACGAACAGCACGTGGTGTCGTCGATCGAGGCCGGCGCCACCGGCTACATCCTGAAGGATTCCGCACCCGCCGACGTCATCTCGTGCATCCGCCTGCTGCGCGCCGGCGGCTCGCCGGTGAGCCCGGTCGTGGCGCGCAGCGTGCTGCGTGCGATCCGCAACCGCATGGGCACGACGGCGCCGGCCGCGCGCGTGCAGGGCGCCGAGCAGAATCCGTTGTCGGCGCGCGAGACCGAGATCCTGCAGTTGCTCGCCAAGGGCATGAGCTTCAACGAGATCGGCGAGATCCTCGGCATCTCGCCGCACACCGTCACGGCGCACATCAAGAAGATCTACCGCAAGCTCGCGGTGCACTCGCGCGGCGAGGCCGTGTACGAGGCCACGCAGATGGGACTGCTGCGCAGTTGAAATCGCGCCTGCGCCAGCTGCTCGTTTCCGTGCTGGCGCTGCTGGCGGCGCTGGCCGCCCTCGCGCTGTCGCCGGTCGCCCGCGCGCAGGATTCCGCCCGCGCCGGCGCGCCGCGCATCGATCGCATCGAGTTCCTCGCGGGCACGCGCGACGCACTGCCGGCTGGCGGCGCGGCCTGGCAGTCGCACGCGCTGCCGCTGCGCTGGACGTCATCGGGCGGTTCGCGCCAGGGCCTGTGGCTGCGGCTGGCCTTCGACCAGCCGGGCAACGAGCCCCAGGGCGGCTGGGCCCTGCTGCTGCAGAGCCTGCCCACGGGCGGCACCGTCTACGTCAACCAGCACGTGGTCGCCGACGTGCCGACCGACTCCGAGGCCCGCAACGTGCGCTGGGGACGGCCGCACCTGGTCAACCTGCCGGCCGAGTTCCTGCGGGTCGGCCGCAACGAAGTGCTGATCTACACCGCGTACGGCAACGGCGTGCACGGCGTCGGCGCGGTATCGGCCGGGCCGACGCTGACGCTGCAGCCGCAGTACAGCCGCGAGTTCTTCGTGTCGCACACGCTGCGCTGGGTGTCGCTGCTGCTGACGCTGCTGCTGGCGGGCGGCTTCGCGGCGCTGTGGCTGCGTCGGCGCAGCGAGAGTCTGTTCGGCATGCTGGCGCTGATCGCGTTCTTCTGGGCGCTGCGCTCGCTCGACGCGACCTTCGAGGTGCTGACGCCGGAGGCGCACGCGCTGAGCCGCTGGGCCTACTACCTGGGTACCGCGGCGTTCACGGCGCTGGCGACGATCACGATGTGGCGCCACGCGGGCGGCTCGCGCCTGCGCACCGAGGTCGGCGTGGCGGTGCTGGCCGCAATGGGCCCGGTGCTCTACATGCTGTCGGGCGACACCTTCGATCTCACCGTCGGCCCGCTGTGGCAGGGGATGATGCTCGGCGTGCTGGCGCTCGGCGTACTGTCGCTGGCGCGCCGCGCGCTGCGCGAGAACGCGCTGAGCCTGCGCTTCATCGTCATCGCGCTGGTCATCGCGCTGGGCGCGGCCGTGCACGACTTCCTGGTGTCCATCGGCGTGCTTCCGTTTGCCAGCCCCGCGCTGCTCAACATCGCGATCCCGGTGCTCGCGATCGCGCTCGGCGCCACGCTGATCGAGCGCTTCGTACGCTCGCTGACCGAGGTCGAGAAAACCAACGCCGAGCTCGAAACGCGCATCCACGAGCGCGAGCAGCTGCTCAAGCGCAACTTCGACCGGCTGCGCGACAGCGAGCGCGTCAAGGCGAGCGCGCACGAGCGCCAGCGCATCATGCAGGACATGCACGACGGCCTGGGTTCGCAGCTGCTGTCGTCGCTGATGCTGGTCGAACGCGGCGCGATGAGCAACGAGCAGGTCGCGCAGATCCTGCGCGAATCGATCGACGACATGCGGCTCGCGATCGATGCGCTGGCGGCCGACGATTCGGACCTGCTGGCCGCGCTGGGCAACATGCGCTTCCGCATGGATCCGCGCCTGAAGGCCGTGGGCATGGAGCTGCAGTGGGACGCCCGCAACCTGCCGGAGGAAGTGGACATCGATCCCAACCACGTGCTGCCGGTGCTGCGCATCGTGCAGGAGGCGCTGACGAATGCCATCAAGCACAGTCGGGCCCGCGTGGTGCGGGTGACGCTCGGCATGGACCACGACGGCGACGCGCAGTGGCTGTCGATCCGCGTGACCGACAACGGCCGCGGGCTCGCCGCCACCGGCAACGTCACCGGCCGCGGCATGCTGAACATGAAGAGCCGCGCCGCGCGCATCGCGGCGTTCCTGAAGGTCGAATCGATCCCCGGCGCCGGCACGATGATCCTGCTGCGTCTGCCGCTGGATCCCTCGCCCGGGCCGACGACGCGCGCGATGCAGCTGTCGCTCGACACCGAGGCGGTCATCGAGCAGTTGAAGAAGTCGTAGCCGGTCACGGCGAAACGCGAGCCTGCCGATGCAGGACCTCTTCGGTGACGACGACGACGATCCGCCGCCGCTGACGCAGAGCCCGGCGACCGTCCGGCCGGCCGAGCTCGACGATGCGATGCTGCGTCTCGGACGCCAGCTTCCCGCCAGCGTGTATCTCGGCACGTCTTCGTGGAGCTATCCCGGCTGGCAGGGCATCGTGTGGGGCGACGCGTACAGCGAGTCGTCGCTGGCGCGCGGCGGGCTGGCCGCCTATGCGCAGCATCCGCTGCTGCGGCTGGCGGGCATCGACCGCAGCTATCACCGGCCGCTGCCCGTGTCGGAGTTCGCGCGCTATGCGGCGCAGGTGCCGCGCGACTTCCGCTTCCTGGTCAAGGCGCCGGCACTGATCACCGATTCGCATCTGCGCGGCGAGCGCGGGATGCCCGGCGAGGCCAATCCCTACTTCCTCGACACCGGTGTCGCGCGCGACGAGTTCGTGCTGCCTGCGATGCAGGGCCTGGGCGCGCGGGCGGGACCTCTGCTGTTCCAGTTGCCGCCGCTGCCGCGCGAGCTCACCGCGGACGAAGCGGGGCCTGCGACCATCGGCAGGCTCGGCGATTTTCTCGGTGCGCTGCCGCGGCGGGTGGCGACGTCCACGGGCGAGTTCGCGCCCCTCTATGCCATCGAACTGCGCAACGCCGAACTGCTGACGCCGCGCCTCGTGCGGATGCTGCGCGACACCGGCGTGCGCCTGGCGATCGGCGTGCACTCGCGCATGCCGGCCGCCGCGCGCCAGAGCGCCGCGCTGCGGGCGCTCGACGCACTGCCCGATGAAGGCGACGACTGGCGGATGAAGGGCCCGCTGGTCGTCCGCTGGAGCCTGAACGCCGCGTTCCGCTACGAGGATGCACGCGCGCGCTACGCGCCCTTCGATCGCATCATCGACCCCGACATCGCCACGCGCGGCACGCTGAGCCACCTGGTGCAAGAGCGTCGTCATCGCTGAAGCGATCGTGGCCTGAACAAGGCCGGCGTGACGCCCTGCTGGCGAAGGCGATCGTGGCCTGAAGCGCGCGCACGGCGTTGCGCATCAACGTCGAGGGGGATCCCCGCTTTCGCGGGGATGACACTCCGCGAGGCCGATCCTGGCGAAGGCCAGAATCAGCGCGCCGCGTCTGACGCTTGTCACAACCCCGCGAAAGCGATCCGTCGACTACCCGCCCTACAAAGACAAGGGGGCCCGAAGGCCCCCTTGCGCGTGACCGGAGGAAGGAGATGGTCACGCCCAGTGAATCAGCGACCCGTGTGTGCCTGGTCGATGCCCTGGCTCCTGCCTTCTGCGTGACACACACCGCACGACTCTACCGTCGTGATTGGCGTCGTCACGTGATCGGCTTCGATGGTGGCGCCGTTGGCCTTGAAGTGTGCAACGGCAGCCGGCGAGGCGTGCTGGTGGCAGCCGCGGCACGATTCGGCGACCGGAGAGACGAAGTAGCCGGTCGGATTGGTCGTGGCGTTGAAACCCACCTTGATCGAGCGCTTGCCGGATGCCAGCCCGCCATCGGCCGCAAACAGGGCGGTGTTGTCCTTGTGGCAGGCCGTGCAGTTCGTTTCCGGTGCCGGATAGCCGACGAGTTCCCCTGCGCTGTTGCGGAAGATGCCTTCGATACCGTCCATGTTGCCGCTGTGATAGCGGTGCGACACGGTGACGAGGTCACGGTTGCCGAAGGTGATGCCCGGGATGACGGTCGCGGTGCCGCTGTCGTTGCGATAGACGACGGTCGGGTGGCCCGTAGCGCCGTGCGTGTCGTTGTGGCAGTCCGCGCACTGTTCGGTGGTGTACACGCCGTGCCGGTAGCCTTTCGGGAAGTCGATGACCGTATGGCAGGCCTCGCACTTGGCCATGCTGACCGTCGTGCGGCTGGCGACCATCGTGCGCGGCGGCACGGCTGTTCCGCCGCCGACCTTGAACGCCTTCATGGGCGCATCGGTGCCGATACCGGCATTCAGCAGGTCGGTCGTCGAACCCGGCCCGAAGCCGCGACCGGCCGCGTTGCACGGCGCCGCAGCGTTGTTGCGCACGCAGAACTTGGCCTGCGACGAAACGTAGATCGTGCCAGTCGCGCGCACGTTGGGAACGTTCTTCACGAGCGTCCACACGCCACCCGACAGAGTGCCATTGACCAGCGACACATTGGTGATGGCGGCATTGGCCGTACCGCTGCCAATGGCGCTGCGCCACGCGGTGACGGTGCCGTCAGTCGCTACCGTACCGATCAGCAGGTCGCTCACGGAGAACATGCCGGAGGGATTGGTGGTGGCGTTGTAGTTCGCGAGGTTGGTGCCGTCCGGGATCGGATTGCCGTTCATCGTGATCTTGGCGGTGATCGTCACGTCCGATGTGCCGTCGCCCTTGTCGGTCGCGACCACGTTCGTGAAGTCCACCTTGAACAGGCTGCGCTGCTCGGAGCGCTTGCCGACCTGGTGCGCTTCCTTCGGCGACAGGTTGCCGAAGTGGCAGGTCATGCACTGGCTGTCATCGGCCTGCGGAATGTTCAGGTCGGAGTGGCCGGCGCCGGTCGCGAAGTCGGTCCACATGTGGCAGCCGACGCACGCGTCGCGGTACACCTTGGTGTTCCACGTGTCGCCCTTGTCATGGCAGGCGGTGCATTCGCCCATCGGAGCCGGGAAGGCAATCTCGCCCATCAGTTCGAGCGCTTCGCCGCTCAGCTTGCTGGTCAGATGCTCGCCAGCATGCAGGCGGTGCACGAACGGCGCCATGTCGAAGACCCAGCCTTCGGCCTTCTGCGCATCCGTCGGGACCAGGCCCGGGTTATGGCAGGCCACGCAGACCTTCGTGCTCTGGTAGTTGCTGTGGGCGCTGATGTTGGCGATGCGGCCGTCGGTCGCGCTGTGGCACTTGATGCACGCTGCGTCGGAGACAGTGTCCTTGCCCGTGCTGGTGACCAGCGCGCCGGTGGACGGCGTGTAGTCGATGGCCGGCGACAGCACTTTGTCGGCAATGGCCGTACCGCTGGCGTCCTTCAGGTTGTAGACGCGGATGACGAGCCGGTGCGGAATGGTCAGGTCATCCTTCGGATTCATCATCGGTGGCGCACCGTCGTGCGTCCATGTACCCGTGTAGGTGCCCGGATTGGCCGGGTCTTCGACCAGCGTGCAGGCCTTGCCGGTCACGCCGCGCGACGTGTACTGGCCGGTCAGCGTGCAGTAGGTCGACGAAGCCAGGCCCTGGACCATGCCCTGGTTCACCCAGCTCGTCGGCGCGCCGCTGGCCGTGGTGTTCGTGACCACTGCCGCCGAGTACAACGCGATCATGTCGATGCCGCTCAGCGGCACGACGGCGCCGGACGCGTTGAGCGCCGTCGCCGAGAACTTCAGCGCGAACTTGCCGCTGCCGGCCAGCGTGTTGTCGGCAGGCGCGAGCTTGAAGGCCACGTCCGCGGCGGAACTGATCGTCTTCGTGGCTGCACCGGCCGCAGGCCCTTGCGGCCCCTGCGGGCCGGTCGCGCCGGTGGCGCCCGGAGCGCCCGTTGCACCCGTGGCCCCGGCAGGCCCCGTGTCGCCATCGCTGCCGCAACCGGCCATGGCCATGACAAAAATCGAACCCAGCAACAGACCCAGCGCCTTGCCAAAGCCGACGCGGTGTCGCTCGAGGTGGCTATGAGAGCCCATACCACTCCCCCTGATGTTTGGTAATCGACGGAAGCTCAAGACCGACCCGAAGGACCGGCCGCAGACAGATCTTCTTGCTTCAGTGATTACCCTTAGTGATGCATGTCAACGTCATGGCCATCACTAAATCGAAGAGCGGTCGATGCACTGCTGCATCAGCAGTGCTGCCATCCCTGTCGTATCGCTCGCAGTGCGCGCGTTTTTCACTCTGTAATTCGCGCGATCTAGAGTGATTCATCCATTGCCGCAAACGCCGTGGCTGCCTTGTTGCTTTTAGGCAATCAAGTTTTCACGCGCCATAAATCAGAAAAACTGATTCTCATCTGCGCCTGTCAATGCACTTAAAAATCGGCATGGACGATCGCCGTCATCGACGGAATGAATTGCAATCGCAGTTGCTTGCGATTCGCGCGCGGCATCGCGGCGCAGCTCAGTGCGCGTGCCGCTCGCCGTGGGCCGTGATGGCGAGGTAGCGCAGCCCCTGCGAGCGCAGGAAGTCGAGCGCCGGCTCCACGGGCAGCAGCATCGCGAGGCTGGCGCATCCGCCGGCGGCGATGGCCAGCGGCGCCATGACCGACACCGATTGCCAGGCATCGACAGGCCAGCCAGTGCGCGCGTCCAGCAGATGGCTGTAGCGCCGCCCGTCCACATCGATGTAGCGCTCATAGTCGCCGGAGGTCGCCAGCGCGCCGCTGTCGACGTCCATGCGCGCGACGATCGCGCCCGGTGCGCCGCGCGGATCCTGGATCCCGATGCGCCAGGGCGTGCCGTCGGGCGCCGGCCCGATGACACGCACGTCGCCGCCGAGATTGACCAGCCCATGCGCGGCGCCCGCCTCCTGCATCAGCGTGCCGGCGCGATCGGCGGCGTACTCCTTGCCGACGCCGCCGAAATCGATCTGCATGCCGGTGCGCGGCAGCCGCAGCGTGCCGCCGCGATCATCGGCGCGCCACTCGGCACGCGACCAGCCGATCAGCGGCAGCAACGCGTCGAGCTCCGCCTGGGTGGGCAGCCGCTGTGCCCGGAAGTCCCACGCGCGGCGCAGTGCGCCGCTGGTGAGGTCGAAGCGGCCCTCGCTGAGCGCATGCAGCGCAGCGCCAAAACTGATCAGCCCGGCGGTCTCCGCGTCGACGCGCACCGCTGCACCGCCCGCTGCGCGATTCAGCAGGCTGGTGACGCTGTCGTCGCGATAGCGGGAGTACTTCGTCTCGATGCGTCGCACCTCGCCGATGGCCGCATCGGCCCAGGCCCGCGCGGTCGCCTCGTCCGGTGCGTACACGCGCACCGAGCACCGTGACGCCATCGCCTGGAAGGGAAAGTCGTGCAGCCGCAGCGTCATGACGACGCATGCTACGTGAGCGGCCGGTCGAGGCGATCTCGCCAATGGCAAGGGGCCGGGTGCAACACCGGCCCCTGAGTGCGCGGAGCGCGAACTAGAACTTGCGCGTGACCCCGATCTGGTACATCTGCGCGCTGAAGGGCTCCAGGCCCGGGCTGCCTTCGCCGCCGATGCGCCAGTCGCCGCGCTGTTCGAGGTACTCGGCCTTGGCATCGATCAGCCAGCCGGCGGGCAGCGCCTTCGAAACCTTGATCCCCGCGGTGATGCCGCCGAAAGCGGACAGGCGCTGGTCGGACGTGTAGTAGCCGGTCGGATTGTCGAGATAACCCGGCGGGTAGGGCGGCCCCAGGATCGGGTCGTAGACCGGGTCGTAGTAGAAACTCGCCGCGCTCTGCGTCGTGTAGCGCACGGCCGGCGTCAGCGTCCAGCCGTCCGGCAGGATCTGCGCCCACTCCACCGTCACGGTGTGCGCGACCACGTCCCAGCTGTCGTCGTAGTAGCGATAGCCCAGCCGCAGCGTGCCGTCGGCACCGTCGAAGAAGTGGTTCCAGCGGGCCTGCACCGCGAACTGGTCGCGCTGGGTCGGGCGGTTGTCCACCCCCCAGTACGCCTTGTACGGATCCGTCAGGTAGCCGCTCTGCTCGGCGTAATAGAAGTTGAGGCTGCCGATGTCGTTCGGCGAGAACACCTGGTTGATGCCGGCCAGCGCGTCCCACGTGCGCTTGTAGTACTTGGTCGGCACGCCCACGGTCGGGAAGATCTCGTCGCCTGAATAGCCGCCGCCGATGGTGAAGGTGGTGTTCTGGTCGGGCGTGGCATGGCGCAGCGTGATCGCGCCGGCCGTCGACCGGTAGTCGTCCTCGTCCGAGTACGCGGCGCGCACAGCGATCGACGTGCGATTGGCGAAATACTTGGTGACCGTCGCGTCCACCGCGGTGCGGCCGTCCTTGATGCCCACGCCTGACGCACCCGACAGCGTCGTGTGATAGTAGGGCGAGGCGCCGGAGATGTCGTCGTACACCGCGCCGATCTCGAACACCCAGTCGTCGGTGACCGGCGTCAGCAGGTACAGCGCCGGGGAGTTGATCGTCATCCGGTCGCCGTCCGGCTGCGAGTCGCGGTAGTACAGGTACTTGAACTGCACCAGCGTGGCGTTGGGCGCGGTCACCTGCGCCTGCACCGCCTGCGGCAGCAGCCCCGGCAGCGCCAGTGCTGCCGCCAGTACGGCGCCGGTCGTCGCGGGCCGATCGCCACGTGTCGTCGAAGCGGGCATCAGATCGCGCATCGAAGCGTCCATCAGTTGCAGCCGCATCCGCCGCCGCCCACGCTCGAGCCGCCCGACGCTGCTTCCTTGCTGAAGTAGATGTGCTCGCTGAAGCGTGTCTCCAGCGGATCGGAGTCGAACGCCATCTCGGGCTTGGCGAGATTGCCCTTCTCCCACGGCTGCACGTTGGGCATCGATTCGCATCCGCAGGCAGCGGCGGCGATCGCGATCGCGATCGCCAGGATTGCACGTTTCATCGTCGTGGCCCTCTCAGCCCCGCATCACTTGCGGCCGGCCGCTGCCAGCGCAGAGGCCAGTTCGAGTTCGAGTTCTTCGCGGTCGCCGTCCTTGAACCCGACGTGCACATTGCGCACGACGCCGTCGGCTCCGATCAGGAACGACGTGGGCATGCCTTTCGGCTGGTAGACCTGCGCCACCTTGCCGGTGGCATCGAAGGCCACGGTGAACTGCGCCGGTGTGCTGGCCAGGAATCTGTCCGCGTCTTCGCGCTTCTTGTCGACGTTGATGCCGATGATCGTCAGGCCCTTGGGGCCGTACTTGGCCTGCATCTCGTTCATCCACGGGAACGACTGCTTGCACGGCGCGCACCACGAGGCCCAGAAGTCCACCAGCACCACGCGGCCCTTCAGGTCGGCGAGGCGCAGGTTCGGCGACGTCGTCGCGGGAAGTTCGAAGGCAGGCGCGGGCTTGCCCTCCACCTGTGCCGATGCATGCGTGCTGGCGAGCGCGCCGGCTGCGATGGCCATGGCCGTCATGGCCTTGATGATCGTTGACTGCATGCGCGCTTTCCCCTCGTTCGTACGTCCCACAGCGGACTCACCGGGTTCGACGCGATGGTAATGGCGACCCCGCGCGCGAGCATCGCGGATTGCGGCTAATCCTCCGCTGAATTCAGGCCTTCATGCGGCGCTTATCCGCACGATGCAGGACGCGGCCGAAGCGGCCGCCCTAGCGGCGGCGCTTCTCCGCGAACGTCCTGCGGAACTTGGCCAGCTTCGGCGCGACCACCGCCGCGCAGTAGCCCTGCGTCGGGTGATGACGGAAGTACTCCTGATGCTCGCGTTCAGCGCGGTAATACGGCCCGGCGTCGACCACCTCCGTGACGACGCGGCTGGTCAGTTGCTGCTGCACCTCGGCGATCAACCGTTCGGCCACGCTACGCTGTTCGGACGAGTGCACGAAGATGACGGATCGGTACTGCGTGCCGATGTCGTTGCCCTGCCGGTTCAGCGTCGTCGGATCGTGGATGCCGACGAAGATCTCGAGGATCTCGCGGTAGGAGATCTGCGCCGGGTCGAATTCGATGCGCACGACTTCGGCGTGACCGGTGTCGCCGCCGCACACCTGGCGGTAGCCGGGGTCCGGCACGTGACCGCCGCTGTAGCCCGACTCGACGTCGACCACGCCCTGCACTTCCTCGTACACCGCCTCCAGGCACCAGAAGCAGCCGCCGCCGAGCGTGGCGTAGGCGTGGCCGGCTGCAGGCTGCGCGGGCAGCGGATGGGCAATGGACATGGGACCTCCGTCTTGCAGCAGGGTCCTCAATCCTGACACAGGTGGCGCGCGCTGCCCGGCGAGGCGGACGCCCTCGCCGGTGTCCATTCGCCACGCTGCGGCTAGTAGGCGCCGCCCAGGTTGACCGCCGCATGCACGGTATCGGCATAGAAGCCGATGCGTCCTGCCACCGCGCCCGCGAGCAGCAGCAACGGCAGCCAGCGTGGCAGTTGTCTGCTCGCCAGCACCACCACCAGCGGAATCACCAGGCCGATCACGATGTGCGTCCAGAACCAGGGCGAGGCCAGGTACGCCTGCCCGCTCATCGCGGAGACGGTATCGCCGGACAGCCACGTGAGCGGCGCTGTCAGGTAGACGATCAGCGCGGCGCACAGCGCGCCCACCAGCACGGCGCGCGGCAGTGCATGGCGCTCCCGCGGCATGAACCACGCCGCCGCGCCGGTGCCGAGGATAATCGCCGTCAGCGCAAAGAAGGTGAAGGGCAGCGCGTTGTGCAGCGCTGGAAGCGCGGGCGGCGAATAGACCATGCCCTGCGCGATCAGCACCAGCAGCCCCGCGAAGGCCGCCGCCAGCGCGAGCGGGCGCCGCACGCCGAGCACGACGGTGGCCGCCATCAGCGCGACCAGCAGCGACGCGAGCAGCACCTCGCGCGACAGCCACGAGGTCGCGAGGTTCGACAACGCCCGCGGCGCCGACAGCGGATGGCCAAGGTGCAGCAGCGACAGCAGCAACCCGAGCGCGAGCAGCGCGGTCGCGGCGATCCACAGCGGTCGCGCCGGAAGATCGATCCCTGGCGCGGCTGCGCCGGCAGGCGCGCCTGCCGCGGCCGGGTGTCCGCCGCGCATCAGGACATGCAGCAGCACCAGTCCGATCGCGAACTGGCTCAGCACCGTGAAGGCAACCAGCGGCAGTTCCATATGCGGCGTCATCATGCATCCTCCCTGTTCAGCATCTTCGGCAATTCGGGCTGGCGGAAGCGTGTCGACGGGTTCAGTTGCGGCATGCGCGGGTATCCCGGCGGAAACTGCACGGCGTCGGGCTCATCGAAGGTCGCCAGGTCGATCAGCTTCAGCGCTTCGGTCGGACAGCTCTGAACGCAGGCGGGCTTCAGCCCGGCGTCCAGCCGCTGCCAGCACAGGCTGCATTTCTCCGCCTTGCGCGTCGCCGGGTTGTAGCGCGGCGCGCCGTACGGACAGGACCGGATGCAGTTGCCGCAGCCTATGCAGCGCTCCGGATGATGGATGACCACACCGTCGGACTCGCGCTTGGTGTAGGCGGCGGTCGGACAGACTTCCATGCACACCGGTTTCTCGCAGTGATTGCAGGCCAGCGAGTAGAACGCGCGCTCACGGTGCGGATAGATCTCCGGACTCAGCGGATACACCTGGCGCCAGACGACGCCCTCCTCCTGGTGATACTGGTTCTTGCAGGCCATCGCGCAGGTAAAGCAGCCGATGCAGCGCGACGAATCCATGAAGAAACCGAGTTGCTTGCGGGCCATTGCCATCCTCCCTATGCGCGCGCCACGTCGGCGAACTGGTCGTGGATTGCCACACCCGGCGCACCCGTCTTGAAGGCGCCCATGTCGGCGGAGGCATCGTCGACCAGGTTCTGGCAGTTGAAGTCGAGCTTGCGATACCACGCCTCGTACATCAGCAGCGTGTCGGGCGCGATGTTGCGCGAGAGCTTCGCGTTGAGCCGGACCTCGCCCACCTTGTTGAAGACGCGCACCATGTCGCCGTCGCGGATGCCGCGCTCGCTCGCCAGCGCGGGGTGGATGTACACGTACGGACGGTCGTTGAAGGCCTCCATCCAGTCCAGGTTCTGGAACTGCGAGTGGATCGCGAACTTGTGGTGCGGCGTCAGCAGCCGGAACTTGTCGTACGGCTTGCGGCCTTCCTTGTAGACCGGCAGCGCGTCGTGGCCGTGCTTCGCGCACAGATCGGAGCGGAACTCGTACTTCTTCGACGGCGTCTGGAATACGCCGTCCGCCCAGGCGGCCGACGAGGTCAGCTTCGCCTTGGCCGGCCCCTTGCGCAGGTCTTCCCACGACGTGATGCCGAACAGCGCGTGCACCTTGTCGTTGAACTCCTTCGCCATCCATTCCTTGCTGTCGACCTGCATCGGGAAGGTGCACGAACCCGGGGACAGGCGGTTCATGGTCCGCGACAGCGCGGCCGCGATCTGGACGTCGGACTTCGCCTCGTGCAACGGTGCGATCGCCTGCTCGTTGAGCGACAGCCAGTAGTGCCAGTACGAGGCGTTGACCGTCCAGTCCTCGAAGAGGGTCGTGGCCGGCAGCACGATGTCGGCCTGCTCCACGGTCTGGTTGAAGAACAGATCCACCGCGACGACCATCTCCAGCTTCTGCAGCGCCTTGAGCACCTTGGGCCTGTCGAAGTCCTGCGACACGACGTTCTTGCAGGCCGCCCACAGCATGCGGATCGGCGGATCGTTGGTGTCCAGGATCTCCTGCGCGATCCGGTTCATGTTGACGTTGCGGTCGGTGTACGACGCCGGCGCAGCACCCGGCGTGACGCCGTGCAGTTCGCCCGCCGGGCCTGCCTTGCCGAGAAATCCTTTCGATCCCGCCGGCGGCTTCTGCGTCATCGCGTGGTAGTTGAAGCCCCACGTCTGCAGGTGGCCGTAGCGCGCGCCGCCCCCGGGCTTGCCGATGTTGCCGGTCATGGCCACCTGTGCGTCGATGCTGCGCACGGGGGCCCCGCCATTGACGTGGCGCTGCAGTCCGTAGCCGATCCAGATCGTCGCCGGATGGGCGCCGGCGAATTCCTCCGCCA
>JBGAIO010000149.1:0-3235 GCA_044225415.1 Burkholderiaceae bacterium | reverse complement strand
AAATCGACCAGCTGCTTGACCAGATAGTGCGAGTGCTGCTGCGCCAGCGTCGGGTTGGCGGCAATCGTCGAATTACCATCCGTGTTGTGGCAGGCTGCGCAGGTCTGCGTGGCGATCTGCTGGCCGCGGTTGGGGTCGGCCTTCGTTGCCGCCTTGGCCGGCGCGGCGCTCTGCGCACCGGCAGCGGCCGATAGTGCGACCGCCGCGACTCCGACTGCGCAGGCCACCACCGACAGCAGGTTTGCACGGGTACTCGGCATCGACGCTTTCATCGCTGACCTTGGCAAAGACGGATTGAACGGGGCTGCGCCGCAGGCGCAGCACAAGGCGGCGGCCCGGTCGGCAAAGCCGCGTATTCTACCGAACTCGCCCGCCCTGAACCCCGCCTTGGCTGCCGCGCTCTTCCACTCCGCCCGCTTCGTCACCTCGGTGGCAGATCTGGCCGCCATCGCTGCGCCCGGCCTGCCGGAGATCGCCTTTGCCGGCCGGTCGAATGCGGGCAAGTCGACGGCCATCAACGTGCTGACCCAGCAGAAGCGGCTGGCGTTTTCGAGCAAGACCCCGGGCCGCACCCAGCTCATCAATTTCTTCGCCTTGTCGGAGCGCGACGAGACCGGCCAGCGCGTCGACCGCGGACTGCTGGTCGACCTGCCCGGCTACGGTTACGCGAAAGCCGATCCCGCGCAGCGCGCCACCTGGGACGCGCTGGTGGGCGGCTACGTGCATGCGCGCCAGTCGCTGATCGGCATCGTGCTGGTGATGGACGCGCGCCGGCCTTTCATGCCAGGCGACGATGCGCTGCTGCGCTTCGTGTCGACGCGCGGCACGCTGCTGCACCTGCTGCTGAACAAGTCGGACCAGCTGTCGACCACCGAGAAGCGCGCTGCGCTGGCCGTCGCGCAGAAGAGCGCCGCGGCCATCGGACAGAACGCGAGCGCCCAGCTCTTCTCGGGGCTCAAGCGAGAAGGCATCGATGAGCTGGATCAGACGCTGACGCGGTGGCTTTTCTCCTGACGGCGCGGCCCGACTTAAGATCGTGCATGGCGCCGCGACCGTCGGCCCCAATCCCTGGAATACCTGGAATCACCATGCAGATCCTTGGCCAGTATCCGTCGGTGCGCATGCGCCGCATGCGTCGCGACGACTTCTCCCGCCGGCTGATGCGCGAGCACGTGCTGACGGCGAACGACTTCATCTATCCGGTGTTCGTGCTCGACGGCCAGCGCCGCCGCGAGCCGGTGGCATCGATGCCCGGCGTCGAGCGACTGTCGATCGACGAGCTGCTGCCGGTGGCGGCGGAGTGCGTCGCACTGGGCATTCCGGTCATTGCGCTCTTCCCCGTCATCGAAGGCAACCTGAAGACGGCCGACGGACGCGAAGCGACCAATCCCGAGGGCCTGGTGCCGCGCGCCGTGCGCGCACTGAAGCGGCACTGCCCGGAGCTCGGCGTGCTGACCGACGTCGCGCTCGATCCGTTCACCACGCATGGCCAGGATGGGTTGATCGACGACGACGGTTACGTGCTGAACGACGAGACCGTCGCCGTGCTGCTGAAGCAGGCGCTGGTGCAGGCCGAAGCCGGCGTCGACATCGTCGCCCCCAGCGACATGATGGACGGGCGCATCGGCGCGATCCGAGCGGCACTCGAAAGCGGCGGCCACATCCACACGCGCATCATGGCGTATGCGGCGAAGTACGCGAGCGCGTTCTACGGGCCGTTCCGCGATGCCGTCGGATCGTCGGGAAACCTCGGCAAGTCGAACAAGATGGTCTACCAGATGGACCCGGCCAACACCGACGAGGCGCTGTGGGAAGTCGGGCTCGACCTGGCCGAAGGCGCCGACATGGTGATGGTCAAGCCCGGCATGCCGTACCTGGACATCGTGCGCCGCGTGAAGGACGAGTACCGCGCACCGACCTTCGTCTACCAGGTGAGCGGCGAGTATTCGATGCTGAAGGCCGCGGCCGCCAACGGCTGGCTCGATGAGCGCAAGGTGATCATGGAGTCGCTGCTGGGCTTCAAGCGCGCGGGCGCGGACGGCGTGCTGACGTACTTCGCGCTGCAGGCCGCGCGCTGGCTGAAGGAAGCGCGCTGACGTGCAGCGTGGCCGGAACTGCGCGCGTGCAGAATCGGATCTGAATGAAATGGATCGAAGTCAGCGGCCAGCGCGCCACCGAGCTCGCTGACGCGCCCACCACACTGCCGGCCGACGGCTTCCTGTGGCTGGACGCGCTGCACGACGAGGTGACAGCCGATCCCGAAGCATTGCGCGACGCCGTGCAGCGGGTGTCCGGCGCGCGGCTCTACGACCTGCATCTGCAGGACGCCACGAACCTGCAGCATCCGTCGTATTTCGACTCCACCAGCGAGTACGACATGCTGGTCTTCCGCAAGCTCTCCTCCGGCGAATTCAGGCCGCTGGACGAGAAGCCCGCGGGCCGGGCCGACGAGCGCCGCGTGCTGCAGGAGATCGTCACGCGGCCGATCACCTTCTTCCTCTTCGATCGCCTGCTGGTGACCGTACGGTCGGGTGGCAGCCGCACCATCGAAGGGTCGCGCCAGCGGCTGCTCGACCCGCGGCTGCGCGGCGAGGCGACCACGAACGAGAAGCTGCGCCTGCCGAAGTCGCCCGGCGAGCTGATGCTGCGCATGCTCAACAACCTGGTCGATCGCTACCTGGAACTGCGCGAGCCGCTGTCGGACCGCCTCGACCGCTGGCAGCGCGACCTGCTGGACCCGCGCCGGCCGTTTTCCAACTGGTCCGCACTGCTCGAAGCACGCATCGAGCTGCGCAAGCTCGAGAACCTCAGCGAGGGCCAGTACGACGCGCTGAGCGAAATGCGCGACGCCTATCTCGAGAACACGCCCGAGGGGGCGGTCAACGATGCGTATCTGGTGCGGCTCAACGACGTGATGGAGCATGTGCAGCGCGTGCAGCACCACGCGAACCGCCTCGAGGCCACGGCAGAATCCGCGGTGCAGCTGCACTTCTCGGCGAACACGCACCAGACCAACGAGATCGTGCGCAAGCTGACGGCCATCGCCGCCATCTTCGCGCCGCTGACGCTGATCACCGGCATTTTCGGCATGAACTTCGACCGCATGCCACTGCTGCGCGAACTCGACGGCTTCTGGTGGACGATCGCGGGCATGGGCACGATCGCTTTCATCATGATGCTGTACTTCTGGACGCGCCGGATCCTCGACCGGCCCCGGCGGCCGCGGCCGCCACGC
>JBGAIO010000024.1:0-27085 GCA_044225415.1 Burkholderiaceae bacterium | reverse complement strand
TGCACTGCTGAGTCATGCGCAGCACGGCGTTGACGTCGTCGAGATAGAGCGCGGCCTGTGCGCTGACGCACATTGCACGCGTCGTGTGTTCGGCGTCGTCGCTGATGCGTGCGAGCGCCAGCGCATTGCCGGCCGCGAGCAGCGCAGAGTGCGGCTGGCCCACCGCCAGCAGCGCGACGGCCAGCGCGTGCCATGCGCTGCTGCCGGCCTCGGGCTGCGCGAGCTCCACCGACAGGTCGAGTCCCGCCACCGCGCGCACCAGGCCGTCGGCGACAGCACCCGCATCGGCGAGCATCGCGCCGGCGAGCGACAGCGCCTGCTGCGCCAGCGCGGCGTCACGACGCTGATCGGCCAGAGCGACAGCGCGCAGCGCGAGCGCTGCGCTGTCGGGATGCGAACCGAGCAGGCCGTAGAAGCGTGCACCGAGGATCAGCGCACCGATGACGCCGCGCGACGGCGCATGCGTCTCGTCCGGCACGGTGGCGGCATCGTCCAGCGCCGCACAGGCCGCCACGCGCGCCGCGTCGGACGGCATTTCGAGTGCCCGCTGCACCAGGGCACCGGCCGCCGGCCAGCGCGACGTCGTGTCGTCAGCAGGCGTCTGCGGCTCCGGCATGCGCTCCTGCAGGGTCTGCACGCATCCTCCCGAGGCTGCGTCGACGTGATGGATGACCCCTCTCAGCGTGTCACGAAGCGTGCGGCAATTGCCGGGCGTTGTCATCCGACTTCTGTCGGGGCCCCATCATCCGGAAGTTGGGTCCAGCGTTGGATGGCTGTTGGATCGACCTCATCGTGCACCCACTCTCAACCAAAATTAAGTATCCTTAAGCGGTCTTAAGAACTTTGCGGAAGCGCGGGCTCGACAGGGAGCCTTGCAGCCGCCGACCCCATGCCTGCCATCACGCAAGTGTTCCGTGCCGAGATCACGCGGCTCGCCAGGAAGGAAGCCCGCGGCCTCGTCGAGCCCGCGCGCAAGGCCGCGACCGTCGCGCGCCGTGAAGTGACGGCGCTGAAGCGGCGCGTCGAACAGCTCGAACGGGCGCTCGCCGCCGTGCAGAAGAGCGCCCGCGCCGGCAGGACAGTCGCCGCACCCGCCACGGAGAAGTCGCTGCGCTTCCGTCCGCAGGGCGTGCGCGCGCATCGCGACCGCCTGGGCCTGTCGGCGGAGGACTTCGGCCGGCTGCTCGGCGTCAGTTCGCAGGCCATCTACAACTGGGAACAAGGCAGCGCACGGCCGCGCCCCGCAATGCTCGACAAGTTCGCGGCGCTGCGTTCCATCGGCAAGCGCGAGGCGCTGGCCCGCCTGAAGTCGCTGAACGGCAGCAGCGCCGGCTGAATCGGCTCGACCGGAGCGGCGAAGGCACGGCGCATTCGCGCCTACCGTTCTCCGCTCGCTCGCTCGCGTAGATCTTCCTGCGCGTGCGTCTCGCGCCGCACACGCCGCCGCAGCGGCAGCACATCGCCGTGGCCACCGCGCAGTTCGAGCGCATGCGCGGCCTTCCATCCCGCCTGCGTCAGGCTCATCGAGCGTCCGCGTGTGCGATCGACTTCCACCTGCGCGGGATCGAGCGCCTGTGCCGCACGGTGCTGCAGCTCTGCAGCGTGCCGGTGCAGCCATGGCGGCAGATGCACGTTGCCTTCCACAATGGCCGCGTCGACGGCACAGAGCAGCGACAGCGCGTCGGCCGCATCGTTGTCGATCAGCAGTTGCGCCGCGGTCAGCAATGCTTCGGGCAGCAACCCCTGCAGGTCCGACTGCAGCGCTTCGCGCAGCACGCCGTCGAGCTGTCGCGCGGCCAGGCCGCGCTCACCCTGCCGAGCGTTGAGCCGGGCCAGCGCGCAGGCGGCCTGCAGCCGGGAGCGCGCCGCGCCGAGATAGATGGCCAGGTCGAGCGCGGCCTGCAGGTGACTGCGGGCCCCCTGCGCATCGCCGGCCAGCGCTATCACGTGTCCGAGCAGTGCATGCATGTCGGCCGCGGTGGTCAGGGCACCACCGGACCGCGCCGAATCCAGCGCCCGTTCGGCGCGCATCTGCGCCTGCAGCAGGTCGTCGCGTTCGATGCCGATCAGCGCCGCCACGCCGTGACCTGCAGCCATGCCGTCGCGGTCGCGCAGCGCTTCGAAGCCCCGCATCGCCGATTGCAGAAACGCTTCCGCGCTGTCGGCATCGCCGCGCAGGACGCTGCAGGCGGCCGATCCCAGGTCGGCGCGGTGATGCGCAGTCGCAGGCCGGGCATCGATCGCGCGCGCTGCGGCGCCCGCCTCCGCATAGAGCTGCGCGGCGACCCCGAGCTGTCCGCGATGCAGTTCGCAGGTGGCCGCCGCTTCCAGCGCACGCTGCCGCAGCGGGCGCAGCGCTTCCCCCGCAGGCATCTGCAGTGCAACGGCCATGGGCCTGGTCACCTGGGCGTAGTGCCCGGTCAGGTCGCAGTAGCTTCCGAGATCAGCGCTCAGTCGCAGCGCGAGTTCCGTCGCGCGACCGGGGCCGACCGCCCAGGCGAGCGCAGCCTGCAGATTGCCGAGTTCCTCCTCGACGCGCTCGCGCCATGCGGCCGGATTGCTGCCGCGCTGCGCGAGCTCCTGCCGCAACGCCAGTGCGTGGTCAGCATAGTGCTGCGCATGACGCTGCCGGGCGCTGTCGAGTCCCGCCGCCGCCGCGTCGTCGGCCAGCAGCTGCGCGCGTACCAGGCGCAGCAGCGTGTAGCGCGGACCGCTCCAGTCCACCAGCAGCAGCGAGCGGCGCACCAGCGTCGTCAGCCGTGCATGCACGACGGCGTCGGCCTCGGCGTCGGTCGCATCAGGCACGCGCACCACCGCCGTCGCGGCGGCCGCGGTGAAGCCGTCTTCGAACACGGCGAGCTGCGACAGCGTTGCGCGCTCTTCGGCATCCAGCAGCGCCAGGCTCCACTGCAACGATGCATGCAGTGATTGCTGCCGCGGCGGCGCATCGCGACGCTGCACTCCCTGCGCCGCGCCGCGCGCGAGCAGCAGACGAACGAGCGCATCGACGTCCCTGCCGGCGCCTTCCAGGTGCTGCGCCATCAGTTCGATGGCGAGCGGCATGCCGTCAGCCAGTCGCACGAGCTGCACGATCAGCCCGACGTTCTCGTCGTTCAGCATGCAGCCACGCTGCAGCTGCGCGACGCGTTCCGTCAGCAGCCGCACCGCACTGTACTCGCCAGCGACCGCCAGAGTCGCGCCTTCGGGCGGCACCGGCAGTCCGGCGAGCCGCAGGCTCCACTCGCCTGCGATCTGCAGCGGCATCTGGCTGGTGGCCAGCACGCGCAGACGATCGGACGCCAGGCGTAGCTGCATGCAGAAGTCGCCGACCGCCGCCGCGTATCGCTCGCAGTTGTCGAGCAGCAACAGCAGGTCACGCTCAGCGAGCTGCCGGCGCCATTCGCCCTCGGCGCCGGGCGCGGGCGGAGGCATGTTCACGGCGCGCGCCACCGCCTGCACGAGCTGCGCCGAGTCTTCCAGCGCGGCGACGTCGACACAGGCGACGTCCGTATGCAGCGTGGAACTGGCCACCAGTGCGCGGGCCAGCGCGGACTTGCCGCAGCCCGCCGGGCCGACGACGGTGACGAGCGCGCGACACGCGACCAGTTCGGCGAGTTCGGTGGCCTCGGCGTCGCGGCCCAGCAGCCGTCGTTCGGTGCCGGCCGCCAGCGGCATCGTCGCCGCGCGTCCGATGGCGCGCACCGGCGCATTGAGCCGGTAGCCGGCGCCGGCGACGGTGACGATCAACTCGTGTCCGATGCGGTTGCGCAGCGTATTGATGTGCACGTGCACCGAGTTGTCGTTGGCGGCGGCGCCTGCCCACACCAGCTCGATCAGGCGCTGCTTGGACAGCGCCTGGCCCGAATGCCGCACGAGTGCGAGCAGGATCGACAGCGCGCGCGTGCCCAGCGGCACTTCCGTGCCATCGCGCAGCAGGCGCAGCGGATCCGTCCTCAGGATGAAGGACCCGAATGCGTAGTTGTTCTCGGTCGACACCAAGCCCCCACTTGGACATCGTCTGAAGACGGACTGCCTTCGTGGCAATACTCGTTCTTCGGCCAAGCATAGGTCACGTTGAAGGCGTGAACCTGTCGAATATTCACGTTTCCAAATGAACTCGGGTTAGCCCTTATCAAAGGCGGAGGGCCCGGCGTGTGCCGGGCCTTCCGAACGACATCATCGGGCCACCGGCGCGTCGCGACGCCGCGGTCAGCCTTCGACCGCGGGTGACTGCGCACCCGTGGCCGTTACAGCAAAGCGGCCAGCCGACCGGCCGCACGCATCGCAAGGTCGATCGCGCCGCGCACCAGCAGGTCGAGCGCGCTATCGACGCGCGGAGCGTCGGCGTGCAGCAGTTCGGCACTCAGCACTCCCCGTACGCGCGTGGACGGCGCTGGCAGCACCAGCGGGGCTGCCAGCGCAGCCACCCGCCGCGGATCGCCGTGCGAGCGGGCGTTCCTCAACCAGAACGCCGGCTGCGCGCCTGCCATCGCAACCAGTGGCGGCGGCAGGTGCGCGTCGGTGTGCCGTGCCAGCTCGATCGGCAGCAGGCCGTACAGCTCCTGCGTCGTCCACCGCATCGCGGCGTCGTCGACGGCCAGACCCGGCGCCGTCCACAGACTGTCGGCGCGCGCAGGATGAGGCACCAGCAGGCGGGTGCGGACTGCGCACTCGCGCCAGAGCGGCAGCGCGGCCAGCCGCTGCTTGAGTTCATCGCGCAGCGACAGCAGCACATCGAGCAGCAGACGCTGCGGTCGCGCCAGCATCGGCAGCCAGAACGCGCTGACGTCGCCGGGGTTGAAGTGGTCGCCGTGCCGATGCCGTGCCGCGTACTGCTGGTACAGCGCCGGATGCGAGGATTCGAAGCCGCTGCGGCCCGAATCGCCCGCATCGGCGACGCACCAGCGTGCGATGCGCGGCCACGGATCGAGACAGCCCACCGAGTTGGCGATGAAGCCGACGCGGTAGGACTCCAGCAACGCGGGCCACGGATAGTCGCTGCGCACGATGCTCCCGGCCAGCAGCACCGTCGAGAAACTCACCGCGGGGTGGGCCTCGAGCAGCGCTGCCGTCAGGTACGAGCCGAAGCTGTGCGCGACCATCGCGAGCGGACGATCGGGAAAGCGCGAGCGCACGCGCTCCACTTCATCGCCCAGCCAGCGCACGCGTGCCTCGCGGGCGCTGCGCGTCAGCAATTGCAGAGCGCTGAAGTAGCCGTAGTCGAGCGCGACCGGAATCGCGCCGGCCGCGGCGATGGGCGTGGCGAGCTGCTTCTGCCAGGCACCCGCCGTGCGGATGCCGTGCAGACTGATGATGACCGGCGGCAGCGGACGTTCCGCGTGCGGGACCGGCGTTGAGGGGACATTCATGGCGTTTGCTCCGGACGAATGCGTCCGGGCGCGCCGCGTCCCTGCCGGGAGCGAACGTCCCGGACGGGATGAGAGGGACGCCGACCGCGTGACGGGCGGACGGCGCGCTGGATCAAATCGGCCTACATCGGCCTGAGACTGGCGACCGGCACGTCGCACTCGATCTCGTCGTTGTCGAGATTGCGCGCGGTGACCGACTGGAAGCCGCCGACGTCGTGCAGCTGCAGGACCAGCAGGTTCCTGTCGCCGGGACCGACGACCTGCATGCCGAAGTGCAGCGAACGCGGCCCGGTGAGCAGGCGCGCGCGCGACAGCGGTACGACACGCTGAGCGGACGGATCAGGCGTGCCGATGGCACGCAGCAACGCGGATTGCATGGAGGAGCTCCTCGGAGATACGGGGAGCGCCACCCCCGGGGTGAACGACCCCGGTGGGTTGATGAAAGGGACTGCAACAGCGATGCATGCGAGGCAGTGCCTCGTGAACGCGCAGGGCGTTCGGTGAATGCCTGCGCAGTGTGTCAACGCATGTGCTGACGCTTCAAGCCCTCGATGCGCCTGCGCAGGGCTTGAAGGCCGACGCGGCCTTCCTACGCTGCAACCGTTCTTCGCGCACGAGCCTGCCGATGACTCCACGCCTTCCACTTCTGCCCGCGGCACTGCTCTGTATCGCACTCGCCGCGCACGCACAGCGACCGATGCCGGAGCAGACCGCGGTCACTCGAATGACACCGATGCAGCTTGCCGGCCGCTTCGACCGCAGCTGCGCACAATGGAAACTCGCGGGCATCTGTCCCACCTGGCCACGCATCCGCCTGCGCGTCTTCATGTACGTGCCGGTGGCTTACGTGGAGACGACGCGCACACCCGGCGAGTCGACGGTGCAATCTCCGGCGCTGCTGCCGCTGCTCGCCAACGTGCGCGCCGCGGCCTACGGCCCCGCCATCACGCAGTCGCGATCGCTCACCGACCACACGGCGGAAGCGCACGTCTACACACTGCCCGACCGGTTGGTCCTGTCGGCGGGCCTCGGTCCGCTGAACATGGTGTGCACGCCGACCGACGCGCGCTTCATCGATGCGCGCGGCCCCGCAGAGACTGCGTCGCTGCTGACACGCGCCACCTGCGGCGACGTGCTGTCCACGGTGGCCGGCGAGATGACGCGCGCCATGGCCGGCGCCTTCGATGGCGCGCTGTCGGAAGCACTGTGCACGCCGCGCCCCGCTTACGTCAGCGAGTACGACGTGCCGAACTGGCGCACGGGCTGCGGCGACGAGACCATCGCGAAGCTGATGCTGGCGAACGCCGTGACCTGCACGGCCGAGTCATTCGCCGATTTCCTGAACCTCGGTCGTCCGCTCGGCTCGCTGATCGGCGCGGATGCCTGCATCGGAACGTGGGGCGCGCTGTTCCCGCGCCAGATGCGCGAGCGCGGCCTGAACCCCGTCGCCGCGTCGGCCAAGACGGCGTACCGCGCCATGTCGCTGGCGCGCGCGACCTTCGGTGCGCTGCCGTTCCCGCTCGGACTCGACGGCCGCATGCAGCAGGTGTATCCCGCGACGTCGCAGTGCTTCTCGCCCGGCGAACCGTTGCCGCAGCTCGCCGCGGCAAGGCCCGCGCAGCTATCGCCCAATGGCGTCTATGGCTGGGTGTACTGGCGGCCGGTGACGTGCTGCGTGCCGAAGGCCGGCGCGGGCGGCTGCTTTCTATAGCGCAAAGCAGATCGAGCCTGGCCCCTCTGTCGTCTCTTTGCTCTTCCCTTCATGTACTGCACTACTCGACCGCGGTGTGTGGCGGGTCGGTGCGAGGCAATTGGGGCAAGCGAGCGAAGCACGGAGGATCGGCGGGTTTTCCGCGAAGCTGCGGACCAAGCGGCCGAGGTGCGTCCGTTGGCGTTGACCTTCACCCGCGCCGAGTCTGCAGCCGCGGCCGCCGAGCCGAGTACTGCAGCGAGCCCGCCGGGCCGCTTGCCCTTGCCGAGCGCCGGCCCGCCACACGCCGCGGCTGCGATGCGGCGACGATTGCAAAGTCAAAATGTGGATCCCCGCTTTCGCGGGGATGACAAGACAAACAGCAAATTGGGCCCCGGCCAGCGCCGGGGCGACGGCGGCGGAGGGCTCAGTGGCCGCCGTGCCCTCGCGAAGAGCGTGTGCGCGCGAGCGCGGCGAACAGGGCGAGCAGCAGCACGCTGTAGCCGATCAGCGACCACGCGGGCAATGACACGCCGAACAGCACGGCGCTGGCGTCGGTGCAGTCGCCGCTGCCGGCGAACACCCGCGGCAGGACCTGCGTCAGCGGGAAGTTCTCCAGCATCGCGTGCAGGCCCGGGCCGCAGGACAGCGCCTCGGTCGCGGTCAGCAGGCGTACGTGCCACAGCGCGATGCCCGCGCCGATCAGTGCGAAGACCACGGCCGCGGCGCCGAAGTACACCGCACTGCGACGCGGCTCGCGCCACGCCGCCAGCGCTGCGAAGATCGCCAGCAGCAGATACGCGATGCGCTGGAAGATGCACAGCGGGCAGGGGTTCAGTCCGACCACGTGCTGCATGAACAGCGCCGCGCCGATCAGCCCCAGCGCCGCCAGCGCGACGGCGGCGAACAGCAGGCGCGCAGAGACGTTCACGCTGCCGCGCGCGGAGTTTCCGGTTGCATTCATGGGGCGGATGGTACCGGGCCGGCGCGCCGGACTTCGCGCGCCTTGACGAGCATGTAGATCGCCGGGATCACGATCAGCGTCAGCACCGTCGACGACAGCAGGCCGCCCACCATCGGCGCGGCGATGCGGCGCATCACCTCGCTGCCCGCGCCCACGCTCCACATGATCGGCAGCAGCGCCGCCACCGTGGTCACGACGGTCATGATCTTCGGCCGCACGCGCTCCACCGCACCGGACGCGACGGCGGCGTGCAGTTCGGCCATCGTGGGTCGCCTGCCTTCGGCCGCCGCCTTGCGGCGAGCCTCCTCCCACGCATGGTTCAGGTACACGATCATCACCACGCCGGTCTCGGCCGCCACGCCCGCCAGCGCGATGAAGCCCACGGCCACGGCGACGCTCATGTTGTAGCCCAGCGCCCAGATCGCCCAGATGCCGCCCACCAGCGAGAACGGCACCGACAGCATGACGATCAGCGTGTCGGCCACGCCCTTCATGCTGAAGTACAGCAGCACGAAGATGATGCCCAGCGTCAGCGGGATCACCAGCTTCAGCTTGTCCACCGCGCGCTCCAGGTACTCGAACTGGCCGCTCCACGCGATGTACATGCCCGGCGGGAAATCCACGCTCTTGCGCACGGCGTCCTGCGCCTCGCGCACGAAGCCGCCGATGTCGCGTTCGCGCACGTCGACGTAGATGTACGCCGACAGCAGCGAGTTCTCCGTGCGGATCACCGGCGGGCCCTGCGAGATCGTGATCTTCGCCACCTGGCCCAGCGGCACCATGCGCGCGGCCTTCGACATGCCTTCGCCGCTGGCCGCGATGGGGACCAGCACGTCGCGCGCGATGGCCTGCGGATCGGCGCGCGCATCGCGCGGATAGCGCACGATGACGCCGTAGCGCGCGCGGCCTTCGACGGTGCGCGTCAGCACCTCGCCGCCCAGCGCCATCGCCACCACGTCCTGCACGTCGCCCACGTTCAGGCCGAGCCGCGCCAGCGCGTCGCGATCGGGCTCGATGTCGAGATAGAAGCCGCCGGTCAGCCGCTCCGCGTACACGCTGGAGGCGCCGGGTACGGTGCGCACCACGGTCTCGATCTCGCGCGCCACGCGCTCCATCTCCGTCAGGTTGGAGCCGAACACCTTGATGCCCACCGGCGTGCGGATGCCGGTGGACAGCATGTCGATGCGCGCGCGGATCGGCATGGTCCAGGAGTTGGCGATGCCGGGGAACTGCAGCGCCTTGTCCATCTCGGCGATCAGCTTATCGGTGGTCATGCCGGCGCGCCACTGGCTCTCCGGCTTCAGGTTGATCACCGTCTCGAACATCTCCAGCGGCGCCGGATCGGTGGCGCTGCCGGCGCGGCCCGCCTTGCCGATCACCGATTCCACCTCGGGGAAGCTCTTGATGATGCGGTCCTGCAGCTGCACCAGTTCCGCCGCCTTGGTCACCGACATGCCGGGCAGCGACGTGGGCATGTAGAAGATCGTGCCCTCGTTCAGCGTGGGCATGAACTCCGAGCCCAGCTGGCGCGCCGGCCAGATCGTCGCGATGCTGACCAGCACGGCCGCGATGATGGTCGGCCAGCGCAGCTTCAGCACCGCGTCGATCACCGGCCGGTAGCCGGCGATCAGCCAGCGGTTCAGTGGATTGCGCGTCTCCGACACGATGTTGCCGCGGATCAGCCACAGCATCAGCACCGGCAGCAGCGTCACCGACAGCAGCGCGCCGCCCAGCATCGCGAAGGTCTTGGTGTAGGCGAGCGGCGCGAACAGGCGCCCCTCCTGCGCCTCCAGCGTGAACACCGGCAGGAAGCTCACCGCGATGATCAGCAGCGAATAGAACAGCGGCGGCCCCACCTCCTTGCACGCGTCGATCAGGATCGCGCGCCGCGACGGCTCGTCCAGCGCACCGGCGGCATGGCGCTCGAGCCGCTTGTGCGCGTTCTCCACCATCACCACCGCGGCGTCGATCATCTCGCCGATGGCGATGGCGATGCCGCCCAGACTCATGATGTTGGAGTTGATGCCCAGGAAACGCATGCAGATGAACGAGAACAGCACGCCCAGCGGCAGGGCGGCGATCACGACGATGGAACTGCGCACGTGCATCAGGAAGATCAGCGCCACGACGGCGACGATCAGAGACTCCTCCACCAGCGTGTCGGTCAGCGTGTCGATGGCGCGGTGGATCAGGTCCGAGCGGTCGTAGACAGGCACGATCTCCACGCCCTCGGGCAGGCCGGGCTTCAGCTCCTCGATGCGTTCCTTCACGCTGTCGATCACCTTCAGCGCGTTCTCGCCGAAGCGCGCCACCACGATGCCCGACACCACTTCGCCCTCGCCGTTCAGCTCGGCGATGCCGCGGCGTTCGTCAGGGCCCAGTTCGACGCGTGCCACGTCGCGCACGCGCACCGGTGTGCCGCCTTCGGCGCGCAGCACCAGGTTCTCGATGTCCTCCGCGCCGCGCAGGTAGCCGTGGCCGCGCACCATGTATTCGGTCTCGGCCATCTCGACCACGCGGCCGCCGACGTCGCGGTTGGAGTTGCGTATCGCCGTGGCCACGGCCTCCAGCGGAATGCCGTAGGCGCGCAGCCGCGCCGGGTCCACCACCACCTGGTACTGCTGCACGAAGCCGCCGATGGACGCGACCTCGGCCACACCGTGCGCCTTGGTGAGCTGGTAACGCAGGTACCAGTCCTGCAGCGTGCGCAGCTCGGCCAGCGTGCGGTTCTTCGCCTGCACGACGTACTGGTACACCCAGCCCACGCCTGTCGCATCGGGCCCGAGCTGCGGCGCGACGCCGACCGGCAAGCGCTCGGCCGCGGCGTTCAGGTATTCGAGCACGCGCGAACGCGCCCAGTAGATGTCGGTGCCGTCCTCGAAGATGATGTAGACGAAGCTCGCGCCGAAGAAGGAGTAGCCGCGCACCACCTTGGAATGCGGCACCGACAGCATCGCCGTGGTCAGCGGATAGGTGACCTGGTCCTCGACCACCTGCGGCGCCTGGCCGGGGAACTCGGTGTAGACGATGACCTGCACGTCCGACAGGTCGGGCAGCGCATCCAGCGGGGTGCGCAGCACCGCGACGATGCCGGCGAAGGTCAGCGCGATGGTGGCCAGCGCGATGAGAAACGGATTACGCGCCGACCAGTCGATGATTTTCTCGATCATGGCGCGGGCTCAGTGCTTGTGCGCGGGAGCGGCGGAGGCCGCAGGCGCAGCCGCCTTGGGAGCGGCCGCGCCGGGCGATGCCGGCGCGGCGCCGGCGACCGCCTCCATCTTCGTCACCACCCACTCGCCGGGCTTGCGCTCGACGAACTCGAAGCGGATCGGCGTGCCGGGCCTGATCTTCGCCGCGATCGCGCTGTTGGCCGGCACGAACTCCATCGTCATCTTCGGCCACTTCAGCGACGCCACCGGATCGTGCGAGATCATCAGCGCGCCGCTCTTCGCATCGACTTCGTCCAGCACGCCCGTGGCGCCATGCACCGGGCCGGCCGTGTTGGTGCTGGCCGTCATGCCGCCCAGCGCCGCCTTGAGATTGCTCTCCGCGTCGATGAGGAAGTTGGCGCGCGTCACCACGCTGTCGCCCTCGGCCAGCCCCGCCAGCACCTCGATGAAGCCGCCGGCGCGGCGGCCCAGACGCACGTCGCGTGGCTCGAAGCGGCCTTCGCCCAGCGCCATCAGCACCGTCTGCCGCGTGCCACTGTCGATGACCGCGGAGTCGGGCACTGCCAGCATCGGCTGCGCCGCGCCGCCACCGATTCGCACGTGGCCGTACATGCCCGGCTTCAATGCGCCGTCGGCATTGCCCAGTTCCACGCGCACGCGCGCCGTGCGCGCCTCGGCGTTCAGCGTCGGATAGACGAAGGTCACCTTGCCCGGGAAGCTGCGCTCCGGGTACGCATCGACGCGCAGCGTGGCCGGCGCGCCCGCTTTCACCTGCGCGAGATCCTGCTCGAATACTTCGCCGATCATCCACACCGCGCCGAGGTTGGCGATGCGGAACAGCGGCTCGCCGGGCATGAAGCGCATGCCGGCCACCGGCGGATCCTTGACGATGATGCCGCCGGCCGGCGCCACCAGCGTCAGCGTGCGCCGCGGCTCGCCGCCTTCGCGCAGCCGCGCGATCTGCTGTTCGCTGATGTCCCAGTTGCGCAGGCGTTCCAGCGCCGCGTCGGCGAGCTGGCGCACGCCCTGCTGTGCGTCGGGCGTCGCCGCGCCACTGGTGTTCGCGCCGGCCATCGAACGCGCCGCGCGATACGCGATCAGGTACTCGCGCTGCGCCGATACCAGCTCGGGGCTGTAGACCTCGGCCAGCGCCTGGCCGCGCGCCACCGGCTGCCCGGTGGTGTTGACGTAGAGCTTCTCGATCCAGCCTTCGAACTTGGGCGCGACCGTGTACTGGCCGCGTTCATCAACTTCGATGGTGCCCACCGCGCGCACCTCGCGCTGCAGCGCGCGGCGCTCGACGCGCTCGGTGCGCACGCCCAGCGCCTGGATGCGGTCGGCGCTGACCTTGATGGCCGTGGACGACGTGTCCTCGCCTTCGTAGACGGGCAGGTAGTCCATGCCCATCGGGTCCTTCTTGGGGACGGGCGACGTGTCGGGCAGCCCCATCGGGTTGCGGTAGTACAGCACCTTGCGCTCGCCGCTCGCCGGCGCGGCGGCCGGCGTGCCGGCACCGGCGGCCACACCGCCCTGTTCCGCAACCCGGTGCTTGCCGGTGCCGAACCAGTAGCCGCCCGCGGCAGCGACACCGCCCACCACCACCGCCAGCACGATTGCCTGCGTTGCCTTCATAGCGCTTCTCCGACGATGCGCTCGATCTCCGCGACGCGCATCTGCATGTCCATGTCCGTCTTCAGCAGGTCCAGCCGCGTGCGCCGCATCTGGCGCTGCGCATCCAGCAGCGTCGCGAAATCGACGCGCCCGGTCTGGTAGCTGGCCAGTGCCGACTCGAAGGTGAGCTGCACCTGCGGCAGCAGCGTGTCCCGCAGGATCGTCGCCTGCTCGCGCAGCGCGGCCAGCGCGGCCCAGTTCTGGCCCAGTTCGCCGCGCAGCTGCGAGGCCACCGCCTCGCGGCGCGCCTCGGCCGCCGCGCCCATCGCGCGCGCCTCGTCGACGTTGGCGCGGATCACGTCGGCCTGCCACGGGATGTTGATCTCGAACATCAGCTCGTACTGGTCGAGCCGCGTGTCGTGCTGGATCAGGCCCAGCCCCACCGTCAGGTCGGGGATGCGCGCGGCACGCGCCAGTTCGGCCGAGTGCGTGGCCGAACGGATCTGCGCATCGTTCGCCGCCAGCACCGGACTGCGGCCGTCCACGTCGCGCACCAGTGATGCGTAGTCCTGCACGCGGCCCGGCAGCGGCGGCGGCTCCTGCGGCTCTGCGAGCGGCGCGTCGGCGGCGCGCGCCAGCACGCCGTTCAATCGCGCGGCCGCCTGGCGGCGCTCCGACTGCAGCATCACCAGGTCGCTGCGCAGAACCGTCAGCTCGGTCTGCGCCTTGATGACGTCCTGCTGCGGCGTCAGGCCGCCGCCGTAACGCGCGCGCGCCACCTGCTCGAGATCGGCCATCAGGCCGCGCAGTTCCTCGTTGACGCGCGTCGCGGCGCTGGCGTACCAGTACTGGCTCCACGCCTGGCGCGCGCGCATGCGCACGTCGGCGGCCGTCGCGTTGCGCTGCGCATCCGCCGCGCTGACGCCGGCGGCGGCGATCTCGCGCTGCAGGCCACGCTTGTCGCCCAGCGGAATCAGCTGCTTGATCGCATAGCGCGTGTTGCCGGCGTTGGCCGGCGACAGCGTCGGGTCGCGTATCGGGATGTCGCGCAGCTCCATGCCGATCATGGGATCGGGCAGCGCACCTGCGCCGCGCTGGCGGGCCTGTGCGGCCGCGACGTCATGGCGCATCGCCTGCAGTTCGGGGTTGCCGTCCTGCAGGTAATCGAGCACGCCGGGCAGCGTGGCGCCGAGGGTGCCGGTTGAGCGCGTTTGCGCAGCGACGGCGCCCGCGAAAACCAGCGTGATCAGCGCGGCGGTTCGGAGCGCTCTATGAAACAAGAGTGGGTGGCGTGCTTGCACGGCAACCTCCGGTCGGACTGGGACGGCGCGGCCCGGCGCGAGGGCGCGGGACCGCGAGGACGGCGCACGGGCGTGCGCAGACCGGAGGAGCTACAACAGCAGGCGGGAGAGGCGGAAGTACAGCGCCGCGGGCGGCGCCTGGTCGTCGGCGATGACCGCGTCACCCGAGGCGGGCGAGGCCACGACGACGATGCGCTGCGCCACGGGCAGCGCGAGGAGTGTGGCGGGGGGGATGTCATTGGCGCGCGCCTGCGCACCGGGATCGTCCTGCGGGCAATGCGGGCTCGCCGTCGCAGGCTCCTGCTGCGCGTTCCGCGCCTCGACAGCCGCGTGCTGCGGGCACGGCGGCTCATCCTGCGCCGAACTGCTCGCCAGCGTGGCCATGACGCGCCGCGCATCCTGCGCCGGGTGCGGCGCCTTGGCGGCGCACAGGCCCATGACCGCCAGCGCATTGCTCATCACCATCATCAGCGCGACGAACGCCGACACGCCGCGCACAAGGCGACGAGGGTGACGGTTGAGAGGCGCGTTCATGGTGTTACAGCCCGGGTGGCACCAGTATCGACAGCCCGGCGAGAATACGCTTGACGCCGGTCAAGGGCCAGACTGTTGACGGTACCAAAGCGCGCGAGCGCGACGGGCGAACGTCCCTGGCCTACTTCGCGCGTTCGATACGCGTCACGACCAGGTTGTCGCCGACGGCTTTCAGGCCGAAGCGCACCTTGTCGCCTTCCTTCAGCCCCGCGAGCAGCTTCGCGTCTTCCACCGGGAAGGCCATCGTCATGCCGTCCATCTGGAATTCCTTCAGCGGCCCGTGCGACAGCGTCACACGCTTCGTCTCCGCGTTCACGCGCTTGACGACCCCGTCGTACAACACGCTGCTCGCCGGCGACTGGGCGGCGGCGGGCGCGGCGTGGGCGGCGTGGGGATTGGGGGTCTGCGCGACTGCGGGCAGGGCCGCGCCCAGCACAGTGGCAACCAGCAGCGTCGTCATGGTCTTCATGGTGCACTCCATCGGATGGCGTCGTTCACGAGCGCGCAGTGTGCCCATCGCGGCACCCGCTCTTTCGATCTGGCTCAATGCGGGCGGCGCATGCGCGGGTAAATCCTGATCGTCGCCGCGCCGCCCGCCCGAAAATGAACTCCCGCGCAAGCGGGAATCCGTTTTGACGTTCCGCTAACCCCCGTCCGCGCTGCCCTTCGAACTGAACAGCGCCTCGCCGGTCCTCAGCAGTTCCTCATCGAACTTGTAGCGCATGCGCACGTACACGCCCTTCTGCGTGTAGGCGGAGCCGGTGAGATCCTGGTCCGAGAAGCCCTGTACGTTCATGCCGACGGCGATGCGCAGGTTGGTCGTCACCACGCCGCCGACCTCGAAGCCGTAGGCCGACTGCCGCGCATTGCCCTGCGGGCTGTACATATAGCCGGTCATCACGCCGACATCGAAGCGCTCGGTGATGTCGTAGATCGCGCGGCCGACGATCAACCCGGCGGTGTAGCGCGGCGCTTCGACACCGGTGAAGGTCTCGTCGGCGGTCTTGCCGGCGATCCGGCCCGTCAGCCACCACTCGCGCGCCGGATGCCAGTCGGCGAGCAGCGACACGATGTGCACGCGCCGTTCGCTGGGCGCGGCCTGCGTACCCACCAGTATGGTCGGCAGCGCGCTCTCGTCGCTCTCGGCCAGGTATTCGTACTTCATCAGCGCGTTGACGCGGTTGCGCAGCGTGTCGCGATAGGCGGCGCCGATCTGGAAACGGTCCTGCCAGCGGTTGCCCGTCGCAGCGATGTCGGTGAACAGCGCGTAGTTGCGCGCGAGCAGCGTCCAGTCGCGATCGAGCTTGCGCGCGACCGTGATCGTCGACATGTACGAGTCCTGCTGCTGGTCGGGCACCGTCTCGGCGGAGGTCCACATGCGGCGCCACTCGAGGCGGGCCAGTCCGCGCCATAGCGGGTCCGCGGTGTAGTCCACGCCGCCCACCAGCGCGACCGCCTGCGGGCCATCGCCTTCCAGCGTCTTCAGGTACTCGCCGCCCGTGACGATGCGCAGCCCTTCCGACGGGAACCAGGTGTTGCGTACGCCGGTCGCGAGCTGCTGGTCGCGCGCGGTCAGCGCATCGCCGATCGAGCTTTCGATGCGGTACTCCGAATAGAACTGAGTGCCCGTGCCGTACTGCGTGTCTGCGCCGAATACGAACCACGTCGAGCGGTCCGCCGGGTTCAGCGAATACACGGACGCGAGACCGCGCTGCGTCTCGAAGCGGCCGTACAGCCGCGACCGTTCGCTCATCTGGTAGCCCGCACCGAGCGCGAGCCGCTTCTGGTCGTCGCCGGACACCGAGTGTTCGACCTCGCCGGCCAGCAGCCAGTCCGCATTGATGCGGTACTGCGCGCCGACCTGCGCGGTGGTCGCTTCCAGCGCCTCGCCCGCGCCGCTGCTGATCGCGCCGAGCTGAGGCGCGAGGATCGACGTGCCGGTCGACGGGTTCAGCGCATTCATGCCGGTGCCGAAGAAGCCGCCCGACGGCGTCAGCGGCGACGTGTAGGTGCCGACGCGGCTCGACGGGTTCTCGCCGATGCTCGCAGCCGGCGACACCGGCAGACCGTTCTCGTTGACGTGCTTCAGCGCGACGTCGACCGTCAGCTGCTCGTTGATGCGGAAGGCGCTGCCGACCTGCAGGCCGGTGCGCGTGCCGCCTTCGACGAGGTCTTCGCTGCGCACCGCCTCGCCGAACAGCGTGACGTCCGGCGCGAGGCGGTATGTCGAACGGAGTCCTGCGTCGCCGCGACCGCCGGTGAAGCTGGACGCGGGATTGTTGAACTCCTTCTCCGAACGGCCTGCGTACAGCCGCACCATCGTCGTGCCGTCGTCGTGTTCCAGTGCGACACGGCCGGCCAGGCCCGCCGCCTCGCCGTGCACGTCGGCCAGACCCTGCGTCAGCGTCCAGTTGATGCCGTTGCCGGTGTTGTAGGTACCTTCGCTGCGCGCCACTTCGGCGATCACCGTCGTGTTGGGGCCGAGCCGCAGGCCGGTGTTCGCCGATCCCAGCCGGTAAGGTGCATACGGGTTGCGGTCGTCGACGATCGTGCCGCCGACTTCCCAGTTCATCGTGATGCGGTACTGGCCGTCGGCGCCCACCACCCAGAACGCGTCGCCGCCCTGGTCGACTTCATAGGTGATGCGCAGCGACAGCGGGTTGCCGCGTTCGTCGCGCGACGGGATCGGCCGATTGAGGAGGATGCGTCCCGAGAACGGCTCGAACACGTAGTCGGTCATCGGCGCCAGCGGGACCGCCGTCAGGATCACCGACGTGTTGTTGCGGTCGCGCGTGATCAGTTCCACCTTCTCGCTGTTCACCACCGCGTTCGAATTGCGCACGGCGAACGGCCCCGACGTGCCGTTGGTCGAGTACTCCTCGATCGCCTGCCGCAGGTTCTGGTTCAGCACGAAGGCATTGCCGTAACCCTGCTCGTTCTCGACGTGGCCCTGCGCGCCGGTGACGGTGCGGCTGTAGATACCCAGGTCGCGCAGCCGCATCGGCGCGCCGCTGCGCGTGGGCGTCACCGGCGTGAAGGTCGCCGACGTGATGAAGTCGCCGTAGAGCAGGAAGTTGCGGTCCTTGTCCAACCGCACGTAGAACTTCGAGCTCGACTGCGCGTCGCTGCCGGTGATCGACGCATCGCCGTAGACCGGATACCACTTGTCGGGCACCACGTCGCGGAACAGCCGCGCCGACGTGTCCTTCTCCGAGTCATAGGCCATCGTCAGCAGCGCGTCGCCGCGGATGCGGCCCTTCAGGAAGAAAGCCGCGCGCGCCGCGGCGCTGTTCTTGTCGTCGTCGAAGGACTTTGCCCAGTTCTCGATGTCCTTCTCGAACGCGTCGCCGATGCGCACCGGCTGGATCTGGTCCGGCGCCTTGTTGCGCAATGCGACCACGCCTTCGACCAGGCCGGCTGCGATCAGCTCGCGCACTTCGGGCGCAAAGGTGATCGCGCCTTCGGCCTGCTGCTGGCCGGCGCTGATGCGCAGGCGCACGTCCTGCGGCCGGAACGGCGCGATCAGCCAGAACGTGGCCTTGCCTCCCTCGACGGCGAGCTGCACGCACCCGGCATCCGCGGTCGGCGTCGAGTGCGCGGGGCCGGTCTCGTCGGTGCCTGCGCCCATCAGGTGGATGCGGCCGTCGCTCGCCTCGATGGTGATCATCGCGGGCGTCTTCAGCGGCGCGCCGTACGCGCGTCGTTCGGACCGCTGGTGACCAACAGCTGACACGCCGTCGGCGACAGCGGCGCGGGTGTCACGTCGACGACGATTTCGCCGACCGCCATGTTCTGCAGCGTGCGGGCACTGATGCGCGGGCCTTCGTAGGGGGCGCCGGACATCGTGCCGGCGGGCACGAGCGGCAGCGGGGGCAGGTCGGGCTGCTGCTGCACGTTCGATGCAGGAACGTCCGATTGGACCCCGGCCTTCGCCGGGGCGACGGGATCGGAAGTCGCCTGTGCGCGTACGACCGGCGGCATCGCACCGCACGCGAACGCGACGGCGAGCGCGAGCACATCTGCACGCAGCGACAGGGGCGCCATGTGGCGCGCCGCGCGGTACTCAGCGCGGCACATCGTTGCCTCCCTGCGGACGCACCGGCATGCCGGTCGGCGGCGACGAGCGGAACTGCTGCGTGCCGCTGTTCGCCGGACGGCGCGATTCGGTGGGCGCATTGCCCGGCGCTCCGGCCGGCCCGCCGACTTCGCCGCGCGAGCGCCGCGCGTAGGTCTCGTCGGCCACCGGCGCGCTGCACGTGCCTTCGATGAAGTCGCCGCGGTGCAGCTCGCCCTTCTTGATGTCGAGCATCAGCGAGCCCGCATCGCCCATGTTGCGGTTGGAGGACTCGACGAGCTGCGAGCCGCCGGGCAGCGTCGACTTGTCGACCTTCAGCACGTGCATCATCGGGCGCAGCCCACAATAGCTGTAGCGCCCTTCGGAATCGGTGATGAAGTACGTACCGTTCTGCAGCCACAGGCGCACGCCGGGGATGCCGACCTCGCCCTCATCCTGCATCCGGTTGCCGTTGCAGTCGATGTAGACCTTGCCGGCGATGCACGCCTCGTCGGTGAAGACTCCGCCTTCGACGCGCACCTTGAACTGCGCGACGTTCGAGCACTGCTGCGGAGTGGCCGCGCAGTTGGTGCCCGGCGTCGGCTTGACCTGCGCGGTGTTGATGCCGTTGCCCTGCATCGCGCCAACGCCGACGCGCACGCGATAGGTCAGCACCACGTCGTCGTTCGGCGGCAACAGGCCGACCGAGAAGATCAGGTTCGGTCCGGGGCTGCCCGTCGGATCGCCGATCTTCGCGATGGCGCCGGCGCGCGCGACCTGCGCGGTGCCCGCGATGTAGAGGAAGCCCGCCGGCAGGCTGTCGCTGACGTACGCGGTGGCGAGCGCGATCGACGTCGTGTTGCGGATGCGGATCGTGTATTGCAGCGAATCGCCCAGCTCGACGACCTGCACCGAGCCGGTCTTGACGATGACGATGCCGCTGATCGACGCCGGGTCGATCGGCAGGTGGTTGTTGAGCACGTTCTGCGTGCCCGAGCCCGCGTTGAGCTGCAGGTAATACGTGGTCGGATTGCCCACCGGCGGCGGACCGGCCTGCGTCTGGATGCTGCTCGAGCCCGGTGCCGGCGGCGTGGCGAAGGTGCCCGGCTGCGGCGGAATCACCTGCGATACAAAGGTGTAGCCCGACGGCGGCGTCACCGCGAGCTGGAATGTGCAACTCGCTGGCGCTGATGGCGTGAACAGGAACTGGTACGCGCCGAGCGTGCCGGTGGTCATGCTGACCGCCGTGCCGCTGACGGTGTAGCCGCCGAGCGTCGCGTTGGCGATGTGCGTCGCGGGGTTGTAGCCCGGGCAGATGCCGACCGGACTCAGCGTGACGACGGCGCCCGGCACGGCGACGCGCGTCAGCGAGTCATAGACCACGCCGGCAGGATCGACCGGCAGGCTCTGCTGCGCGAGTTCGTCGCCGGCGAGCAGCACGACGCGCAGTTGCGTTGCGTCGGCGGTGTCGATGCACGACGAGCGCTGCGTGAAGCCCGGGTTCGGTGTCACGCACGGCGCCGGTGGCGTGCCGGTGTTGCCCGACACGGGCACGCCCCAGGTGATGCCGGCGCCCGGATCGCGGAAGCGCACCAGGTATTCGGTGCCGGGCAACAGGTCCGCGGCGCGCCACGCTCCGTCGCTGCCGCTGACCAGCGTGCGCACGACGGCGCCGCTGGCCGCGTCGAGCACTTCGACGGTCCAGCCCGCGAGGCGCTGGTCGCCCGGGTCGAGCTGGCGCGGCACCGTGCCGGTGTCGTACCAGACCGTGCCGCTGACCGCCGCGGCACGCTGCACCAGCGTCGGTGTGCGGCACGCGTTCTGCGTGGCCGTGGCGGCACAGACCGGCAGCGCGCCTGGGTTGTTGTTGAAGTTCGCAACCTCGGTCGGCGTCGGTGCGTAGGCGGCCAGCTCGCCGCCGCCCTGCGCCAGCACCGGGTTGTTCAGCGACACGGAGTTGCCGCTTGCCACCGCGTTCGCCGCGACGTTGACCGGCACGGTGATGACGGGTGCACTTGCCGACGGTGCGAGCACTGCGCCGGCCGTGCAGCTGAAGGTGGCGTCGCCGCGCGCGCCCGTGCAGGTCCAGCCCGCGCCGCTCGGCGCGGCCGCGAGCGTCAGGCCGGCAGGCAGACGATCCTGCACCGTGTACGCCGCCGTGGTCGCGCTCTGTCCGACGTTGGCAACCGTGATGCGATAGCTCGCGGCGTTGCCGGTGGCGAACACGCCGACCGCAGCCTTGCTGGCGACGATGTCCGGCGAGTTGCCGATCTCGGCGAACAGGTAGTTGATGCCCTGCCCGCCCGGCGGCACGGGGATCGCGCTGATCGCCGACGGCAGCGTGGTCACCGGGGTCGCGGTACCGCCGAGCGATCCCGCGGTCGTGATGCCGTTGAGCACGCCCGGCGGCTGTGTCGGCTGCGTGATCGTGTAGGTGCCTGGCCGCAGATTCGCGAAGGCGTAGTCGCCGTTGGCGTCGCTCACCACCGACACCGACACCGGCTGTCCGAGATCGTCGGTGCCGGTCAGCGTCAGCGTGTTGCCGGCGAAACCGCTCTCGCCGCCGTCGCGCACGCCGTTGTTGTTGGCGTCGTTGAACACGCTGCCCGCCAGGCGCGCGGTCGGCAGTTCACCGAACAGGTAGCCGGTCAGCGCCACTGACGGCGGCAGCGTGACCGCGCTGATCGACGAAGGCGTGACCGCCGGCGTCGTCGCCGTGCCGCCGCCCGAGCCCGCGGTCGTGCGGCCCGACAGCGTGTTCGCGGGCTGCGCGGGTTGCGTCAGCGTGTAGGTGCCGCCCAGCAGTGCACCGAATGAGTAGTTGCCATTGGCGTCGGTGGTCGTGGTCTGGTTGACCGACTGCCCGAGCGCGTCGGTGCCGGTCAGCGTGATGGTCTGGCCGGGGATGCCGGCTTCGGCGGGCTCGCGCACGCCGTTGTTGTTCGCATCGACGTACACGCTGCCCGCGATCGAACCGGCCGCACGTTCGCCGAACAGGTTGCCGCTGCCCGTGGCGCCCGGCGCGAGCGCGATACCGCTGATCGCCGATGGCACCGTCGCGACCGGTGTCGCCGTGCCGCCGCTCGATCCCGCGGTGGTGATGCCGTTGCTCGTGCCCGGCGGCTGTGTGGGCTGCGTCAGCGTGTACGTGCCGGGCCGCAGATTGCCGAACGCGTAATTGCCGCTGGCATCGGTCGTCACCGTCGCGTTGACCGGCTGGCCGAGATCGTTCGTGCCGCCGAGCACGATCGTCTGGTTGGCGAAGCCCGGCTCCGCCGGTTCGCGCACGCCGTTGTTGTTGAGATCGTTGTAGACGCTGCCGGTCAGCGAGGCCGGCGCGAGTTCTCCGAAGAGATAGCCTGTCAGCGCAACGCCGCCTGGCAGCGTGATCGCCGAGATCGCCGACGGCGTCACCGTCGGCAACGTCGCCGTGCCGCCACCCGAGCCCGCGGTCGTGCGGCCCGGCAGCGTGCCGGCCGGCTGGGCGGGCTGTGTCAGCGCGTAGGTGCCGCCGAGCAGCGCGCCGAACGAGTAGTTGCCGCTCGCGTCGCTGACTGCGCTCAGGTTGACGGGCTGGCCGAGTGCATCGGTGCCGGTCAGCGTGACGGTCTGGCCCGCGATGCCGGTCTCGCCGGGATCGCGCACGCCGTTGTTGTTGGCGTCGATGTAGACGCTGCCCGCGATCGAGCCCGACGCGCGCTCGCCGAACAGATAGCCGCTCGCGGTGGTGCCGGAGGGCAGCACGATGCCGCTGATCGCCGACGGCACCGTCGCCACGCCGGTCGCCGTGCCGCCCGCGCTGCCCGCGGTGGTGATGCCGTTGCCGGTACCCGCGGGCTGGCTCGGCTGCGTCAGCGTGTAGGTGCCGGGGCGCAGGTTCGCGAAGCTGTAGTTGCCGTTCGCGTCGGTGACGACGCTGACGTTGACCGGCTGGCCGAGATCGTTCGTGCCGGAGAGCACGATCGTCTGGCCCGGGAAGCCTGCTTCCCCAGGCTCGCGCAGTCCGTTGTTGTTCGCGTCGTTGTAGACGCTGCCGCTGAACGATGACGGCGTCAGCTCGCCGAAGTTGTAGTTGGTGCCGGCGACCATGGCGCCGAGCGCGATGCCCGAGATCGTCGACGGCAGCGTGGTGACCGGTGTGGGCGTGCCGCCCGCGGTGCCGGCCGACGTGATGCCGTTCAGCGTGCCCGGCGGAGCATTGGGCTGCGCGATCGTGTAGCTGCCGGGCCGCAGGTTCGGGAACGCGTAGTAGCCGTTGGCGTCGGTCGTCGCAGTCGTGTTGATCGTCTGGCCGAGGTCGTTGGTGCCGGTCAGCACGAGCTGCTGGCCGGAGAAGCCGGTCTCGGCCGGATCGCGCACGCCGTTGTTGTTGGCGTCGTTGTAGACGCTGCCGGCGAGCGAGCCGAACTGCAGCTCGGCGAAGTAGTAGCCCGTCGCATCGTTGACCAGCGGCAGCGCGATTGCACTGATCGCCGACGGCAGCACTGCCAGCGGCGTGGCCGTGCCGCCGGCCGTGCCCGCGGTGGTCAGGCCGTTGGTGGTCGACGGCGGCTGCGTCGGCTGGCGCACCGTGTAGGTCGCGGCCGGCAGGTCGTCGAAGCGCCATGCGCCGGCCGCGTCGGTGGTCGTCGTCCCGATCACCGCGTTCGACGCGTTCAGCAGCTCGATGGTGTTGCCGGCGATCGGCGTATCACCGGGCTGCGGCGTGCCGTTGTTGTTCGCGTCGATGAACACCTGGCCTGCCAGCGAGCCGGCGGTCACGCCGAAGTTCTGGTTGGACAGGCCCGCTGGCGTGATCGTCACGTTCAGCGTCGCCGGCGTGCTGTTGCCGTAGCCCGTCGGCGTCTGCATCACGATGCGGTAGTTGCCGACCGGCGCATTGGCGAAGCTGTAGCTGCCGTCGGCGGCCGTGGTCGTCGTCGCGATGACGGTGCCGCTCACCGGATCGACCAGCTGCACCGTCACGCCGGCGAGACGCACCGTCTCGCCGGGCTGCAGCGCACCGTCGCGGTTGCGATCGACCCACACCAGGCCGGACACGCTCGCGCCGCCGATCTCGGCGAAGGTGTAGTTGATGCCGTTCTGGTTGGCGGCGACCGGGATGGCGGCGATCAGCACACCGAAGTCGGGCCCGCTCGCCGGCCGGGTCCCGCCGAGCGAATCGGCCTGCCCCGTCGGCGGATTGATGCCGTTATTGAACCCGGCGGGCTGCGTCTGTCGGATCGCATAGCCCGCGGCGTTCGCCGGCCGCAGGTTGTTGACCGAGTAGTTGCCGCTCGCGTCGGTGGTGATGGCGCGCGACACGGCGTTGCCGCGATCGTCGGTGCCGGTCAGCGTCAATGCGTTCGACGCGATGCCGGGCTCGCCGGCCTGCCGCGTGCCGTTGTTGTTGAAGTCGACGAACACGCTGCCGGCCAGCGTCGATGGCACCAGCTCGCCGAAATTCATCAGCGTCGCGTTGTCGCCGCTCGCGACGTTGACGCCGAGGATGCGCGAGATGCTCGCGGGCTCGTTGGCCGGATCGTGCGTGATCGACACCGAGCAGGTCGAGCACGCCACGCCGCCGATCAGTCCGGGCGACGGCTGGCCGTCGAGGAAGCCGGTCGGCTGCAGTTCGACGATGGTGTAGCTCGCGGGCTCGACCGCGTTGAACTGGTAGGTGCCGCTGCTGTCGGTGGTCGCGGTCGCGACCAGGCTGTTGTCGGCGCTGCGCCGCAGTTCGATCGTCGCGCCCGCGATGCCGGTCTCGCCGGCGTTCTGCACGCCGTTGTTGTTGTGATCGCGGAAGACGATGCCGCCGATCGACGGGCGCAGCACTTCTGCGAAGGTGTAATTGACGCCGGCGACGTTCGCGCCGACCGGAATCGCCGCAATGACGACGCCGAAGCCGGGCTGCAGCAGCGTCGGACGCGTGCCGCCGAGCGAGTCCGCGCTGCCCGTCGGCGGATTGACGCCGTTGGCGTAGGCCGCGGGCTGCGTCTGCGTCAGCGTGTAACCGGCGGCATTCGATGGTGGCAGGTCGGCGAAGGTGTAGGTGCCGTTGGCCGCGGTGGTCAGGTTGCGCGTGATCGCGTTGCCGTAGAGGTCCGTGCCGGTGAGCGCGATCGCAACGGAGCCGATGCCTGTCTCGCCGGTGCCGCCCGGCAGGCCGTTGTTGTCTCGGTCACGGAACACCAGGCCCGCGATCGACGAGCGCGTGACGTTGATCGTGTGCGTGCCGGTGTTGTTGGCGGCATTGCTGTCGATGGCGCCAGTGAGCGTCGGATCGGTGTTGACCGTCGCGCTGTTGGTCGCGCTGCCGCTGGCCGGATAGCTGGTGAAGCGCGCAGGAATCGTGATGACCGCGTTGTTCGCGCTGTTCAGCGGCCCCATCGCGCAGGTGACGGTCACACCGGCGACCGTGCAGGTACCGCTGCCCGCGGGTGAAGCCTTCGTCCAGGCGATCGGACCCGTGACCTCGACGCCGGCCGGCAGCGTGTCGGTCACTTCGGTCGCCAGGCTGTTCGCAGGGCCCGCGTTGCGGACGGTGACGGTCCAGGTGAAGGGCTGGTTCAACGCGACCGTCGCCGCGCTCGCGGTCTTGGTCGTCTGCAGGTCGATCAGCTGCCGCACCGTCGTCGGTTCGGACGCGGTGTTGTTCGGCAGGTAAGTGTCGGTCTCGTTCGCCGCGACGCTGACCGTGTTCAGGTAGACGTCGCCCGCGGCCGCCGGCGCGTCGAGCACCTGGAAGCGCAGGTTGATGTCCTTGTACTGCGCCGGGAATAGCGTCCCCGCCGCCGGCCCCGTCGTTGCAGAGCCCGTCGGCACCGTGCACGTGAAGTTGAGCGCGCCGCCCGCGGCCGACGTCGTGCCGGCGGCGATCGAACAGGTCGAGGGCGATCGGCACGTCGTGCCTCCAAACGCAGTCGTGTCGCAGACGTAGCGGATGCGCTTGCCGGCCGGCGCCTGCATCGTCTCGGTGGCCGTCACGGCCGTGCCGAATGACGGACCGTTGTTGGTGACGCGCACGCGGTAGTTGATGTACGTGCTGCCCGACGTGAATCCGACCGGGTCGACCGAGTCGGTCTTGTTGACCAGCAGGTCGAGCGTGGCCGGCAGCACGTTCAGCGTGGCGGACTGGCTGTTGTTGCCGCCGTCGCCGCCGGTCGTCGATTCGGCCGTGGCGGTGGTGATGCTGGCGGTGTTCAGCAGCGCCCGCGCCGGATTGCCGGTCTGGAAGTTCGGACGCACGACCAGCGTGATCGTGCCGCTCGCGTTGTTGGCGAGCGTGGCGCGCGAGCACGTGAAGCTCGGAGCGGCCGGAGTGATCTGCGCGCCGGCCGCAATCGAACAGGTCGCGCCTGCTGCGGTGATCGACACGACCGTCACGCCCGTATCGCTCGGGCTCGGAAACGTGAACGTATCGGTAACGACCAGCGTCTGCGCCGTCGAGGGCCCGAGGTTGCGGTACGAGATGACGTAGGTCGCGTTCTGCCCGGCGCCGATCGGGTTCGGCGTGACCGTCTTGCCTTCGAGTGCGACGTCGGCGATCGGCACGATGGTCACCGTATCGCTCGCGCTGTTGTTGGACGGATTCGGATCGCCCTGCACCGTGTTGCTCACCGTCGCCGTGTTGGTGAAAGTGCCGTCGGTCATGGGGCGCAGCACGGTGATGGTCACCGTGACCGTGCCGCCTGGCGCGAGCACGCCGCCGCTCTGCGTGCAGGTGACCGCGCCGGTGGTGGCGCTCGCCGTGCAGGTGAAGGTTGCCGTCGAGCCGCTCGACACCGCATAGGACACTGTCGGCGCTGCCGTCCGGCCGTTGATGAACATCGGCATGCTGCCGGTCGACGGATCGACGATGCGCACGCCGGTCGCGTTGTCGGTCGCCGATTCGTTGCGCACCAGCAGCGTGAAGGTCACTGAGTTTTCGGTCGCCGACACGATCTTGTCGCCGCCGGTCGGCGTACTGGTGGTCTTGGTGATGCTCAGGTCCGGCCTCAACGTGGTCGACGAGGCGGAGGCGCTGGCACAATCGTTGGTCGCGTTCGGGTCACCCTCCACCGGCGGCAGCGGCGTCGCGCCCGAGCCGGTCGGCACGCTGCCGCCCGTGCACGCCGAATTGGTGAGCGTGCCGCTCGCGGTGGCAATGGTGTTGATGGTCAGCGTCGGGAACGTCGTCGCGCTGACGGCCAGACCGCTGGCGTTGGGGTTGTCGCAGGTGACGACCTGGCCGGACACCGTGCAGCTCCAGCCGGTGCCGCTGAACGACACATAGGTCTCGCCCACCGCCAGCAGGTCCACCACGCGGATCGGACCCGTGGCCGTGCGCGGTCCGTTGTTGAACACGCGCAGCGTGGTCACCATCGGCGAACCCTGCGCGACGGGGTTGGGCGTCTTGGTCTTGGTGATG
>JBGAIO010000148.1:0-3289 GCA_044225415.1 Burkholderiaceae bacterium | reverse complement strand
TGATCCAGGCGCGCTATGCCGATCCGAGGCTGGGACGCGCGCACCTGGAGGCACTGGTCGCAGCACTGCTCGAAGCCAGCCTCGCTCCGCAGCCGCTGTCACCCGCCGTCGAAAACTCGTTCGAGTCGGCGATGGACGCCATCGCGCGCCACTCGCATCACGCGTATCGCGCGCTGGTCTACGACAACCCGGGCTTCGCCGACTACTTCTTCAGCGCCACGCCGATCGCCGAGATCATGGAGCTGAATATCGGCAGCCGCCCCGCCGCGCGCCGCTTCACCGGGCGCATCGAAGATCTGCGCGCCATTCCGTGGGTCTTCTCCTGGGCCCAGTGCCGCATCCTGCTGCCCGGCTGGTACGGCTTCGGCAGCGGCGTCGAAGCGTGGCTCGCCGAAGGCGGCCGCCGGCAACGGCGCGAACGCATCGAACTGCTGCAGACGATGCAGCGCGAGTGGCCCTTCTTCCGCGCGCTGCTGTCCAACATGCAGATGGTGCTGGCGAAATCCGACCTCGCGATCGGCAGCCGCTACGCGAAGCTCGCGCCCGACCGCCGCCTCGCGACGGCGATCTTCAAGGCGATCAGCGATGAATGGCAGCTGACCCTGAAGCACCTGCTCGCCATCACCGGCGAGAAGCAGCTGCTCGACCACAGTCCCGAACTGCAGCAGGCGCTGCGCCACCGCCTGCCCTACATCGATCCGTTGAACCACCTGCAGGTCGAACTGATCAAGCGCTTCCGCGCCGGCGTGACCGACGAGCGAGTGAAGCGCGGGATTCACATGACGATCAACGGGATCTCGGCGGGACTCAGGAATACGGGGTGACAAAGGACAAAGGTGGATCCCCGCGAAAGCGGGGATCCATGTTGACGTTTGCCGGCAAGCTGCGCGCCGCCGCCTTCACCGTCGGCCACTGCCGCCGGCTGATGGCGAGGCGCTCAGGGACGTCCTTCAGCAGCACTTCCCAGTGCCCTTCGGACGACTCGCCGTCCTCGTCGATGCTGCCGCGCACGCGCTGGAAGCCGAGGATCGACTTGCGCGCGACCAGCGCATTGCGGTGGATGCGGACGAAGCGGTCGCCGAACTCCGCTTCCAGCGAGGTCAGCGATTCCTCGGTCAGGTGCTCGCGCACGCCGGTGCGGATGGTGACGTACTTCAGTTCGGCGCGCAGGTAGACGATGTCGTCGACCGCCACCAGGATCATGCGACCACGTTCGGACACCGTCAGGTGCGAACGCACGGCGCCGATGGTCTTGGCCAGTTCCTCGATGCGCGGCTCGTGCGTGCGGAAGCGTTCGGCCCTGGCCAGCGCCGCGACCAGCCGGTCGGCGCGTACCGGCTTCATCAGGTAATCGAGCGCGCGCACCTCGAAGGCTTCCAGCGCGTGCTCGTCGTAGGCGGTGACGAAGATCACTGCCGGCGGATTGTTCCTCTGTGCGAGATGGCGCGCCATCTCGATGCCGTTCATGTCCGGCATGTGCACGTCGAGCAGCACGACGTCCGGGTTCAGGCGATCGACCTCTTCCAGGCCGCGGATACCGCCGGCCGCTTCGCCGACCACCTGCACCGGGACCTTCTCCGAACAGTCGCGCAGAACCTGCCCCAGGCGCGCACGCGCGGGCGGTTCGTCGTCGACGATCATCACGTTCAGCATTGCGGCTCTGCCAGACACTTTCGAATTCTCGACCAGCTCTTCAGGCGTGCTTCTCGACCGGCAAGGTCATCGTCAGCTCGAAGCGGTCGCGCCTGACATGCGTTTCCACCTTCGCCTCGAGGTCGTAGATCAGTGCCAGCCGCCCCCGGATGTTCGCCAGTCCGATCTGGTTGCCTTCGCGCTCGGGGCGCTCGGGTGCGATCGGATTGCTGACGGCGATCTCCAGCGTGAAGCCGTGCTGCCTGACCCGCACGATGATATCGGCGCGTCCGGGCATCCTTTCGGCGCCGTAGCGGATCGCGTTTTCGATCACCGGTTGCAGTAGCAACTGTGGCACCTTTGCCCGGGGGTGGTATGCCCCGATTTGCCAGTCAACGGCCAGCCTATTCCCCAGCCGGGTCTGCTCGATTTCCACATAGTTGCGGCACAGTTCGATCTCCTGCGCGAGCGGTACCAGCTTGCGCGTGTCCGCCATCACCGCGCGGAACAGTTCGGCGATCGATTCGAGCATGCGCTCGGCCTTGCCCGGCTCGGTCCGGATGACCGCCAGCACCGCGTTCAGGCTGTTGAACAGGAAATGCGGCCGGATGCGCGATTGCAGCGCCTGGTACTTGGCCTCGGCCACCGCCGGCGAGAAGGCCCGCTCGCGCAGTTCGTAGTAGTGCTGGATGCCCGCCCCCACCGCGAAGGCCGCCAGCGCATGCCCGACGCGGGTCCACGGCGTGATGGCATCCCGCATCAGCACCGACAGCAGCCAGGTCAGCAGCGCCGGCGTCAGCCATGCGAGCGCGCGCTGCAGGTGGACCGGCACCTCCGGCAGGCCTCGGCGCAGCGCGCACCAGGCCATCAGCGTGGTCAGCGTCGCCGGCGCCACCACCGAGAAAGCGCGCAGGAAGTCCTGGAAGAAGCCGGCCGGATCGGTCGAATCGGCCAGCGAGGCAATGACGACCAGTACGCTGACGACCAGGATCGCCCGCACCAGCACGCCCATGTTGCAGCCGTCGGGAATCACGCGGCGCGGTGTCGGCACCGCGGTTTCATCGCGCGCCAGCGGACCCTTCAGTGCAGGTGGGGCAGGCTTCAAACCTATAATCCCTGGCGATGCAAAGAGTTGCAACGAAGAGCTGCAATACGAAGGGCCGCAACCGCGGTTGATTATGTCAGAGCACACTTCCTCCGCCGCGCATCCACTGGCCTCGAAAAGCGATGCCTGGTCGGGTCGTTTCAACGAACCGGTCGCCGATTTCGTGCTGCGCTACACGGCGTCGATGAGCTTCGACCAGCGCCTTGCCCTGGCCGACATCGCCGGCTCGCTCGCACATGCGGCGATGCTGGCGAAGGTCGGCGTGCTGTCGACGGCGGACCTCGCGGCCATCGAGCGCGGCCTCGGCGAGATCCGTGGCGAAATCGAGCGCGGTACCTTCAAGTGGCAGCTCGAACTCGAGGACGTGCACCTGAACGTCGAGAAGCGCCTGACCGAGCTGGTGGGTGACGCCGGCAAGCGGCTGCACACCGGCCGCTCGCGCAACGACCAGGTGGCCACCGATCTGCGGCTGTGGCTGCGCGGGGAGATCGACGCGATCGTCGCCGGCCTGCGCGCGCTGCAGCGCGCGCTGGTCGAACAGGCCGCGCGCCA
>JBGAIO010000023.1:0-28277 GCA_044225415.1 Burkholderiaceae bacterium | reverse complement strand
GGCCTCGCGGGGCGCCTCGTCACCGCGCACGAGGACGAGCGCCGGAGACTCGCCCGCGAGCTTCACGACGACGTGACGCAGCGCATCGCGGGCCTCGCCATCGAGGCGGCCGAGCTCGAGGGCCGCGCGGCCAGCACGCCGGGCGGCGACGCCGCGCATTCGATCCGCTCGGGCCTGGTCGAGCTGGGCGAGGACGTGCACGCGCTGTCGTATCGCCTGCACCCCTCGGTGATCGAGGACCTGGGCCTCGTCGAGGCGCTGCGCATCGAGTGCGACCGCGTCGCGCAGCAGCCGTCGCTGCGCGTGCTCTTCGACTGCGAGGGCCTGCCGCGCCACGTGCCCGCCGGAGCGGCGCTGTGCCTGTTCCGCGTCGCGCAGGAAGCCCTGCGCAACGTGGAGCGCCACGCCCGGGCGACGCGGGTCGACGTCGCGGTCACGCAGAAGGACGGCGGCATCGCCCTCGACGTGCGTGACGACGGCGCGGGCTTCGATCCGTCGCGCGCGAGGGAACGGGCAAGCCTCGGCTTGGCCAGCATGCGCGAGCGGGCGCGCCTCGTCGGCGGCCGCGTGCGCATCGAGAGCGTCGAAGGCGGCGGCACGTCGCTGCACGCCTGGGTTCCGCTGGCGGAGGCGGCATGAGCCGTCCGCGCGTCCTCCTCGCCGACGACCACCGCGTCGTGGCGCAGGGATTGAAGAGCATGCTCGCCGCCGACTTCGACCTGGTCGGCGTGGTGGCGGACGGCCAGGCGATGCTGGACGCGGCGCGCACGCTTCGGCCCGACGTCATCGTCGCCGACGTGTCGATGCCCGGGCTCGGCGGCATCGACGCCCTGGAGATCATGCGCCAGGAAGGCCTCGCCATGCCGGTCGTCTTCCTCACGATGCACAACCAGCCGGGGTACGCGCGCCGCGCGCTGCGCGCCGGGGCCGCCGGCTATGTCCTGAAGCTCGCGGCGCCGGAGGAGCTGGTGCAGGCCATCCGCGCCGCGCTGGACGGCGGGACCTTCGTGAGCCCGTCGCTCGCGCGCGCCGTGTTCGACCCGAAGGACGGCGTGTCGGCGCCCGCCGCCGACCGCGTCGGCCAGCTCACCGCACACCAGCGCGAGATCCTGCGCCATTTCGCCGACGGGCTGTCGGCCAAGGAGATCGCGAAGAAGCTCGACATCTCGTCGCGCACCGTCGAATCGCACAAGTACCAGATCATGGATGCACTCGGCGCGCAGAGCAGCGCCGAACTGATCCGCATCGCCATCCGGCACGGGCTGATCGAGCCCTGACGCCGCCCCGCATGGCGGCGGTCGCGGAGTTTCCGGCCGCCGCCATCGAAAAATTACGGAGTGACGCCGGCCCGCGGGCCGACCATTGTTCGCGGCGTTGGCGAGGGGACGCGCAGTCGGCACGGGAATCACGTCATGGTCATCCGCAACTGCGTCCTGCTGGCCGACCGGCACCACCGGCTGAGCGAGGGTGTCCGTGGGCTGCTCGAATCGAGTTTCAGCGGAGTCTTCATGGTGGCGGACCAGGCATCGTTGATGGAAGGGGCGCAGAGGCTGGCGCCCTCTCTGGTCGTGGTCGACACGTCGCTGGCGGACGGAGACATGGCCGAGCTCGTGCATTCGATCCGCGACCGCGCGCCCGACGCGAAACTGCTGCTGCTCAGCGTGCATGACGAACCCACCGTCGCCGATGCGGCCATCGCCGCCGGCGCGGACGGTCTCGTACTCAAGCGGGCGATCGCCACCGATCTGCTGCCGGCGGTCGACGAGGTTCTGGCCGGCGGTCGATACATATCGCCTGCGGCCCGGCACTGATACGCAACCTACAACTCGATCCATCCGTATGGAGGGCAACATGAAGATCAGCAGTTCGATTGCCATGACAGCGCTGCTCGCGCTGGCGGCAGGCACGGCAGGCGCGCAGGCCGACAAGGCGGCGGCGGACAAGGCCGCAGCGGACAAGGTCAAGGAAGCCGTCGACATCGCCACCGATGCGTATGTCTACGGCTACTCGCTGCTGACCACCGACGTGACGCGCATCCAGATGTCCAACGTCGCCAAGCAGGGCGTGCTGAACGCGCCGCCCAACCAGTTCGCCAACGTGCCGCGCTATCCGCCGGCGGACTACCGCGGCGTCTCCGCGCCCAACGCCGACACGCTGTACTCGCTGGCCTGGGTCGACGTGAAGGAGCCGCAGGTATTCAGCCATCCGGACATGGGCAAGCGTTACTTCCTGTTTCCGATGGTCGATCTGTGGATGACGATCTTCAACAGCCCCGGCTCGCGCACGACCGGCCAGAAGGCGGGCAACTTCCTGCTCACCGGCCCGGACTGGAAGGGCACCGTGCCCAAGGGCATGACGCACATCCCGGTGGCCACGCGCTACATGGTGATCCTCGGCCGCACCTACGCCGACGGCACGGACGCCGACTACAAGGCCGCCAACGCGCTGCAGGCGCAGTACAAGATCACGCCGCTGGCGTCCTGGGGAAAGCCGCTCACGCCGAAGGCGCCGCCGGTCGATGTAGCCCCGGCATCTCGATGACCGACAAGCCGGGCGGCAGATCCGCACAAACGGACGTTACCTGGCCTGCTGGGACGCCGCGCAACGAGGCCGCCGAGCTGGCGCTGGCGCGGTTCGCGAAGATCGGCTTCGGAGCCCTCCGTAAGCCTTTCGATCCGGGTACTGGTCCGGCGGCAGGCCGCGCTGAAGGACTCCATGAAGACGGCACTCCAGAAGATCAAGGTCGCGAGCTGAAGGAGTGGCAAGATGGTCGACGGCTGCTGATCACCATGGGCCTGGGCGCTTACGGCACTGACTACATGAAGCGCGCGGTGGTCGCGGCCTTCGGCTGGCCCGCCAATCCGCAGGAGGACGCGGTCTATCCGTACACGATGGTCGACGGCAAGGCGAGACGCCGACCGGCGCCGCCAACAAGCACGCCGACCTTCGCGAAGGGCCACGCCTACAACGCCGGCCCATCATCAAAAGCGTATGATCGACCAGGCTGGTGGTTCGTGCCGGAATGGCTCAACAAGTTCACGGTCAGCCTGCGCAACAACCTGAAGATTAACCCCGGATCGATCACGCTGTACTTTCCAGACCGAATCGCCGGGCGACAAGGAATCGAACTGGCGTGGCGCCGAAGGGCGAGCACCATCCTGATGCTGCGCATGTACTGCTGGTGGACAAGGCACCGTCGATCCTCGACGGCAGCCGGACGCCGGGCCGAAGGTAGTCAATTGACGACGACGTAACGCAGATGAGGAAGGCCATGATCGAAGGCATGTGCAGGTCTGCTCGGTCTGGGTGTTCGGCCTGCTCGCCGATCGGCGCAGGCCGCGCTGACGGGCCGAGGAACTCGCCAAGCTCGCGCAGAACCCCGTGGCCAACCTCATCAGCGTTCCGTTCCAGAACAACACCAACTTCAACGTCGGGCCGCTGGAGAAGACGCAGAACATCCTGAACATCCAGCCGGTGGTGCCGATCACGCTGAACAGCGACTGGAACCTGATCACGCGCACCATCCTGCCGCTGATCTGGCAACCCGAGTTCTATCCCGGGCAGGGCAGCCGCTTCGGACTCGGCGATACGAGCAGCGCCGGGCTTCGGGGTCGCCATCGAAGCCCGGCGTGGGCTCGATCTTGGGGGCCGGCGCGATCGTGCAGATGCCGACGGACACGGAAGAGCTCGGCAACAAGAACTGGGGCGCCGGACCGACAGCGGTTCTGCCTGCTCAAGCCCGGCGATCCGTGGGTCTACGGCGCGCTGGTCAACAACGTCTGGTCGCTGTCCGACAGCAAGCGCGGCGGCAGCCAACTTCCTGATCCAGCCCTTCGTCAATTACAACCTGCCGGGCGGCACCTACATCAATTCGGTGCCGATCATCACGGCGGACTGGAACGCAGACAGCAGTGACCGATGGACCGTGCCGCTCGGGCTCGGCGTCGGCCACATCTTCCATTGGCAAGCTGCCAGGTCGTGCAGCTCGGCGCGTACTACAACGTGGTGCGTCCGGACTACGCCGCCAACTGGCAGTTGCACCTGCAGGCGCAGATCATGTTCCCGAAGTAGCAGCATCAGCTCAAGCCAATCTCCACGAGAAACGATATGAGAATCCGCATCGCATCCTCAGCTGCCGCGGCCGCGGTTGCCGCCGTCGGCCTGCGTCTCGCAGAGCACCTACAACCAGGAAGTGGCGAAGACCGCCACCTACATGCAGCTCGACAGCCAGCTCAAGGGCGAGGTGGCGGCCGACCAGGCGCAGATCACGCAGTTGAACGTCGTGCGCGTGACGCTGGCCAACGGCATCCTGCTTCAAAGGCGGCTGGGAGCTGAACGCCGCCGGCAAGGCGACGCTGGCCCGACTGGCGCCGGTGCTGAAGACGCTCTCCGGGCAGACCATCGAGATCGGCGGCTACACGGACAACGTGCCGATCGGCCCGGAACTGCGTACGCGCTTTCCGACCAACGCGGACCTGTCGAAGGCGCGCGCGCAGTCGGTCGCGAATGAACTGGATCGCCAGGAAGTCTGACGTCGATGATTGCGTCGCTTGCTTCGGCGCGCCGATCCCGTCGCGTCCAACGACACGCCGCAGGGTCGCGCGAAGAACCGGCGCGTCGTGATGGATATCGTCGCAGAAGAAATAACCGCGTGGCGATGCGAAGGAGATCCGCGATGAACAAGACTTCCGTGAAACTGCTGCGGGCTGCCGCGGCGCTGGTGGCTGCTGGCGCTGACTTTCCGCTGATGAACATGGTCGCCGACAAGGTGATCCAGAAGTACCAGGCCGCGAGCTGCGAGCAGCTGTGGGTGCAGAAACAGCAGCCCAAGAGCGAACAGGAACAGCGCCTGATCGGCCTGCTGAAGAACGATCCGCAGCTGCGCACGGCCTTCATGAACAAGGTGGCCGGGCCGATCGCCACCGGCAGATGTTCGATTGCGGGATGATTCCCTGACGGAGGGACGATGCAAGCGGCGATGAAGTCATGGCATCTCGTCAGTGCGGCACTCGTCGTGGGGTTGCTGGCGACCGCCTTGCCGTGGCCGCGCAGATGGAGCAGCGCCCGCGCAGTCGCCGAAGCCCGCTGGCTCGCGGCAAGGAGGCGCCGACTGCGCCTGCAACCGCGCCGGCAAAGGCCAAGGCACCCACCATGGTGCTCGAGCCGAGCGCCATCGACCTGCCGAAGGCCAGAGCGCACGACTGGCGCAGCGAAGTCCGCCCACCGCGGTGGCCGGCTACGAATTTCCAGCAAGCCGGACCGCTGTCAGTACACGACGCGCTACGACGTGCTGATGAAACGGCCGAATGGCCTGCGGGTCATCGTGCCGGGTGACGGGCCCGCCTACGAGTTCTATTACGACGGCAAGACCATGCTGGAGCTCGCGCCCAGCGCCGGAGACCTGGCCGCGGTGCTTGCGCCGCCGACGGTGGAGGGGCGCTGCAGCAGGCCTACAAGTCATCAGTCGATCTCCACCAGCGACCTGCTGTTCGCCGATCCGTACAGCGTGCTCGCCGACGGCAAGCTCGCTTTCACATCGGACATCGGGTGCGTGGTGGGTGGCGTCAAGACCGAGATGGTCGCGTGGGCCAACGACGACGTGTTCATCCAGGTCTGGATCGGCGTCGACGACAAGCTGCCGCGGCGCATGCGGGCCACGTATCGTGCCGATCCGCTGCGCCTGCGTCACGATCTCGAACTCACCAACTGGCAGCTCGACGGGCCGGTGGCGGCGGGCGCCTACGCCGAAGGCGGCAGGGCCGCCGCATGGCCTTGCAAGGACACCGACGACAAGCCGCCGCTGCGGCATGAAGCCGGTGGCCCTGAAGAAGAGCGGCAGCACCGCAGGCAAGGCGAAGTGACGCCGAACAGAAACCGAGACCTGCATGAAGACATCTTCGTCATCGCCGCCGCGCTGGGCGCGGTGCTGCCGCAATCGGTGCGGAGCGGGCGAGGCCGCAGCTCAGCGAGCGCCAACAAGCTTCGGCGGCGCGACGCAGCACTTCCTACGGCCACGTCGCACGAAACGCATGGGCGGGTCGACGTCGCATGTCGTTTTTCATGCATGCGGCACCGAGCATACGTGAACGCCTATGGCGGCAACACTGCGCATTCGCATACGCAAGTGGGCACCGAGCACACCAACATGTACGGCGGCAAGACCGAAGGTGAAGTCGGCGCGGGCGCGTATCACACCTACCCCGGCGGCGCGACCTACTACCATCCGCCCGGCGCGTACCCGGTCTATCCGGCGTATCACCCACCGGTGGCGGTGCCGTATTACTCGACCGGCTGTTATGGCTGCGCGGCCGCGGCCGGCGCGGTGGTCGGTGTGGCGGCTGGCGCAGCGATCGCGTCAGCGAGTTCCGCGGCCGCGTCGTCGAACGCGTACGCAGCCGGTGTCGCGGCCGGCAGTGCCAATACTGCTGCCGCCACCACCGGCGCGTACAACGCCGGTGTCGCCGCGGGCGTCGCCGCAGCAGCGCCCAGCCAGGGCAATTACATGATGGGCCTGAACTACGCCGCGCTGCCGGCGGGCGCCGCGTCCGTGCAGAAGAACGGCACGACGTACTACATCAGCGGCAACACGTGGTTCAAGCCGTCGTTCGGTGCGAACGGCGTGTACTACACGGTGGTGCCGACGCCGTAACCTGCGCGGGGCGCAGCGCTCAGCGATGCCGACTGCGCCACTCCCGCGGCGTACAGCCGAAGCGGGCACTGAACCAGCGCGACAGCGCACTCGCTTCCGAGAAGCCGAGCGTCGGCGCCAGGTCGGCGATCGGCTGCTCACCCTCGGCGAGAAAGCGCTGCGCTGCATCCCCGGCGCACGTCGTCCATCAATTCGGAAAAGCTCGTCCGCTCGGCGGCCAGCTTCCGGTGCAGCGTGCGGCGATCGATCGCGAGGTAGCCCGCAACGAACTCGGCGGTGCACAGACCACCCGGCAGCAGGCCGAGGATCAGCCGCGTCGTGCGCATCGCGCAGGTCGGATCCCGTCCGCCGGCAGCATCGAGATACCGCTCGAGCGTGCGCAGCGACTGCGGATCGGCGCGCGGCATCGCACGGTCGAGGTCGCAGCCAACAGGTGATGCCGTTCGGCACGCTGTCGAACTGCGCTGCAGTTGAAGGCTCGCGATAGCGATCAGGTCGCGCGGCGCGCTGTGCGTGAAGCACACGGCGCGCGGCGTCCAGCCGTCGCCGAGGAACTCGCGCACGGCCTGGTGCAGCACCGCGATCGTCAGCTCCATGCCCTGGCGTATCGAGCCCTGCACCTGTGCGATGGATCGTTCGCGGAGCACGACGACGTCGTTGGCCTCCTCGATTTCGACGTGCATCGCCTCGTTGTGCAGATGCATCGTCCGCTGCAGGCAGTGCAGCGCTTCGCGTACGGTGGGCTGCTCGCGGGCGGCCAGCGCGATGATGCCGAGGTTCGACAGCCGGCGCAGCATAGCCATGCGCAGTCCGAAGTCCTCGATGCCGGCCGCATGCGCGGACGTTCTCGAGCAGCGCGATGACCTTGCGCACGGGGATCTTGAGGTCAGGCTGGGTCGGGTAGCGGACGTCGATGCCGGCGGCCTTCAGCTGACGATACGGATCGATGCCGACCGAGCGGGACACCTCGACGTAGTTGGTCAGGGCTGCGCTGCGGACATGCGCGGGCGTCATCGTCTGCGATCGGCGTGCGTGTCCCGAAACGTATAGTCAGTGCCCCCGATAGTCAATTGCCGGCAACGGCCGGCCGCGACAATGCGACCCTCCAGGAGGACGGCATGCGCCGACTTCACGGCAGCACAGCGTTCGTCCCACGGCGGCGCCGGCAGGCATGGCCTCGCGCAGGCGCGCGGCACCGGCTGGCGGCGGCCGGCGCGCATGTGGTCGGGTTCACGCACGACGCGGCAGAGGCAGCGCGACGGCGGTCGAGGCCGCGCCGATCGCCGGCTGTCCACTTCTACTCGGGCGACGTCGCCAGCCGCGCCGCCACGCTCGCCATGGTCGGTGCCGCCGTCACCGAGTGCGGCGCACCGGATCTCGTGATCCACATGGCCGGCATCGGCGGCGTCGCCGAGATGATCGACATGCTGTACGCGATGTTCGATCGCATGCAGGTCAACCTGTACGGGACGCGGCACGTCGTCGAGGCCGTGCTGCCGCATTCGCCAACCGCAACGACGGACGCCGTCCGAAGCTGGTGCTGGCGGGATCGATGGGGCGGCCGCGTGCCGGGTCTATGGCTACCCGCTTACGTGGACCTCGAAGTTCGCCGTCGTGGGGTTCGCGAAATGCCTGCGCGGCTGAGACCGCCGGGCGTCGACGTGGCCTGCTTCGCCCCGGCGAAGTCGCCACGCGCTGACTGCCGGGCGGAGAGCCGGCACACCCATCCTGCGACCGTCGCGCTGAAGAAAATCAGCGGAACGCTGCGCATGGACCAGGCCATCGACGGGCTGTTCGACGGCATCGACAGCGGCCGCTTCATGATCGTGCCGGGCCTGCGCACCCGGCTCGTGCACTGGGCGCTGCGGCTGACTCCCGAGCCGGTATGGAACGCCGTCACCGACGCGATCGTCGGGCGCGCGCTGCGATCGGCGCAGCGCTGACCCCCCGACGAGCTGTCCCGATGCGTCAAGTCGATGTCCCGGATAGTCAATCGCCGGCAGCCTGCTGCCCGCACACTGTCACTGGTCGCGTACTTGTCGTGCTGCTTCGCCGTCCACGAGGTTCCCATGAATGCTTCGGCGTCACCCATGCCCGCCGGCCCCACGCCCGTCAGCGATCGCCTGCGCGCGACCGGCCAATGGAATCCCGCGTGGGATGCGCTGGCGGCGCTCGACGCCCCGTACGTCGAGAAGTTCGTTGCGATGGGCGCGCACGCGATGACGCGCGGCACGCTCGATCCGCTGACGATCGAACTGATCGCGATCGCGGTCGACGCATCGTGCACGCACCTGTATGCGCCGGGCGTGCGCCGCCACATCCGCAAGGCGCTCGAACTGGGCGCGACACCGGATCAGATCATGACGGTGCTCGAGCTCGTGTCCGTGCTCGGCATCCACTCGGTGGCGCTGGGCGCACCGCTGCTGATCGAAGAGGCCCGCAGCCTCGCCGCCGACGGCCCGAAGCAGGGCACCTACTGACGCCGGTCCCGCTGCCATTCACCGGACCCACGACACCGGAGACTCCCATGCACTACCTTCAGGATTCGCTGCTGCCGGAAAACCAGGAGAAGCTGCTGATCACCGCGGCTCCGTACGGGCCCGGCTTCCTGCCGCAGGACTCCGACGACATCCCCGTCACGATGGACGAGCAGGTGCAGAAGGCCGTCGACTGCTACAACGCCGGTGCGCAGATCCTGCACATCCACGTGCGCGAGGACGACGGCAAGGGCTCGAAGCGCCTGTCGAAGTTCGAGGAGATGATCGGACGGGTCCGCCAGGCGGTGCCGAAGATGATCCTGCAGGTCGGCGGCTCGATCTCGTTCGCGCCGGAGCCCGGCCGCGAGGCGGAGTGGCCCGGCAACGACGCCCGCCACGCGCTGGCGCTGCTCGATCCGAAGCCCGACCAGGTGACCATCGCCATCGGCACGTCGGGGATGAACATCACTGAGCTGATGAACGAGCGCGACGTGCGGGACACGTCGCTCGGGCTGCCGCAGATGCAGGCCGCGTACCGCGACATGTACCTCGAGGCCGGCCCGACGTTCTACGAGACCAACCTGAAGGCGCTGCGCGACAACGGCATCCAGGCGTACTTCATGCTGGGCCACATGCATCAGCTCGAGACGGTCGAACACATCATCCGCAAGGGCCTCTACAGGGGCCCGCTGAACCTGACCTACGTGGCGATCGGCGGCGGTGCCGCCGGCCGGCATCCGTCCGACCTGATGGAGTTCGCCGTGCGCACGCCTGACGGCGCGGTGCTGACCAACGAATCGCTGATGCGCACGATGCATCCCACCAACGCCATCGCCATCGCGCTGGGGCACCATGTGCGCGTCGGCATCGAGGACAACCTGTGGGGGCCGCGCTATGAGCGCATGTCCAGCGTGCAGCAGATCGAGTGGTGCGTCGACATCGCGCGCCGGCTGGGACGCGACGTCGCCAGCGCCGACGAAGCGCGCGCCACCTACCGGATCGGCGTGACGTACGACAGCGTCGACGAAACGCTGCGTGAACTCGGCATGCCGCCGAACCGGCAGCCGGGCCAGCGCGGCCGTCCGATCCGGCACTGACGCAGGCGCCGCGATGACACTGCTGCTGGCGAGCTCGGCGGCCGACGACAGCGATCCGCCGGTGACGCGTCGCTACGCATGGATCGCGTTCGCGCTGGTCGTCGGACTGATGCTATCCGACTACATGTCGCGGCAGGTCATCAACGCCGTCTTTCCGTTCCTCAAGGCCGAGTGGTCGCTGTCGGACGCGCAGCTCGGTTCGCTGGCCAGCGTGGTGGCGCTGGTCGTCGGCGTCATGACGTTCCCGGTCTCGCTGCTGGCGGACCGCATCGGCCGCGTGCGCAGCGCGACGATGATGGCGCTGGTGTGGGGCCTGGCGACCATCGCCTGCGGGCTGTCGGGCAACTTCATCACGCTGTTCGTCGCGCGCGCGCTGGTGGGGCTCGGCGAGGCCGGCTACGGCAGCGCGGGCGGCGCGATCCTGACCAGCCTGTTCCCGCGCCGCCTGCACTCGTCGGTGATGGGTGCGTTCCTCGCGGCGGCGCTGTTCGGCTCGGTGCTGGGCGTGGCCTTCGGCGGCGTGATCGCGAAGTCTCGGCTGGCAGATGGCTTTCATCCTGATCGGCGCCGGCGGCCTGCTGCTCGCAGTCGTGTTTCCGTTCGTGGTCCGCGAACCGCCGAAGCCGCAGGCGACCGGCGCACCGACGCTGCCGCTGCGCGCGGTGCTGCGCGAGCTGTTCCGCTTCCGCACGACGAACTGCACCTATGTGGCGTCGGGCCTGCAGATGTTCGTGCAGGGCGCCGTCATCGCGTGGATTCGAGAGTTACCTGAACCGCTACTACGGCCTCGATCCGGCGGCGGCCGGCCTGCGGGCCGCGCTGCTGGTGCTGATCGGCGGTGTGGGCATGGTGGCCGGTGGCATCCTGGTCGATCGCGTGAGCGCGCAGCGCAATGCGCTGCGGCTGCGCATCCCCGGCGCTCTATGCGCTCGCGTCGACCGTGCTGCTGGTGACGCGCTTCGGTGTGCCCGCGGGCGCGCTGCAGTTCGCGTTGGTCGCGCTCGGACTGCTGGCCGGCGCCGGCTTTGCCGAGCCGAGCGGCGCAGTGGTGGCGGACGTCACGCATCGCGCGATCACCGCCACCGGCTTCGCCACGTTGACACTGGCGAACAACCTGCTCGGGCTGGCGCCGGGACCGTTCGTCACCGGACTGATTGCCGACGCGGCCGGACTCGACGCGGCCATGCGCGTGATTCCGCTGGCCGGTCTCGGTGCTGCCGTGCTGTACTGGCAGGCGTCGCGTCACTACGAGCAGGACCGCCGGCACCACGCGACACCCTAGCGGCCGGCGTTCCGAAGGATGATGCTGAACGATCCGCGCGTCTTCTTCGCCGCCGAGCGCACCCTGCTGGCGTGGGTGCGCACCGGCCTGACCATCATGGCCTTCGGTTTCGTCGTCGCACGCTTCGGCCTGTTCGTGCACCTGCTGATGCTGCAGGCCGGTGGTGCGCAGGCCGCGCACGCGATCGATCTGTCCAAGCCGATCGGCATCGCGCTGGTGCTGCTCGGCGTCGGCTGTTCGTGCTGGGCGCGTTTCAGCCGCAGCTACGTCGCGACACTGCCTGCCGCAGGATGTGCCGCGCACGCACAGTGCGGTCTACCCGGTCGGCCTGTCGATCGTGCTGGCGCTGCTCGGCATCGTTCTGGCGGTGTATCTGGGGCAATAGGCGAGCGCGGCGATCCCGGCGGCCGCCATTGCTTGCGACCGGCTGACGGGCGACCTTCCGCGACCGTCCAGCCCTGTCGTTGACAGGGTCTGGCCGCAGGCACAGACTCGTCGCCGTTATCCGTTCGTGCTGACTTGAATCAAGCTGTTCCTGGGTGCTCGCGACTAGTTTGCGCCGGGGGACACGTGCACCCCGTGTGCGCATGCCGGTGGTCCTCCGACTAGAACATATAAACGGAGAAGGGGACGCTGAACTGGTCACAGGTCTACGATCCATTGAACAACGCGTGGCTGTCCACGCTCGTGGCTGCGCTGCCGATCGTGCTGCTCGGCAGTCTCGCGTTCTTCCACATCAAGGCGCACTGGGCCGCCATCTTCGGCCTGATCGTCGCGCTCGCGGTGGCCGTGTTCGCGTTTGGCATGCCCGCGGAAATGGCCGGCAAGACCGCGGTCTGGGGGGCGCTGTTCGGCCTTCTGCCGATCGGCTGGATCGTGCTCAACGTGATCTTCATGCCGCCTCACCTCCGAAGCTGGACTGTTCTTCGAGGTGCTGCAGAGCATCACCGGCATCACCGATGACCGGCGATTGCAACTGCTGCTGGTCGCGTTCAGCTTCGGCGCCTTCTTCGAAGGCGCCGCGGCCTGGCACGCCGGTGGCGGACCGCGGCGATCCTGATGGGCCTCGGCAGCCGCTGGCGGCCGCGGCTTTCGCTGATCGCCAATACGGCGCCTGTGGCCTTCGGTGCGCTCGGCACGCCGATCATCGTGCTGTCGGCGGTGACCGGGCTCGACCTGCTGCAGCTCTCCGCGATGGTCGGACGGCAGCTGCCGTTCTTCTCGCTGCTGGTGCCGTTCTGGCTGATCTGGGCTTTCGTCGGCTTCCGCCGCATGATGGAGGTGTGGCCCGCGATCCTGGTGGCCGGCGTGAGCTTCGCCGTGCCGCAGTACCTGGTGTCGAACTTCCACGGCCCGTGGCTGGTCGACGTCGTCGCCGCCATCGTGTCGATGGCCTGCCTGGCGCTGTTCCTGCGCATCTGGCATCCGAAGTCGGTGTGGACCAGCACCACGCGCGAAGGCGAATCAGTGTCGCGGGAAGAAGCGGCGCGCACCGCCGTGCGCCACGGCTACTCGCGCGAGCAGATCGTCAAGGCATGGACGCCGTGGGCGATCCTCAGCGTGCTGGTGTTCATCTGGGGCCTGCCGCAGGCGAAGACCTTCCTCAACGAACTGTCGGCACCGAAGTTCCCGATCGACGGCCTGCACAACCTGGTGATCCGCGTGCCGCCGGTGGTGCCGAAGCCGACCCCGGAACCGGCCGTCTACGTCCTGAACTGGCTGTCGGCCACCGGCACCGGCATCCTGCTCGCCGCGATCATTGCCGGCCTGGTGATGGGCATCTCCTTCGGCAAGATGCTGAAGAGCTACGGCCAGACGATCAAGGTGGTGCGCTTCTCGCTGCTGACCATCGCCGCCATGCTGGCGCTGGGCTTCGTCACCAAGCAGTCGGGCACCGATGCCACGCTGGGCCTCGCCTTCGCGAAGACCGGCTGGCTGTATCCGTTCTTCAGCGCGATGCTGGGCTGGCTCGGCGTGGCGTTGACCGGCTCGGACACCTCGTCGAACGTGCTGTTCGGCGGCCTGCAGAAGATCTCCGCGGAGCAGCTCGGCCTGTCGCCGGTGCTGATGGCTGCCTCGAACAGTTCGGGCGGCGTGATGGGCAAGATGATCGACGCGCAGAGCATCGTCGTCGCGTCCACCGCGACTCAGTGGTACGGGCACGAAGGCGACATCCTGCGCTACGTGTTCTTCCACAGTCTCGCGCTGGCCTGCCTGATGGGCCTGCTCGTCATGGCGCAGGCCTACTGGTGGCCGTTCACGCTGATGGTCGTCGGCCCCTGACGCGGAGCGCGGTGTGGACGGGATCGAGCGGCCGGGGACGGCGGCGCCGCTGCGCGCGCCCTACGACGCGTTGCTGCGCGAGCTCGCCGGGTTCATTCCGGCGAGCCGCCTGATCACCGACCCGCTGCGCCTGCTGACCTGGGGCACCGACGCGAGCTTCTATCGCCTGGTGCCGCAACTCGTCGTGGTGGTGGACAGCGAGCAGGAGGTCGTGCGCCTGCTCGGCCTCTGCGCGCGCCTGGCCACGTCGGTCACGTTCCGCGCCGCCGGCACCAGCCTGTCGGGGCAGGCCATCACCGACTCGGTGCTGGTGCTGCTGGGTGACCGCTGGCGCGGCTGCGATATCTCGGCCGACGGCGCAGCCGTCACGCTGCAGCCCGGCGTCATCGGCGCCGAGGCCAATCGCCGGCTGGCGCCGCTCGGCCGCAAGCTCGGTCCCGATCCCGCGTCGATCGACACCGCGATGATCGGCGGCATCGCCGCCAACAATGCCAGCGGCATGTGCTGCGGCACCGCGCAGAACACGTATCACACGCTGCTCGGCGTGCGCGTGGTGCTGGCGGACGGCACGGTGATCGATACGCGCGATCCTGCGAGCCGCACCGCCTTCCGCGAGAGCCGCACCGCGCTCGCGGGCGGACTCGAAGCGCTGGTGCGCGATGCGCAGGGCAACACGGCGCTCGCCGCGCGCATCCGCCACAAGTTCCGCATGAAGAACACGACGGGCTACAGCCTCAATGCGCTGGTCGACTACAGCGACCCCGCGGACGTGCTGGCGCACCTGATGGTCGGATCCGAAGGCACGCTCGGCTTCATCAGCGAGATCACGTATCGCACGGTGCCCGAGTACGCGGACAAGGCAAGCGCGCTGATCCTGTTCGATGCGCTGGAAACGGCGTGCGAGGCTGTCACGTTGCTGTCAGCGACGCCGGTGGCCGCAGTGGAGCTGGCCGATCGTGCCGCGCTGCGCTCGGTCGAGAGCAAGCCGGGGTTGCCGGAGTCGCTGCGCGCGGTCGCGCCGGGCGGCGCCGCGCTGCTGGTCGAAACGCGCGCGCCGGATGCGGCCACGCTGGCTGCACAGATCCGCGCGATCGAAGCGGCGCTCGCGGGCGTGCATACCTTCGAGCCGGTGCGCTTCTCCACCGATCCTGCCGAATGCGCGCGCTTCTGGAACGTGCGCAAAGGCATGTTCCCGTCGGTGGGCGCAATGCGCAAGGTCGGCACCACCGTCATCATCGAGGACGTCGCGTTCCCGGTGGACCGGCTGGCCGCCGCGACGCTCGATCTGCAGGCGCTGCTGCGCGAGCACGGCTACGGCGAGGCGATCATCTTCGGGCATGCGCTCGCCGGCAACCTGCACTTCGTGTTCACGCAGGACTTCAACTCGCCGGCCGAGGTCGAGCGCTACCGACGCTTCATGGACGCGCTGTGCGTGATGGTGGTGGAGCGCTACGACGGCGCGCTGAAGGCCGAGCACGGCACCGGCCGCAACATCGCGCCCTTCGTCGAGCTCGAATGGGGTGCCGAGGCCTATGCGCTGATGCGGCGGATCAAGACGCTGTTCGATCCGCGCGGCCTGCTGAATCCCGGCGTGCTGATCAACGACGATCCGCAGGCGCACGTCACGCACCTGAAGCCGTTGCCGCAGGCCGATGCGCTGGTCGATGCCTGCATCGAATGCGGCTTCTGCGAGCCGAAGTGTCCGTCGAAGGGACTGACGCTGTCGCCGCGCCAGCGCATCGCCGGCTGGCGCGAGATCACGCGGCAGGAGCGCGCCGCCGACACGGCGGGCGCGGCCGCAGGATTGCGGGCAGAGATAGCTGACCTGCGTCGGCTCTACGACTATCACGGCATCGACACCTGCGCCGCGTGCGGGCTGTGCGCGACCGCGTGCCCGGTCGGCATCGAGACCGGCCTGCTGATCAAGGCGCTGCGCGGACGCCGTGCATCGCCGTCGGCGAAGCGGACTGCCGACCAGGTCGCCGGACACTTCGGCGCGGTCACCATGGGCGTCGGTGCCGGGCTGGCGTGTGCGGATGCGCTGCACGGCGTGATCGGCACCGATGCGATGCGCAGTGCGAACGCGGCGCTGCGCCGCTGGAGCGGCGGTCGGGTGCCGAAGTGGTCGCCGGCCATGCCGCGGCGCGCACCGGCCGTGCACGCCATGGCGGGCACTGCGTCATCCGCATCGCGCGTCGTCTACTTCCCGAGTTGCGCCGCGCGCACGATGGGAGCGCAGCGTGGCGACGCTGCGGACCCGCTGCCGCGCGTGGCCGAGCGTCTGTTCCGCAAGGCCGGCTTCGACGTCATTGTTCCGGAGGGAGCGCAGTCACTGTGCTGCGGCCAGCCCTTCGAGAGCAAAGGCTACGCCGAGGCGGCCGATGCGAAGTCCGCGGAGCTCGAGGCCGTGCTGCGCAGTGCGAGCGACGGCGGGCGGCTTCCGATCGTGTTCGACACCAGTACCTGCGCGTATCGCATGCAGCGCTACGCGGGCAGCCGGCTCGCGATCCTGGACAGCATCGAATTCATCCACGACACCGTGCTGCCGCGCGTGACGCTTGCGCCGCTGCAGGAACCGGTGGCCGTGCACACCGTGTGCACCGTGCGCAAGATGGGAACGGCCGACAAGCTTGGCGCCATCGCGCGCGCCTGCAGTGCGCAGGCGGTGCTGCCGGCGGGCGTGCTGTGCTGCGGATTCGCAGGCGACAAGGGCTTCAATGTGCCGGAACTGAACGAGCACGCGCTGCGGCGGCTGAAGGAAGACATGCCGCCGGAGTGCCGGCGCGGTTACTCGACCAGCCGCACCTGCGAGATCGGATTGTCGGAGCGCGCGGGCTTTCCGTATCGATCGATCATCGACCTGGTTGACGAGTGCGCGCAGGCTGCAACGACGGCCGACGATCGGTGAAGAGCGGCCGCCGGCGCCGCCCTGCTGCGGCTGGCCGGCGGTGACCGAGACAGCAGCCACCGCCGGCCCCGCAACGGTCAGCGGTGGGAGGCCATCCCGTCAGGCTGCGCTGGCCGCGACTCGTTGTCCGGCGACATAGCCGGAGGTATGGCACCAGGAGATGGCATTGCCGCCGCAGTACGTGGCGCCATGCACGCCGGCGACGGTCTCGCCCGCTGCATAGAACCCGGCGATCGGCTTGTCGTCGGAGCCCAGCACGCGGCACTCCTCGTCGACGCGCACGCCGCCCAGCGACAGGTTGTTCCAGAACGACATGCGCACCATGTAGAACGGCCCGGCGGTCATCTGGCGCGGCAGCTTCTGGCGCTTGAACTGCGGGTCGCTCTGCGCCTCGACGGCCTTGTTGTAGACCTTCAGCGTTTCGGCCAGGTCCTGCGGCGGAATGCCGGCCCGGCGCGCCACGTCTTCGAGGGTGTCGCCCTTGAAGAGCACCTTGCCGCGTTCGATCTCCGCGTTGACGCGCTCCATCGACCACGCGGGCATGGAGAACAGCGCGCCGATCGCGTACTTCTTCAGCGTCTCGTCCCAGCCCTGGCCGTCGACCAGCAGGAAGTGCACGCTCTCCGGTTGCTTGGGCAGCTCGGGCGACACTTTCGTCAAGCCGGTTTCCTCGCTGATGAACCGCTTGCCGAGCTTGTTGACCAGGATGCCGCCGGCCGCCACGAAGTACAGGTAGCGGCAGGCCACGCCATTGCGGCCGCGCGTCACGACGCCCCACGGATAGCTGGCGATGTACTGCATGTGGCTCAGCGGCACGCCCAGGTCGCGCACGGCGAGCATCATCGGCTGGCCGTCATTGGCGTCGCCGCCGATGGCCACGCCGGCGCCGGCCACCGCCGGCACCCACTTGTCCAGGCGCTCGGCGCTGCCCGTGATGCCCCCGGTGGCCAGGATCACGCCGCGGCGCGCGCGGATCGCGAGTGGGCGTCCATCCTGCGTCGTCACCTGCACGCCGGCGACGCGCCGCGCTTTGTCGTCGTAGAAGAAGCCAGTGAGCGGCGCGCCGAACTCGATGGGAATCCTGCGTTGCTGGAATTCCTTCCACAGCACGTCGATGTAGTCCTTGCCCGTGTAGCTCACCTGGCGCACGGCGCGCAGGTTGGTGTGTCCGCCGTAGGCCTCGAGGCGGAACTCGGCGAGGCCGCGATCGGCCATCCAGTCGAACACCTCGCCGGACCTGGCCGTCCACATGCGCACGATGCCGGGAAAGTTCATGAAGCCGCCGTAGGACAGCACGTCCCTGGCGAACTGCGCGGCGCTGTCCTTGACGTTCTGCGCCTTCTGGATCTTCGTGCCGAAGGCGGTGAACAGGCCGCCGCACATGCGTGTGGCGCTGTGAAAGGGCGAGTGGCCCTTGTCGAACAGCAGCACCTTGGCGCCGCCGTCATGTGCCTGCAGCGCCGCCATCAGGCCGGCACCGCCGGCACCCAGCACGACGACGTCGGTTTCGCGGTCCCAGCGGGCGGGCAGTGTCGCAGCAATCGCGCTGCCACCCGCCAGCGCGCCTGCGCCTGCCGTTGCCGCTGCCGCGGCGGTCTTGAGGAAGCCCCTTCTGTTGAGTGTCGAGATGTCAGTCATGTCCTGCTCCGGGTGTCTGTGCCGAGTGCTGGCGTTCGGGATGGGCCTACTTGAGCTTCATGCCGCTGAAGCTGTGGCAGTCGTTGCACGACAGCACGCTTTGCCCATGCATCGAGTGACAGCTGCTGCAGGCCGGCTGACCCTTGTGCGAGTCGTGCGGATTGACCTTCAGCGTCGCCGTTGCCTTCGCCACCTGCGCATAGCTGCCGTGGCACTTCAGGCAGGTGGCCGTGGTGACCGGATCCTTCTGCGCCCCGCCGGTGCCGTGGCATGTGGCGCACGGCACGTTGGCGTGCGCCGGGTGCATCGGCATCTTGCCTTGCTGTGCCCAGGCACTGCCGCCGAGCAGCGCGCCAATGAGAATGATTGTTGTACAGACTCGCCTGACCAGGCCTTGCATGCGTTCCTCCCTGTTGTGCCTCTTGCATGGCGACCTTTGCGCGTGTCGTCGATTGACGTAGGGCAAGGCTGCCGGCGCGACCCCGCACTTTCGTGCTCGGTTCGCGCGAAACTCAGGCAACGTTCGCAAGGCACACGGTAGTGACTGCAGTGAACGGGTGCTTGCTTGGATGGATACGAACGCTTGTCCGGATCGCCACGACCAGCGCCGGCGGCGCTGCCTTGAGTCATGACGTTCCGCTTCTCCACTCGCCGCATTCATGAAGGCGGCCGCTTCCGCGCCCACGCGGAGGCCATCGAAGACGTCTACCGCCTGAAACTGGACCGGCAGGCGACGGTCGCGCTGTGCGACGGCGTGTTCGATGCGGACATCGACGGCGTGAAGATCGGCGCCATCGGTTTGTCGGTGGTCAATGCCCGTGCCCATCGCGTCCGGCACCTGGTGTCGTCGCAGCCGCAGCTGCGCGACCGCTATCTGCAGTTCAACCTGCTGCGCTCCGGTAGCGGCACGCTGCGGCAGGATGGGCGCGAGGCGCGCCTGGCGGCGGGCGACTTGTTCCTGTACGAAACCCACCGTCCCTTCGATCTGACCTACGCGCAGGACTTCGAAGTCTGCGTGATCGGCCTGCCCTGCGAACTGCTGGCGCGCGATCTGCCGGAGCCCGCCGCGGTGACGGCCCGCGTCGTGCATCGCGATGCGCCGATGGGCGCGGTGGTCAATCAGTACTTCGATCGGCTGCTCGCGCAACTGGGCTGCGTGGGCGAGGCCGCCGCGGCGCGGCTGGCCAATGCGGGGCTGCAGTTGCTCGCTGGTGCGGTCGGCGAGCTCGACGCCGGCGGCCGCCGGCGTCGACCGACACGCGAGCGCCTGCGCGTACGCGCGCAGCAGCTGATCGAAGACCATCTGCACGAGGGCGACCTGAACGTGCAGCGCGTGGCGGCACGCATGCAGGTGTCGACCAGTTACCTGCGGGCGCTGTTCGCTGAAGTCGGCGAGTCGGTGAGCGCAAGCATCGCGCAGCGGCGCCTCGAGCGCTGCCGCTGCGCGCTTGCCGACCCGGCGCAGTCCGGCCGCAGCATCGGCGAGATCGCATACGACTGCGGCTTCAACAGCCCGGCCCACCTGAGCCATCGTTTCCGGCGCGAATACGGCATGGCACCCAGCGAATACCGGCACGCAGCGGCGGGTCGCGGTGCCGGCGAAGCGCGGCGGCCGGAAGGGGCGGGGTCCGGCCGCTAGCGATCGGCTGCCCGCCGGCGTCGATGGCGGCCCGCGAATGCGCCACTATCATCGCTCGCGTGACCGCAAGTGACTCGCGCGAAAGATTGTTCGGCTACCCGGCGTTCATGCGCTTCTGGCTGGCGCGGGTGGTCAGCGTCGGGGCGAGCCAGATCCTGCTGCTGACGATCGGCTGGCACCTGTACGAGATCACGCACAGCGTGTGGGATCTCGGGCTGATCGGACTGCTGCAGTTCGCCCCGGCTGCGGCCACCACGCTGATCGCCGGGCACCTGGCCGACAACGTGCATCGCGGCCGCCTGGCAGCGGCGTGCATGGCCGCACAGGGTGTGGTCGCCGTCGTGCTGGCCGTCGCAACGCTGACGGACGCCACAACGCGCCACCTGCTGCTCGGCCTGTCGGTGGTGCTCGGCAGCCTGCGGCCGTTCCAGATGTCGGCGCAGCAGGCGCTGCTGCCGCTGCTGGTGCCGGCATCCATCCTGTCGCGCGCGATGGCCTTCGGTTCGTCCGGAGTGCAGGCAGCCGTGATCGGCGGACCCGCGCTCGGCGGCCTGCTGTTCGCGGCCGGCGTGCAGACGGTCTACGTCACCTGCGCAGTGCTGTTCGCGATCGCGGCGATCACGTGCGTGTTCGTGTACTACGAACACGTGCATCGGCCGCGCGAGCGCATGTCGTCGGACACGCTGCTCGCAGGCTTTCACTACATCCGCACGCGGCCCTTGCTGCTCGGCGCGGTGTCGCTCGACATGATCGCGGTGCTGCTCGGCGGCGCGACCGCGCTGCTGCCCGTGTTCGCAAAGGAGATCCTGCACGTCGGGCCGCAGGGACTGGGACTGCTGCGCGCCGCCCCTGCGGTCGGGGCGCTGGCCGTCGGGCTCGTGCTGACGCGGCAGCCGCTGGTGCGCGGCGTCGGCCGCAAGCTGCTCGTCGCGGTCGGCCTCTTCGGGGTCTCGATGGTGGTATTCGGTGTTTCGACGTCGTTCTGGCTGTCGATGGGTGCGCTCATCGTGTCGGGCGGCGCGGACATGGTGAGCGTCGTCATCCGCCAGACACTGGTGCAGATCGAAACGCCCGACGCGATGCGCGGGCGCGTGGCCGCGGTGAACACGCTGTTCATCGGTGCGAGCAATCAGCTCGGCGAGTTCGAATCGGGGGTGACCGCGGCGTGGTGGGGCACGGTGCCCGCGGTGGTGGCGGGCGGCATCGGCACGATCGCGGTGGCACTGGCGTGGAGCCGGCTCTTCAGGCCGCTGGCGGAGCGTGAAACGATGACGGATGAGAGGCGATCCGGGCCTTGATCGCAGACGAAAGGCCGTTGACCCGACGCTGGCGCCGCTGCTACGTTCGAGGCCGACCGCGCGCCATCACAACAATCAGGCGCGGCACATCGGAGGAGGGATCCATGCACAGGCAGCTCTGGAGACTGCTGGCGGGTGTCGTTCTGTCGGTCTGCGCATGGTGTTCTCATGCGGCCGTCATCGGCTTCGACGACATCGGCGCCAACGGTGCGCAGTTCTCGACCTACAGCGAGGATGGGTTCAACGTCACGGCGGGCAGTTCGCTGTGGCAGAACAACCGGATATACGGCCACCCGGCGCCATTCGTGCAGTTCTGGAGACAGCGCGAAGATCCGGAGATCACGACCGGGCTCTACTTCGACGCCGGTGGTCTCGACTTCACGTTCGGGTCGGTGGACCTGTATTCGAGCGTGACACCCATTCCGTACCGGATTCGCGGCTATCAGGATTCTGTTGTGGTGTTCGACCTTATCGGGACTGCCGCGCAGACGTTTGGAGGTTTTCGCACGGTCTACAGCGATGAAGCCTCGAGCCTGCTGATCGACAGGCTGTACATCCTGCTCACCAATCCATACATGGCGATCGGCGGCAACCCGATGGGCATGGATAACGTGTCGGTGACCCGCGCGCAGGCGGTGCCGGAGCCCGACACGCTGTCATTGCTGCTGGTGGCCGCAATGGCGATCGCGGCGGCGCTGCGTGGGCAGCGACCTGCGCGGCCTTGAGGCCGTGGCGGGCCAGTGCCCGGCCGCGGCGTCTACCGCAGCCAGCCGCGCACCATCGCCTTCCGGCTCAGCACCACCAGCAGCACGGCGATCAGCAGTACCAGGCCCTGCATGATCACGACCGGAGCGCCGCCCTCGGCAGCTGCACGGGTCATGCCGAACAGCCCTGCGTCCTGGACCAGCACGCCCACCAGCGACGCGATCAGCAGCGGGTGGGCCCATTTGCGACGCAGCAGCAGCCCCAGCGAACCCAGTGCGCCGGCGGCCACGGCCAGCACGCTGCCGGCGACCGACCAGCCGGGGCGCGCTTCGTAGAGCGCCCGTTGCGCGGCCGGCATCGCTGCGATGTCCTGAGGCGTCAGCATCAGATCGGACGCGATCGCGAAGCAGCCGAGCAAGTTCCAGAGCAGCGCGAGGGCTGCGACGATCGTGAACCACCGGGGTACGCTGTTCATGGAGCCTCCGCGCAGGGTTGCCGGGTCACTGTAGTGGCTTGCGGTCACCTGCGCCAGAGCGGGAGAGCCCGATCAAACACTTGAAACCGCACTTGGCGCCACGGACGCGCCCTTGATGCCGTGACGGGCCAGCGCTTTCGCGACGAAGCCGCTGGCCTTCATGTCCTCGACGAAAGCGGCGAGCGCGGCGTGAGCCACGTCGGCGCGCGCCTTCGGCATTCCCATCGCCTGCTGGATCACCATGAATCGCCCCGGCAGCAGCCGCAGGCCGCCCAGCCGCGCGGCGTCCGCTTCGAGCGGTTGCCGCACGCCGGCCGCCACTTCGAATCCCTGATCGACGAAAGTCTGCATCACGGCCTGTGACGACGGCGCGCGCACCATGGTCGCGTGCTTCAGCTCGCGCGTGAGAAAGAGGTCGTAGGCGCTGCCGGCACCGACGACGACGCGCGTGCCCGCGCGATCGACTTCCGCGTTGTCGCGCAGCGGCGAGTCCACGCGCACGAGAAAGCTGCCCTCGATCAGCACGTAGGGCGCGGTGAACGTGAGTCCCGCGCCGCGCACCGGATCGATCGCGAAGAAGCCGACGTCGGCGTCTTCGGCGGTGACGGCCGCGACCGACTGCGCGGCCGTGTCGAAGGCCTGCAGTGCAAGCGGCACGCCGAGACGATCCGCGAGCGCGCGCGCGAGATCGACCGACACGCCCGCCGGAGCGCCGCTCGCGTCGCGATGCGCCAGCAGCGGATTGCCGAGGTTGATCGATGCGCGCAGCGTGCCGGTCGGCGCGAAGGCGGCCGCGTGAGAGGCCAGGGCCGGTGCAGATGTCATGCGAGTCTCGGGTCTTCAGCAGGCTGCGCAGCTGCGCGAGTCGCGCAGCCTACTCTGCAGCCCGCGGGGCACCGTGCCGGCGGCCCGCGCTTCTGCGGGTTTCAGCGGAAGGAACCCATGGGCCACTTCTCGGTAATCGCGCCGAGCGGCCGGCCGCCGTGGTGGACGACATAGGTACGTGCGACGAAGGGTTCAGTCGGCGGCACCGCGAAGTGCGGCGCGATCGCCGCGTCGGTCTCGATGCCCTGCGCAATGATCTCGCGGAAGGTCTCCAGCCGCGCATCTTTCCACAGCAGCCCGATCGGCCGGTCGGTGTCGAGCAGCGCGCGCTGCATCTCGGCCGAGAAGCGGTCGAACACGAAGGTCGAATCGGCGTACAGGTAGTTGCGCGTCGCGCCGGCGAGCAGGATGCGCCGGTGCAGCAGGCGCGCGGGTTGCGGGCACGCGAGCAGCGCGGGGGCGGCGACCGGTGTCGCGGAGATCGACTGTTCGAGCTTGACGACGCGGATCGCCTCGCCCGTGTAGAGCGCGATCAGGTCGGTGACGGTGCCGTCGGTGGCGAGCAGGGCGCGGGAGAAAAGACTCAGGTCATCGAGTGACGGCATGGGTTGCTGCGGGAGAAAGGTCAAGGTGGATCCCCGCGTTCGCGGGGATGACAGTGCAGTGTGCCGTCATCCCGGCGAAGGCCGGGGTCCAATTTTCCGTTGACCTGGAACTTGGGCCCCGGCCTTCGCCGGGGCGACGGTGCAGCGTGCTGTCGTCCCCGCGAAAGCAGGGACCCATTTTGACGTTCGAGGGACTCTGCTACTTCCGCGCCGCCACCGCCGCCTCGGCCTTGTCCACCAGCCCCGTGCCGATCTGCGTCTTCCACTGCCCGTACACCCCGCGTGTGGCCTTGACGAACTCGGCGCGCTCGGCCGGTGTCAGCTGCACGATCTTCACACCCAGGCCTTCGATGTCCTTCAGCAGCGGCTGGCCGGGTTCGTCCAGTCCCTTGCGCGCGATGGCGATCTGCTGCTTGCCGGCATCGATGGCGGCCTGCTTCACGATGTCGCGGTCGGCGGGCGTCCAGCTCTCCCACACTTCCTTGTTGATCACGAAGATCAACGGATCGGCGACGTAGCCCCACATCGTCAGGTTCTTCTGGCCGACGTTCTGCAGCTTGGCGGCGGTGAAGATCGACATGGGATTTTCCTGCCCGTCGACCGCGCCCGAAGCCAGCGCGGGCTGCGCATCGGCCCAGCTCATCTGCGTCGGATTCGCGCCCAGCGCCTGGAACGTGGCGAGGAAGAGCGGCGAGCCCACCACGCGGATCTTCAGTCCCTTCAGGTCATCGGGCTTGCGCACTTCGCGCTTGGAGTTGGTCAGTTCGCGGAAGCCGTTCTCGCCCCACGCCAGCGGAACCACGCCGTGCTTGTCCAGGATCGCGAACATCTCCTTGCCGACGTCGCCCTGCGTCAGCGCGTCGATCGCCTTGTAGTCGGGCATCAGGAACGGCATCGAGAACAGATTCAGTTCCTTGATCTGCGGCGACCAGTTGATGGTCGAGCCGATCGCCATGTCGATGATGCCCTGGCGGATCGCGGTGAACTCGCGCGTCTGGTCGCCCTGCACCAGCGACACGCCCGGATACATCTTGATGTTGATGCGGCCGTTGGTGCGCTGGCGCACGAGGTCCGCCCAGATCTCGCCGCCCTTGCCCCACGGGAAGGACGCGGGCACGACGGTGGAGAGCTTGTATTCGTCCTTGTACTTCGTCTGCGCGAGGGAGGGCAGCGCAATGGTGGCCGTCAGCGCGGCGGCGAGCAGCAGCAGCTTTCGTTTCATGTTGTCTCCGTTGTAGTCTTGTGAAAATGGATCCCCGCTTTCGCGGGGATCCACCTTGACTTTGGTTTTTCCTCAATACCCCAGCACCTTCGGCAGCCACGTCGCCAGCGGCGGATACATCAGCACCGCCAGCATCACGCAGAACATCGCGGCCAGCATCCACACGACCCAGCGTACGGTGGCTTCCATGCCGACGCCGGCGATTTTGCACGAAACCATGAGATTGACGGCGAGCGGCGGCGTGAACTGGCCCAGCGCCACCTTCAGCGTCAGGATCACGCCGAACCACACCAGATCCCAGTTGTAGGCCTGCGCGATCGGCACCAGCATCGGCACGAAGATCAGGAAGATCGAGATGCCGTCGAGGAACATGCCGGTGACCATCAGCATGACGATCAGCAGCGCGAGCACGCCGCCTTCGCCCAGTCCCGAGTGCACGATCGCGCGCGCCAGCGGATCGATGATGCCGAGCGTCGACAGCGACCAGGCGAACACGCCCGCCAGCGCGACCACGATCATGATGATCGCGGAGGTCTCGGCCGCGTCGCGCAGGATCGGATACAGATGCTTGATGTGCATCGTCCGGTGGATGAAGAAGCCGACGAACAGGCCATAGAACACCGCCACTACCGCGGCCTCGGTGGGCGTGAACCAGCCGGCGCGCATGCCGCCGAGGATCAGGAAGGGCGCGGCCAGTCCCCACGACGCTTCGCGCAGGCTGGCCCAGAACGGCGGCCGCGGCAACGCCGCCTCGGCCGCGCCGAACCCGTGTTTCCGTGCGAGCCACACGGCCGGCACGATCAGCGCGATGCCGCACAGCACGCCCGGCACCATGCCGGCCGCGAACAGCGCCGGCACCGATGCGCCCGGCACCAGCACCGAATAGACGATGAACGCGATCGACGGCGGGATCAGGATGTCGGTGGCCGCGGCCGCGCCGACCACGCTCGCGGAGTACGCGGGCGGATAGCCGGCGCGCGACATCGCGCCGATCATCACGCTGCCCACGGCCGCGGCATTGGCGGGGCCGGAGCCCGAGATGCCGCCGAGGAACATCGCCACCGCGATGGCCACCAGCGGCAGCATGCCCGGGCCGCGGCCGACGATGGCGACCGCGAAGTTCACCAGCCGGTGCGCCACGCCCGAGCGGTCGAAGATCACGCCGACCAGCACGAACATCGGAATCGCCAGCAGCGGGTACTTCGCCATGCCCGCGTAGAAGTTCTGCGGCACCGCCAGCAGCGCGAACCACTGCACGTCGAGGTTGGCGAGCGCGATCGCGGTCGCGCCGCCGAGCGCGAGCGCCACGCCGATCGGCGTGCCGATCAGCATCAGCGCGAGGAACAGCGTGACCAGCAGCAGCGCGATCATCGCGGCCCGCCTTCACGCCAGCGGCGCACCAGCACGCCCAGCGCGCGCAGCGTGATGGTCGCCGACAGCAGCGGCAGCCAGATCGAATACCACCATTTCGGCACGCCGATGCCCGGCGAGGTCTCGCCGAAGCGGTACTCGTCCCACACCATGCGCCCACCCAGGACGGCCATCGCGCCGAACAGCACGACCACCGCCGCCGCGGCGATCAGCGCGAACAGCCGCTGCCGCTGCGGCGACCCGCGCTCCATGAAGTACTCGATGCGCACGTGCCGTTCGCGCGCCACGGCCGAGCCGGTGGCGGCGAGCGTCATCACCACCATGATCGCGATCGAGATCTCCTCGGTCCACGCGATCGATTGGTCGGTCAGGTAGCGCAGCACGACGTTGGCCAGCGTGATCAGGGCGAGCAGGCCCATGCAGGCCGCGGCGAACACGTCCTCGACGGCGAGCGGCACGCGCGGTTTCGGTTCAGTGGCCGGGTCGGGCGCGCCCGGCAGGGGTTCGATCGACATCGAGCGGGGCTCTCAGCGTTGCAGCAGCGCGCTCGCCGCCGCGGTGATGCGATCGGCGCCGACGCGCGACTCGGCTTCCAGCGACGCGGCGTAGCCCACCGGGATGCGCGGCGCACCGATGCGCGCGACGCGGCACGACGGGCCGAGGGCTTCGGCGACGGTCGCTGCGATCTCGGCGCCGAAGCCCGCGACCTGCACGGCCTCGTGCGCGACCAGCAGGCGGCGGGTCTTCGCGCAGGAGGCGAGCACCGCCTCGCGGTCCCCGCGGCAGCGTGCGCAGGTCGATGATTTCCGCGGCGGTACCCTCGCCCGCCAGCGCGTCGGCGGCGGCGAGCGCCGCGTGCAGCGTGCGCGACCAGGCGACGATCGTCAGGTCGCTGCCCGCGCGCGCGATGTGCGCGCGACCGAGCGGCACGACCGCGGCGGCGTCGACGTCGCCTTCCAGGCCCCACAGTTCCTTGTGCTCGAGGTACACGACCGGGTCGTCGCACTCGATGGCCGCGCGCAGCAGCGCGTGGTTGTCCCGCGGCGTGGCCGGACACGCCACTACCAGTCCCGGCACGTGCGCGAACCACGCTTCCAGGCTCTGCGAGTGCTGCGCGGCGGAGGCCGACCAGATGCCGATCGGCATGCGGATCACCATCGGCACGCGGCCCTGGCCGCCGAACATGAAGCGGTTCTTCGCCGCCTGGTTGATCAGTTCGTCCATGCCGCACAGCGCGAAGTCGACGATGCGCAGCTCGGCCACCGGCCGCAGTCCCGCGAGCGCCATGCCGACCGCGGCGCCCATGATGTTGGCCTCGGAGATCGGCGTGTCGATGATGCGCGCCGCGCCGAAGGCGCGCTGCAGCGGCACGAGCGTGCCGTCCGCGGCGCGTGCGCGGTACTGGCCGAACACGCCGCCGCGGCCGAGGTCTTCGCCGAGCGCGACCACGCGCGCATCGGTGCGCATGCAGGCCGCGAGGGCTTCGCCGGCGGCGACGGCATAGCTCATGCGCACGGCGCCCGCGCCCTGCGCAGCGTTCGATGGACGGACGGCGGGTTCGCTCAGCGCCACTGCCCGGCTCCGATGTCCTGCACGTGTTCGTAGGCGGCGCCTGCTGCCGGCCACGGCGCGTCGGCCGCCGCGGCCTGCGCCTGTTCGACCTCGCGCCGCGCGTCGGCGTCGATGCGCGCGCGTTCGTCGTCGGCGCCCAGCGCCGCGAGCACCGTGCGCGCGCGCAGCAGCGGATCGTCCTCCTTCGCGCGCGCCACTTCGGCGGCATCGCGATATGCACCGGGGTCGACC
>JBGAIO010000147.1:0-3359 GCA_044225415.1 Burkholderiaceae bacterium | reverse complement strand
GACGACGCCGCGCGCAAGGCCAACGCCGCGTTCTACGAGTTCCTCGTGCCGCTGGTGAAGGGCCTGTCCACCGAAATGTCGCTCGAGGTGGCGAGCCTGGGCGTGCAGGTGCACGGCGGCATGGGCTTCATCGAGGAGACCGGCGCCGCGCAGCACCTGCGCGACGCGAAGATCCTGACCATCTACGAAGGCACCACGGCGATCCAGGCCAACGACCTCGTCGGCCGCAAGACGGCGCGCGACGGCGGCGCGGTCGCGCAGCATTTCGTCGCGCAGATGCAGGCGACGGCGGCTGAACTCGCGGAGTACGGCAACGAGCATGGCGACGACTTTGCCGTCATTTCCGCGCGCCTCTTCGCCGCGGCCAATGCGGTGGCAACGGTCGTCAAGTACGTCGTCGACCACTCGACGTCGGATATCCGCGCGGTGTATGCCGGCTCCGTGCCGTACCTGAAGCTGGCCGGGCTGACGCACGGCGGCTGGCAACTCGCGCGCGCCGCGCTGGCCGCGCGCCGCATGCTGCAGGAAGGCCGCGACACCGAGTTCGCGCAGGCGAAGATCGCCACCGCGCGCTTCTTCGCCGATCACGTGCTGGTGACCGCACCGGCGCTCGCCCAGACCATCGTCGGCGGCAGCGCCGCCACACTGGCGCTCGCCGAACCGCAGTTCTGAGTCGCGGGGGTCAGGCCTTGCGTGTTGCCAGGCAAGAGGCAACACCTGACCCCATGGTCACGGCGCTGGTGTGGCGAGCGGCTTGCCCTTCTCGACGATGTACACCGCCAGCACCTTTGCGCCTGCAGCCCCGCTGCGTGCATCGTGCGGCGTCCCGGCCGGAATCTGATACGACTCGCCGGGCTTCAGGGTGCGCGGCGCCTGGCCGTCGACCATCAGCGTCAGTTCGCCTTCCATCAGGTAGCCCGTTTCAGGGCCGTTATGCGTATGACGCCCGATCGCCGCATTCGGCACCACCTCGGCGATGCCGGTGACCGCGTTGAGGCTCGTGCCTGGCACGTCGACGGTCTGCAGCGGCGTGCGCTTGATGTTGCTGGCCGCCGCCGGCGCGGGCGGCGTCTGCGCGAAGGCGATGCCGCAGACAGCGATGGTGGCGGCGACGATGCCGCGTGCGATGACGGTGGACATGCGATCTCCCGACGGGTGGTCCGAACGCCGCTTTGTAGACGAGCCTCGCAGGATTGAACAGCGCTTCCGTCGCTGCGGCGCATCGTGCGCAGCGCACCGTCGAGTGATACTGTATGTATTGACAGTATTCGCGCCGACATCCGGCCCATGCAGCCACGACCTCGACCCGAAGCCCCCGCGTCACTGCGCGGCATCCCGATCGCGCTGCAGCCTCCGCAGGCGCGCAAGGGCCGCGGCGCGGCGTCGAACATCGCGCACCGCTTCGAGTCGGTACGGCGCGAGGCGGACGGCGACGCGCTCGACGGGGCGCTGGCGGCTGACGACGACGAGCCGCTGCCGCCGCTGGCCACGCAGGTCACGCTCGAGACCGCGCGCAGCCTGATCACCTACAACGACTCGCCGGACATCCCGTTCGACCGCTCGATCAATCCGTACCGCGGCTGCGAGCACGGCTGCATCTACTGCTATGCGCGGCCGACGCACAGCTACCTGAACCTGTCGCCGGGGCTCGACTTCGAGACGAAGCTCCACGCCAAGCACAACGCCGCCGACCTGCTGCGGCGTGAACTCGCGTCGCGTGCGTATCGCGTCGAGCACATCGCGATCGGCACGGGGACGGATGCCTATCAGCCGATCGAGCGCGAGCTGAGGCTCACGCGTTCGATCATCGAGATCCTCGCAGAGACTCGACACCCGTTCGGCGTGATCACCAAGTCTTCGCTGATCGAACGCGACGTCGACCTGCTGGCGCTGATGGCGAAAGACGGCCTCGTGAACGCGTTCATCAGCGTCACGTCGCTCGACGCGCAGCTGTCGCGCATCCTGGAGCCGCGCGCCGCCAGTCCGCAACGGCGGCTGCGCGCCGTCGCCACGCTGGCGAGCGCGGGCGTGCCGGTGCACGTCAACATCGCGCCGATCATCCCGTTCATCAACGAGCCCGACATCGAGCGCATCGTCGAGGCGGCCGCGCGGGCCGGTGCCGCGCAGGTGCACTACACGCTGCTGCGGCTGCCGTGGGAAGTCGCGCCGCTGTTCGAGCAATGGCTTGCAGCGCACTTCCCGGATCGCGCGCAACGCGTGATGAACCGCGTTCGCGACATGCGCGGCGGCCGCAGGTACGACGCGGCCTTCGGAAAGCGGATGAAGGGCGAGGGCGAGTGGGCGGCGCTGACCGCGCAACGCGTCGCGAAGGCAAGCGCGAAGCACGGGCTCGTGCAGACGACGCCCGCGCTGCGCACGGATCTGTTCACGCCGCCGCGCGCACCGGCGCCCGACAGCCCGCAGCTCGGGCTCTTCTGAAGCGCGTGCTCAGTTCGGCGCGCCGAGCAGTTGCTCGTAGTAGGTCTGGAACAGCAGCGCGATCGCTGTCATCAGCGCGATCGCGCCGCCGGCCAGTGTGGCGATCGCCACCAGCACGGCGTCCCAGCCGCTGTGGTTGCGGCGCGTCGAGCGGGCATTGAAGCGCGCGTCGAAGCGCTCGTCGGGCATCAGCGCGATGACCAGTGCCTGGATGAACCCCGCAGTCACCGGCACCATCAGGACGAAGAACGCCGGCGTCTGGTACCAGTTGCGCACGCCGATCAGCAGCGGCACGGTCAGTGCAGTGATTGCCAGCGGCAGCCACCAGAGCCGCTGGCCCAGGTACAGGCGGTTGGCGCCGAGGGCGCCGCCCAGCGAGGCGAGCAGGGCCGCGAGGGCCTTGTGGCGGAATTTCGGCATGCGGAAGCGGGGCGCGGACGGCGACGCATCATACGGGGCCAGGCGGCTGAAAGGGCCGGACTCCGTTCGGCTTGCCCGCCCTCTGCCAGGGCGGCTACAATCGCGGGTTTTCCGCTTTGCGGAAGCCAGCAGAACAGCACCGAGGTAAACAACATGGTCGTGATCCGACTTGCCCGCGGCGGCGCAAAGAAGCGGCCGTTCTTCAACATCGTCGCCACCGATTCGCGCAATCCGCGCGATGGCCGCTTCATCGAGCGCGTGGGTTTCTACAACCCGGTCGCAGCCGGCAGCGAGCCGAAGCTGCGCGTGGCGCAGGATCGCCTGACGTACTGGACCGGCGTCGGCGCGCGCATGTCGCCCACCGTGGCGCGCCTGGTGAAGGAACATGCCCCGAAGGACGTCGCCGCAGCGGCTGCCTGATTCGGCATTGACAGCGTCGGCATTGACAGCGTCGGCATTGACAGCGTCGGCATTGACAGCGTCGGCATTGACAGCGTCGG
>JBGAIO010000022.1:0-28553 GCA_044225415.1 Burkholderiaceae bacterium | reverse complement strand
CCTGCGGCGCGATGCAGGCGATCAGCACGGCCGCGGGCGGTCCCGCGGCCAGGACGCGCGTCGCGGGAACGACCGGTTTGCCGAAGGACTGCACGAGGGACGCGGCTGCCGCCGGTCGCCGCCCACCGAGCGCAAGACATCCGAGCGCCGCTGCGCTCAGCAACAGCGACCGCCGACGCCTTCGTTGTATACCTGCGGGAAGGTCGGTGGTCATGATCCGTCGCGGTCCAGCGCGGCGTGAGCGTAGCAGCCGGCGCCTGCCGGCAGTCACGGCAACTTTCCCGCTCGGTCCTACTCGATGCGACAGTCAGCTTCTACGCAGCCCCGCCATTGCCCCGTCGCCGAACGCGACGCGCACCGCTTCCTCGTCGCTCAGCTTCGCGCCCTCGGACTTCAACGTCTCGATGCGTGCGTCATCGAACTGCTCGCGCAGCCCCGCCAGCACCATGGCAGGAAGTTGCTGCTCGCCGAGGTCCCGGCGTCCATCGCGAAACGCGTTTGCGGCTTCTGCGCATCCGAGCAGCCGCGCGGCGGTCTCATGACGCTGCTGGCGCAGCGTGAGCAGGGCCAGGACGTCGATGTGCCAGAACAGCCCGCCGGCACGGACCACCGAGGGAACATGTTCGCGCAGCAATGGCAATGCCTCGTCGACCTCTCCCTGCACCACCAGCGCCGTCGCGAGGTTGCAGCAGGCTAGATTGTTCATGCTCGAAAAGGGCGAGCGTCGGGTCATCGATACCAGCCGGCGCCCGATCTCGACGGCGTCGCGCACACGGCCCTGGCGCTGCGCAACCTGGTCCGACCACATCAGCACGAACATCAGCCTGCGCTCGTCGCCGCTGGCTTCCGCGAGACGGCGGGCGTGCTCGTGCTCGGCCATGGCCTCGTCGAAACGATGATCGAACGCGTAGCGCCACGCGCGCGCCTGGTGCAGGGAAAAGCGCAGTGCCGCGGGCCAGCCCGGATCGAGCAGCGCTTCCATCTCGGCAATGGTCTGCTCTGCGCGTTCGAACTGTTCGCCTCTTGCCAGATCGATGGCAAGCGATCCCAGTGCGGCAAACACCTTCTGATCGTCGCCCAGCGCGCGATAGAGCTCGCCGGCCCGCGTCAGCGCGGCGCGCGAATCGGCATCGTGGATCGAGCCGACGAGATTGGCGCGCCCCAGTTGCAGGCGCGCCTCCATGGCCGGCGGCGTCGTGGCATCGACCGCCGCCAGCGCTGCCGCGCAGCGCCGGATGCCCTCCTTCCTCTGCATGGCGCCGTCCCAGATCCAGGAGGAAGCGCCGGACAGTGCGATCTGCAACGCCGTTTCGCCGGCCTGCTGCGCCCAGTCCAGCGCACTGCGCAGGTTGTCGATGTCGGGCATTGCGCGCGCCTGCCGGACCTGCGACGGCTCCTCCAGCAGCCGCGCTGTCCAGCGCTCGAACTGCGCAGTCACCGCCTGGGCATGACGGCGCAGTGCCGCCTCGGTCTCGCCCGCTTCGCGCAGCTTCTCCAGCGCGTAGGCGCGAGTGGATTCGAGCATGCGGTAGCGGGGCGGATCGCCCGACTCGACCACGAGCAGCGACTTGTCGACCAGCTTGCCCACGACATCGAGCACTGCCCACTCGTCGATCCGGTGGTCGGACAAGGCCTGCTGCGCCAACTCCAGCGAGAAGGTGCCGCTGACCACGCCGATACGGCGGAACACGATGCGTTCGTCGTCATCGAGCAGCCCGTGGCTCCAGTCAAGCAGCTCGCGCAGCGCCTGGTGACGTCGCAGCACCGTGCGCGAGCCGGCGGTCAGCACGCGCAGGCGCTGGTCGAGCCGCTCGCGCACGCCCGCCACGCCGAGCAGCGGCACGCGCGCGGCGGCCAGTTCGATGGCCAGCGGCAAACCATCCAGGCGTCGGCAGATCTCCGTCACGTCGTCCAGGTTGTCGTTCGTCAGCTCGAAGCGAGGCTGCAGCGCAGTGACGCGTTCGACGAACAGGCGCACCGCGGCGGCAGAACGTACTGATTCGAGTTCCGGCGCAACGGGCAAGGCCAGCGGCGCGGCATGGAACAGGTGCTCGCCGGGCACGCGCAGCAGTTCCTGGCTGGTGGCCAGCAGTCGCACGCCCGGCTCGCGTTCCAGCAGCCGGGCGGCAAACGTACCCGCTGCGTCGACCAGGTGTTCGCAGTTGTCCAGCACCAGCAGCAGTTCGCGGCCCGCCAGTGCGTCGATGACTTCGTCCTGCGCGGACCTGCGCCCCGCCAGCGCTGCGCCCAGTGCCTGCGCAACCGCCGCCGGCAGCATGTCCGGATCCGACAGGGGCGCGAGTTCGACGAGCCACGCACCGTCGCGGTAGCCGGCCCGCAGGCGCGCAGCCACCGCCTGTGCGAGGCGCGTCTTGCCAATGCCTCCGGCCCCGACGATCGTCACCAGACGATGGCGATGCACGCTGGCCTCGAGCTCCGCGAGATCGTCGTCTCGTCCGACCAGCCGCGACGCGGGTCGGACGTCGGAAACGGAAGCTGGCTCGGCCGTCGACTCCGCGGGCGCCATGGCCGGACTCTGCACTTCCAGTGCAAAGCGGTAGCCCCGTCCCGGCACCGTGGCGATCGCCTGGGCACCGAGCACACGGCGCAGCGCGCTGACCTGCACTTGCAGGTTGTTCTCTTCCACAACCAGGCCGGGCCAGACCAGTTCGAGCAGCTCGTCCTTGGTCACCAGGCGCTCGCGCCGCTCAACCAGTGCCTGCAGCAGATCGAAGGCTCGTGCACCCAGCGGGGCGGCGACGCCATCGACAAGGAGCAGGCGTTCCCGCGGGCGCAGTTCGCAGCGGCCGAAGCGCAGTGGATCGGTCATCGCGACGGCGCCGGGTGATTTTCAGAACGTTTCAGGGCCATTTCAGGCGGCCAAAGGACTGAAACAGGGCGCAACGCGCACAGTGCAGCCATCGACAACGATTCACCAAGGAGGCCGAAATGAACCACGAATTCACCACGACGTCCACCCTGCTGCGCACCGTTTTCGCCGGCGCGGCGCTGGCCATCAGCACGCTGGTGGTCGGCTCGATCGCCCTGCTCGCCGACCACTACGATACGAACGCGCAACTGGCCCAGGCCCAGCAGACCGTGATCGTGAAGCGCTGAGCCGCGATCCGATCAGTGCGCCTGGTCCCAGTTGTCGCCGACCCCGAGTTCCACCAGCAATGGCACCCGCAGCTCGGCAACACCCGCCATCAGCCGCGGCAGGTGCTCGCGCACGAGATCGACTTCGCCGTCCGGGACTTCGAGCACCAGTTCGTCGTGCACCTGCATGACCAGGCGCGTGCCGAGGTTCCCGTCGGTGATCCAGCGGTCGGTGGCGATCATCGCGAGCTTGATGAGGTCGGCCGCGGTGCCCTGCATCGGCGCGTTGATCGCGGCGCGCTCCGCACCCGCGCGGCGCGGACCGTTGGGCGAGTTGATCTCGGGCAGCCAAAGCCGGCGGCCGAACACGGTCTCGACGTAGCCCTGGCGCTTCGCCAGCGCACGCGTCGATTCCATGTAGCGCGCCACGCCCGGGTAGCGCATGAAGTAGCGGTCGATGTAGCTCTTCGCCGCATCGCGCGCGATGCCGAGGTTGGACGCGAGGCCGAAGGCGCTCATGCCGTAGATCAGGCCGAAGTTGATGACCTTGGCATAGCGCCGCTGCTCGCTGCCGACGTCGCCGAGCGGCACGCCGAACACTTCGGACGCGGTCGCACGGTGGATGTCCTCGCCCTTCGAGAACGCATCGAGCAGGCCCGGATCCTCGGAGATGTGCGCCATGATGCGCAGCTCGATCTGCGAATAATCCGCCGACACGATGCGGTGCCCCGCCGGCGCGATGAAGGCCTCGCGGATGCGGCGGCCCTCCGCCGTGCGGATCGGAATGTTCTGCAGGTTGGGATCGGACGACGACAGCCGGCCAGTCACGGCGATCGCCTGCCCGTAGTTGGTGTGCACGCGTCCGGCCGCGTCCGCGCTGGCCGGCAGCTTGTCGCAGTAGGTCGATTTCAGTTTCGCCAGGCCGCGGTGCTCGAGCAGCACCTTCGGCAGCGGATAGTCCTCGGCGAGCTTCTCCAGCACTTCCTCGTCGGTGGACGGCACGCCGCTGGCCGTCTTCTTCACCACCGGCAACGCCAGCTTGCCGAACAGGATCTCGCCGATCTGCTTCGGGCTGCCGAGGTTGAAGGGCTGGCCGGCCAGTTCGGTCGCGCGCCCTTCCAGTTCGGCCAGGCGCTGCGCGATCTCGCGGCTCTGCGCGGTGAGCTTCTCGCGATCGATCAGCACGCCGGTGCGCTCCATGCGGAACAGCACCTGCGCAACCGGCAGCTCGATATCCTCGTAGACGTGGCGCAGCCCGGCGTTCGTCTCGATGCCGGGCCACAGCGCGCGGTGCAGCGCGAACGTGACCTCGGCGTCTTCCGCCGCGTAGTCGGTGGCGCGGTCCAGCGCCACCTGGTCGAAGCAGATCTGGCCCGCGCCCTTGCCGCACACGTCGGTGAAGGTCAGTGTGCGCCGGTTCAGGTGCCGCAGCGCCAGCGAATCCATGTCGTGGCTGCGGTGCGCTTCCAGCACGTAGGACTCGAGCAGCGTGTCGTGCGCGACGCCGGCGAGCCTGATGCCGTGATTGGCCAGCACGTGCATGTCGTACTTCAGGTTCTGGCCGACCTTCTTCTGGTGCGGGCTCTCCAGCCACGGCCGCAACGCCGCCAGCGTCGCATCGAGCGGCAGCTGTTCGGGCACGCCGGCGTAGCGATGCGCCAGCGGGATGTAGCAGCCTTCCAGCGGATCGACCGACAGCGAGACGCCGACGAGTTGCGCGGTCATCGGGTCGAGCGATGTGGTCTCGGTGTCGATGCAGGTCAGTTCCGCGGCACCGATGCGCTGCAGCCAGGTTTCGAACTGTGCCTGCGTGGTCACGGTCTCGTAGCGGGGGCGCGGCGTATCGGCGGCTTCCGCGGCCTCCGCGGCCTCCGCCGGCGCCAGCGCGCCGTCGACGACCCGTGCGACCACCGCGGGCGTCGCCTCGGCCAGTTCGCGCAGCCATGACTTGAATTCGTAGCGTTCGTAGATGCGCTTCAGCTCGGTCGCGTCTTCGCGCCCCACCAGCAGCGCCTCCAGCGACGGCACCGTGCCCCGCAGGTCGCAGTCGGTACGGATGGTGACCAGTTCACGCCCCGTGGGCAGCCACGGCAACGCCTTGCGCAGGTTCTCGCCGACCACGCCGCCGATCGCATCGGCCTGCTGCACCAGCGCATCGAGTGACCCGTGACTTTGCAGCCACTTCGCGGCCGTCTTCGGGCCGACCTTGTCGACGCCCGGCACGTTGTCCACGGCGTCGCCGACCAGCGTCAGGTAATCGACGATGCGCTCCGGCGGCACGCCGAACTTGGCCTGCACACCGGCGATGTCGAGCGTTTCGTTGCTCATCGTGTTGACCAGCGTGGTGCGCTCGTCCACCAGCTGGGCGAGATCCTTGTCGCCGGTGGAGATCACCGTGCGCAGGCCGCCGGCTCCGGCCTGGCGGGCCAGCGTGCCGATGACGTCGTCGGCCTCGACGCCCGCCACCTCGATCACCGGCCAGCCCAGCGCGCGCACCGCCTCGTGGATCGGGGCGATCTGCGCGGCCAGATCCTCCGGCATGGCGGCGCGATTTGCCTTGTATTCGGGATACAGGTCGTCGCGGAAGGTCTTACCCTTGGCGTCGAACACGCACGCCAGGTAGTCGGCGTCGACCTGCTGGCGCAGCGTGCGCAGCATCGAGATGAAGCCGCGCAGCGCGCCGGTCGGCTCGCCGGCCGCGGTGCGCAGGTCCGGCAGGGCGTGGTAGGCCCGGTACAGATAGCTCGAGCCATCGAGCAGCAGCAGGGTTTTCATCTGCAAGTGTGAAGCGAGGGAGACAGAACGTGCTCGACAACCGCAAGAACATACCCAGCCTGCGGGCCGTCACGATGCCCGAGCGCGCGACCAGCCAGAAGCGCGGGAGTCGTGGCAGATCTGGGGGATTATTTCAGAGTTCGTCGAGGCGGCCGAACGCCTGTCCGAGGTGCGGCCCGCCGTATCGATCTTCGGCAGCGCGCGCTCGAAGCCCGGCACGCCGCACTACGAACTCACCGTGGAGATTGCGCGGAAACTCTCGGACGCGGGCTTCACCGTGATCAGCGGCGGCGGCCCCGGCATCATGGAAGCCGCCAACAAGGGCGCCTTCGAAGGCGTCGCCGTCGGTGGGCCTGAACATCGAACTGCCCTTCGAGCAGTCCGGCAACGCCTACCAGGACATCTCGCTGCGCTTCCGCCACTTCTTCGCGCGCAAGGTGGCGTTCGTGAAGTACGCGGCGGCCTACGTCGTCATGCCCGGCGGCTTCGGCACGCTCGACGAACTGAGCGAGGCGCTGACGCTGATCCAGACCGGCAAAGGCAAGAAGATGCCGATCGTGCTGGTGGGTTCCACGTTCTGGGCCGGGCTGCTCGACTGGCTGCGCGGCAGCGTGGCGGCGCAGGGCATGATCAGCGAGGCCGACCTGACGCTGATGCGCGTCGTCGACGACGCCGATGCGGTGCTCGACACGCTCTTCGAGTTCTACGACGCGCGGCTTCGAGCAGAGCGCCAGCGAGCAGGAAAAACTGCTGTACCTCTAGCGCCTGAGCGGCGCGCGCGCTGTGACCTCGTCAAGGCCTACAATGAATGCCATGCGAAGGAATCCGGACGGTCTGCGGAAAGTGGCATCACCAGCGGCGACCTGGCTGTCGCTGACGCTGGCTGCCTGCGGGTTCTGCGGCGTGGCGGCCGCCCAGTCCACGGCCGGGCAGCCCGCGGCGCCGGCAAAGCCCGCCGCCTCGACCGCGAAGCCGCCGTCGATTGCGCCCGCACGGCAATCGCCGGTGACCGACGGCACGCGCACCCGCATCGAACTGCCCGCCGCCGAGCGTGCCGCGCTGGAAAACAGCACGGCCGCCGCCGTGCCACCTGCATCCGAACGCAACGAGCTGCTGCCGCAGGCCGAGGATGCGCAGGCGACGATCGTCGAGCCGTCGGGCACGGTGATCGAACAGGTGCGGCAGTCCAACCGCATCAGCGAGGTGCGGGTCACGCCGGCCTTGACCGGGCACACGTGGGTCATGACCAACCGTGAAGGCCGCCAGCCCCTCAGTGCGACCGACACGCTGCCGGGACTGTCGGTGCCGAAGTTCTTCACGTGGGAGTTCGGCGGCACCAACCCGGGCTCGTCCAGCGCGTCGACCCTGCCCGCCGCGCCGCCGCCACCGTCCACGCAGTCGCGCTGATGGCTCGAACGCCCGCAGACAGCGGGCGTTCTCAGCGCTGTTCGTTGCTTCAGCCTCGCGCCATTTCCCGGCATTTCAGCTAGCGTGCGGGTTTTGCCCCGCACCGCTGCCATGGCTGTCTTCACCGCGCTGACCCGCGCCGACGCTGCCGCCTTCCTGACGCAATTCAGTCTCGGCGAAGTGACGGCGCTCGAAGGCATTGCCAGCGGCATCGAGAACACCAACTACTTCCTCGACACCACGCAGGGCCGCTACGTCCTGACGATCTTCGAACGCCTCGATTTCAAACAGCTGCCGTTCTACCTGGAACTGATGCGGCACCTGTCGCGCCGCGGCCTGCCGGTGCCGGCGCCGCAGGAAAGCCGCCAGGGCGCGCTGATGTCGGAGATCCGCGGCAAGCCGGCGGCCATCGTCACGCGCCTGCGCGGCCGCGCGGTAACCGAGCCGACCGCGGCCCATTGCGCGCTGGTGGGCGAAGTGCTTGGCAGGATGCATCGCGCCGCCGCGGACTTTCCCCTGTTCCAGCCGCACCTGCGCGGCATCGGCTGGTGGAAGGACTCGGTGCCGAAGCTCGAGCCGCACATCGACGACGCGACTTTCCACACGCTCGCCGACGAGCTGATCTTCCAGGACACATTCTTCCGCAGCGCGCGCTTCGAGCGGCTGCCGCAGGGGCCGATCCACGCCGACCTGTTCCGCGACAACGTGCTGATCGAGCATGACGGGAACCTGAAGCGCGACACCGTCGGCGGCCTCATCGATTTCTATTTCGCGGGCTGCTCGATCCTGCTGTTCGACGTGGCGGTGACGATGAACGACTGGTGCGTCGACCTGGCGACCGGCGCCTTCGACGCGCCGCGTGCGCAGGCCTTCATCGATGCGTACCACGCCGTCCGCCCGCTGACCGACGATGAGTACGAATGCTGGCGCACGGTGCTGCGCGCCGCGGCACTGCGCTTCTGGATCTCGCGGCTGGTGGACCTGCACCTGCCGCGTCCGGCGCACCTGCTGACCCCGCACGATCCCACGCACTTCGAACGCATGCTGCTTCAGCGCGCAACGGCCGCGTCGCTGCCGTGGGTTTCCGGCGCGTGATCCCGAGGCCCTGCATCCGCGCTGGCTAGAATCGGCGCATGCAGGTAAAGACTCTTCCGCCCGCCACGGGCTGGACATGGATGCGCGAAGGCGTGGCGTTGCTGCGCCGCCAGCCGGTCGCGTTCACGGCGCTGGTCGTGCTGTATTCGATGGCGCTGATGCTGGTGGCGAGCGTGCCGCTCGTGGGCCTGCCGCTGGCCGCGATCCTGGTGCCCTTCGGCACGCTGGGCATCACGGCCGCCGGCCGGGATGCCGAACGCGGCGTGCTGCCGCTGCCGTCGCTGCTGCTCGATGGCTTCAAGGGGCCGCAGCGCAACGCGCTGCTGCGGCTGGGCGCGGTGCACGCCGGCCTGATCCTGCTGGTGGTCGTGCTGAGCTCGCTGCTGGCGCGCGACGAACTGGCCCACTGGCAGGTCGTCGATGGCAGAGTCGACCCGGCGTCGATCGCCGGCAACGTGCCCTGGGATGCGCTGCTGCTGGCGCTGGGCGCGTACACGCCGATCCTGATGCTGACCTGGTTCGCGCCGCAGCTCGTCGCCTGGCACCGGCAGACGGTGGGCAAGGCGATGTTCTTCTCGCTGTTCGCCTGCTGGCGCAACCGCTGGCCGTTCCTGGTGCTGGGACTGGCGCTCGCCGCGCTGATCATGGGCGTCTCATGGATCGGTGCGCTGCTGATCAACATGACGGGCATACCATCGCAGGTGGGCTCGCTGCTGCTCGCGCCGATGCGCTGGTGCTGACGGCCGTGGCGTACTCGACGCAGTTTCCGATTTATCGGGATGTGATCGACGGGGCGGAGGCTGAAAGTCAAGGTGGATCCCGGCCTTTGCCGGGATGACGGCAGTCTGCGCTGCCATCCCCGCGCAAGCGGGGATCCATTTTCTTCCTACGCCGGCGTCAGCTTCGCCACCGCCAGCGCCAGCCACTTGATGCCGTGCGGGCCGAAGTTCACCTGCGCGCGCGCGTCGTCGCCGCTGCCTTCGAGGTTGATGACGATGCCTTCGCCGAAGCGGGCGTGCTTCACCGTCTGGCCGACGCGCACGCCGTGCGACGACGCGGCGGTGCGCACCGGCGTCGACACCGGCGGAGCCGCACGCGCACCGGGGTCCTGCCACGCACCGAAGCGCGCGCCCATGCCCATGCCGGCCGGCACCTTCGGCGTCAGCCACTTCACCGCGCCCTCAGGCAGCTCCTGCAGGAAGCGCGAGCGCAGCCCATAGCGCGTCTGCCCGTGCAGCAGCCGGCTCTGCGCGAAGCTGACGTACAGGCGGCGACGCGCGCGCGTGATCGCGACGTACATCAGCCGCCGCTCCTCTTCGAGCCCGTCCATCTCGCTCAGGCTGTTCTCGTGCGGGAACAGGCCCTCTTCCAGCCCCGTGATGAACACGACGTTGAACTCGAGCCCCTTGGCCGAGTGCACGGTCATCAGCTGCAGCGCGTCCTGTCCCGCCTCGGCCTGGTTGTCGCCCGCTTCCAGCGACGCATGCGACAGGAAGCCGGCCAGCGCCGACGGGATCTGCGTGGCCGCATCGGCTTCGCCTGCTCGACTCGCCGGCGCGGCGGCCTCGTAGCCTTCCTCATGGGTGAACGCGGCGGCCGCGTTGACCAGCTCGCCGAGGTTCTCGACGCGCTCCTGGCCTTCCTTCTCGTTGCGGTAGTGCGCGATCAGGCCGCTGCGCTCGTTGACCCCTTCGACGATCTCCGGCAACGTCAGCGGCGCGGCTTCGAAGCGCAGGCTGTCGATCAGCTTCACGAATGCGCCGAGGTTGGCGCCCGCCTTGCCCGCCATGCTGCCGACGGCTGCGTACAGGCTGCTCCCCGCTGTTCGCGCCGCGTCGGTGAGCTGCTCCAGCGTGCGCGCGCCGATGCCGCGCGGCGGGAAGTTCACCACCCGCAGGAACGCGGTGTCGTCGGCCGGGTTCTCGATCAGCCGCAGGTACGCCAGCGCGTGCTTGACTTCGGCACGCTCGAAGAAGCGCAGCCCGCCATAGACGCGGTACGGAATCGCCGAGTTGAACAGCGCATGTTCCAGCACGCGCGACTGCGCATTCGAGCGATACAGCAGCGCGATCTCGGCGCGCGCGTGGCCTTCGGCGATCAGGCCCTTCACCTCGTCGACCAGCCACGCGGCCTCGTAGCCGTCGGTCTGCGCCTCGTAGATGCGCACCGGTTCGCCATCGCCCGCCTGCGTCCACAGGTTCTTGCCGAGGCGGTTCGCGTTGTTGGCGATCAGCGCGTTGGCGGCGTTCAGGATGTTGCCGCCCGAGCGGTAGTTCTGCTCGAGCTTGATCAGGTTGCGCACCTTGAATTCGCGCTCGAAGTCCGCCATGTTGCCGACGTTCGCGCCGCGGAAGCGGTAGATCGACTGGTCGTCGTCGCCGACCGCGAAGATGGCATTTTCGGTGCCGGCCAGCATCTTCAGCCACGCATACTGCAGCTTGTTGGTGTCCTGGAATTCGTCGACCAGGACGTGGCGGAAGCGGCCCTGGTAGTGCTGGCGCAGGAGCTCGTCGCGGTCGAGCAGCTCGTAGCAGCGCAGCAGCAGCTCGGCAAAGTCGACCACGCCCTCGCGGTTGCATTGCGCGTCGTACAGCGCATACAGCTCCACGAACTTGCGGTTGTAGTCGTCGTTGACCTCGACGTCCTTGGCGCGCAGCCCGGCTTCCTTCGCGCTGTTGATGAAGTTCTGCAGGTTGCGCGGCGGGTAGCGCTCGTCGTCGACGTTGCCCGCCTTCAGCAGCCGCTTGATCGCGCCGAGCTGGTCGGCGGAGTCGAGGATCTGGAAGGTCGCCGGCAGGCCCGCGTCGCGGTGATGCGCGCGCAGCATGCGGTTGCACAGGCCGTGGAAGGTGCCGATCCACATGCCGCGCACGTTGATCGGCAGCATCGCCGCCAGCCGCGTCGTCATCTCCTTCGCGGCCTTGTTGGTGAAGGTCACCGCCAGCACGCCCTGCGGCGACACCTGCCCGGTCTGGATCAGCCACGCGATGCGCGTGGTCAGCACGCGCGTCTTGCCGCTGCCGGCGCCGGCGAGGATCAGGGCGGACTGGTTCGGGAGCGTGACCGCCGCGAGCTGGCGATCGTTGAGGTTTTCCAGCAGATTCATCATCGGCCGCGAGTGTAGCGGCCTCTATAATCACGCCTTGAAAATCAGATACTTGCTGCACCATGAACCCCAAATACGAACCCCAGGCGATCGAGGCCGACGCTCAGAAGCACTGGGTGCAGACGCTGGCGTACCGCGCCGTCGAACATGCCGCGAGCGCGGACGGCACGCCAAAGCCGAAGTTCTACGTGTGCTCGATGCTGCCCTACCCCAGCGGCAAGCTGCACATGGGGCACGTGCGCAACTACACGCTGAACGACGTGATGTACCGCATCCTGCGCATGCGCGGCCACAACGTGATGACGCCGATGGGCTGGGATGCGTTCGGCCTGCCCGCGGAAAACGCGGCCATCGACAAGAAGGTCGCGCCCGCCGAATGGACGCGCGCGAACATCGCCGACATGAAGGCGCAGATGCAGCCGCTGGGGCTGGCCTTCGACTGGAGCCGCGAGGTCGCGACCTGCAAGCCCGACTACTACCACTGGAACCAGTGGCTGTTCCTGAAGATGCTCGACAAGGGCATCGCCTATCGCAAGACGCAGATCGTCAACTGGGACCCGGTCGACCAGACGGTGCTCGCCAACGAGCAGGTCATCGACGGTCGCGGCTGGCGCTCGGATGCGATCGTCGAGAAGCGCGAGATCCCCGGCTACTACCTGGCGATCACGCAGTACGCCGACGAGCTGCTGACATCGCTCGAAGACCTGGACTGGCCGCCGCAGGTCAAGACGATGCAGGAGAACTGGATCGGCCGGAGCGTCGGCGTGAACTTCGGCTTCCCCTACGAAATCGACGGGCTGCAGGCTGCTGCGCGTGTTCACCACGCGCGCCGACACGATCATGGGCGTGACCTTCGTCGCGGTCGCGGCCGAGCACCCGCTGGCGACGCGGCTGGCGCAGGGCCGGCCCGACCTCGCCGCGTTCATCGACGAGTGCAGCAGGGGCGGCGCGACCGAGGCCGAACTCGCCACGATGGACAAGAAGGGCGTCGATACCGGCTTCACCGTCACGCATCCGCTGACCGGCGAACCAGTGCCCGTGTGGATCGGCAACTACGTGCTGATGGGCTACGGCGAAGGCGCGGTGATGGCCGTGCCGGGCCACGACGAGCGCGACTTCGCATTCGCAAGGAAGTACGGCCTGCCGATCACGCAGGTGATCGGCGTTGCCGGCGAGACCTTCTCCACCGATGCGTGGCAGGACTGGTACGCGAGCAAACGGCGCGGCGTCTGCACGCACTCGGGCAAGTACGACGGCCTCGACTATGAGGCGGCGGTCGAGGCGATCGCGGCCGACCTGAAGGCGAAGGGCCTCGGCGACAGGCAGATCAACTACCGGCTGCGCGACTGGGGCGTCAGCCGCCAGCGCTACTGGGGCACGCCGATCCCGATCATCCACTGCCAGACCTGCGGTCCGGTGCCGGTGCCCGAGCAGGACCTGCCGGTCGTGCTGCCCGATCACCTGATTCCCGACGGCAGCGGCAACCCGCTGAACAAGTACGAGCCGTTCCTCGCCTGCGAGTGCCCGACCTGCGGCCAGCCGGCGCGACGCGAGACCGACACGATGGACACCTTCGTCGACAGCTCCTGGTACTACATGCGCTACTGCTCGCCGGACGCGAAAGTGAACGAGCCGGCGATGGTCGATGCGCGCAACGACTACTGGATGCCGATGGACCAGTACATCGGCGGCATCGAGCACGCGGTGCTGCACCTGCTGTACGCGCGCTTCTGGACCAAGGTGATGCGCGACATGGGGCTGGTGCGCTTCGGCGAGCCCTTCAAGCGGCTCTTTACGCAGGGCATGCTGACGCACGATTGTTATTTCAGGGAAACGCCTGACGGCAAGAAGCGCTGGTTCTACCCGGCCGAGGTCGACATCGAATACGACGCCAAAGGCCGTCCGCTGAAGGTGACCGCGCGCGAGGACGGCCAGCCCGTGTTCTACGGCGGCACCGAGAAGATGAGCAAGAGCAAGAACAACGTGGTGGAGCCGCGCGACATCATCGGCCGCTTCGGCGCCGACACCGCGCGCACTTTCGCCATGTTCGCCGGCCCGCCGGACCAGAGCGCCGCGTGGAGCAATTCGGGCGCCGAGGGCACATACCGCTTCCTGCGCCGGCTGTGGAACTACTGTCACGAGCGGCGTGAGCAGGTGCTCGGCGCGGCCACGGCCATACCCGCCGGGCTGCCGTCCGCACTGAAGGCGCTGCGCCGGGAGATCCACCTGAACCTGCGGCAGGCGGACTTCGACTACGCGCGCCTGCAGTACAACACCGTCGTGTCGGCGGTGATGAAGATGCTGAACGCGCTGGACGACGCGAAGCTCGGCACGGCACCCGAGGACGGCGCGGTGCTGCACGAGGCAATCGGCATCCTGCTGCGTACGCTGTATCCGATCGCGCCGCACATCACGCACGCCCTGTGGAACGAACTCGGCTACGCGCGCGGCTTCGGTGACCTGCTCGATGCGCCGTGGCCCACAGCCGACGAGGCCGCGCTGATGCAGGACGAGATCGAACTCGTCGTGCAGGTGAACGGCAACTGCGCGGCCAGTCCGGGTGCCGGCGCAGGCCGAGGATGCGAGGTCGATCACCGCGCTGGCCGATGCGAACGTGCGGAAGTTCATCGGCGGCGCGCCGGTGAAGAAGCTGGTGGTGGTGCCGGGGAAGCTGGTCAATGTGGTGGTTTAGCGGGACCAAGGTCAAGGTGGATCCCCGCTTTCGCGGGGATGACAGGTGACGATCGTGTCATCCCCGAATGCGGAACGCCTGCTGCTGGCCGTGCATTCGTGATGGCCAGCGCCGCCGCACTTCCCGCCTGCGGCTTCCGCGCGGCGAGCAGACGCTGCCGGTCGACACGATCTACCTCGCCCTGCCCGTCAACTCCATCATCGGTGCGGAGATGGCGCGGCTGCTGCGCTCCTCGACCAATGCGAAAGTCGTCGATGACCGCAAGCAGGCGCAGGCGATCTTCGAACTGCTCGGCGAGAACCGCGAGCGTGAAGTGCTGGCCATCAATGCGCAGGGCCGGGCGACGGAATACCAGTTGCGGCTGCGCGCGCGCTTCCGCGTCGTCGATCCCAACGGCGAGGAACTGATCGCGCCCACGAACCTGCTCGCCCGGCGCGACATCACCTTCAACGAATCCGACCTGCTCGCCAAGGAATCCGAGGAGTCGCTGCTCTATCGCGACATGCAGAACGACCTGGTGCGGCAGATGGTCAACCGCCTGTCGGCCATGCGGCTCACGCCCACCTGAACATGGCGACGCGTCCCGACGACATCACCGCCCTGCTCGGCCGCGCGACGCGCGACAGCGCCATGCCGCCGCTGGTCATCATCAGCAGCGACGAGCCGCTGCTGGCGCTGAAGCCCAGGATGCGCTGCGGGCGAAAGCGCGCGAGCTAGGCTTCAGCGAGCGCGAGGTGCTCAATGCCGACGCCCGCTGGGACTGGTCGAAACTGGCGCAGCCTCGAGCGGGCTGTCGCTGTTCGCCGAGCGGCGCATCGTCGAGCTGCGCCTGCCCACCGGCAAGCCGGGCATCACCGGCGCGGCGGCGCTGGAAGCGCTGGCGGGCGACCCGCCGGCCGACACGCTGACCCTGATCGCGCTGCCCAAGCTCGACCGCCGCACGCGCGATACGCGCTGGGCGAGCGCGCTGGCCGCGCAGGGCGTATGGCTCGACATCGACGCCATCGAGCGCGCGCAGCTGCCGCAGTGGATCGCGCAGCGGCTGGCGCGCCAGCAGCAGTCGGCCGACGCCGAAGCACTCGCCTTCATCGCTGAACGCGTCGAAGGCAACCTGCTCGCTGCGCACCAGGAGATCCAGAAGCTCGCGCTGCTGTATCCGCGCGGCGAACTGTCGGCGCAGCAGGTGCACGACGCGGTGTTGAATGTCGCGCGCTTCGACGTGTTCCAGTTGCCGACGGCGATGGTGGCCGGCGACCGCGGACGGGTGGCGAAGACCATGGCGGGCCTGCAGGCCGAAGGCGAAGCGCTGCCGCTGGTGCTGTGGGCCGTGACGGAAGAACTGCGCACGCTGGTGCGCGTGCAGTCGCAGTCGGCGAGCGGCCGGCCGTTCGCGCAGATCGCCCGCGACAACCGGCTGTGGGGACCGCGCGAGCGCCTGTATGAGCGCGCGATGGCGCGGCTGGACGCGCCAAGGCTGGAAGCCGCGCTCGCGCGCGCGGCCGACGTCGACCGGCTGATCAAGGGCCTGCGCGCGCCGCAGCGTGACAGCGATCCGTGGCTAGAATTGACCGATCTCGCACTGCGAGCTGCCTGACCCGCCGCCGCGCCGCTCCATGCCTCTCGTGAACGACATCGCCCAAGCGCCGACCCTCTCGACGGACCCGGCGGCCGACACCACCGACCGCGTGCAGTCCGACTTCGCGGGCGACCTCGGCGGGTACATGGAGCACGTGGGCCGCACTGCGCGTCCGGCCGCCGCCGTCATGGCGAGGCCCTCACCGCGCAGCGCAACCAGACCCTGACCCAGCTGGCGCGCCGCCTGCGCGCCAGAGCGATGCGCTGGCGGCCGCCAACGCCAGGATCTGGCGCGCGCGCACGGCCGGGCTCGCGGCTGCGCGATCGATCGACTGACGCTGGACGCGAAAGCCGTCGAGCAGATGGCCGAGGGCGTCGAGCAGGTGGTCCGGCTGCCCGATCCGATTGGTGAAATCCTCGACGATGCGCGCGACATGCCGAGCGGCATCCGCGTGGCGAAGATGCGCGTGCCGCTGGGCGTGGTCGGCATCATCTACGAGAGCCGGCCGAACGTGACCGTCGATGCCGCGGCGCTGGCCATCAAGAGCGGCAACGCGACGATCCTGCGCGGCGGATCGGAAGCCATCGCCTGCAATCGGCTGCTGGCGCGGCTCGTCGGCGATGCGCTGGCACACGCCGGGCTGCCGGCGCGACGCGGCGCAGCTCATCGACACCACCGACCGCCGCGCCGTCGGCCTGCTCGTGACGATGCCGCAGCATGTCGACATCATCGTGCCGCGCGGCGGCAAGGGACTGATCGAGCGGCTGATGCGCGAGAGCAAGGTGCCGATGATCAAGCACCTCGATGGCATCTGCCACGTCCACATCGACGCGGCGGCCGATCCGGCGATGGCGCGCATCGCCGATAACGCGAAGACGCAGCGCTACGGCACCTGCAACACGATGGAAACGCTGCTGGTGGCGCAGGCGGTCGCCGCGGAGGTTCTGCCGGTGCTGGGCCGCTATGCCGGCATCGTCGAGCTGCGCGGCGACGAGACCGCGCACGTGCGCTGCTGACCGGGCCGGCATCGCCTGCGGCGCCGCGACCGAGGACGACTGGCACACCGAGTACCTCACGCCGATCCTGTCGATCCGCGTAGTGGCGGGGCTGGACGCGGCGATCGACCACATCAACACCTACGGCAGCCGGCACACGGATGCGATCGTCACCGACGACGAGGCCGCCGCGGCGCGCTTCCTGCGCGAGGTGGATTCGGCGTCGGTGATGGTCAACGCCTCGACGCGCTTCGCCGACGGCTTCGAGTACGGACTCGGCGCCGAGATCGGCATCAGCAACGACAAGCTGCACGCACGCGGACCCGTGGGCCTGGAAGGCCTGACCTCGGTCAAATATGTGGTCTACGGCCACGGCGAGGTCCGCGGCTGAACGTCGCGCCCGCAGGACCTGCCCGCTGCGATGACCGGTTACGCCTGGATCAAGACGCTGCACGTCGTGTTCGTGATCGCGTGGTTCGCGGGGCTGTTCTACCTGCCGCGCATCTACGTCAATCTCGCCGACAACGCCGACCCGGCCGTGCGCGAACGCCTGCTCGCGATGGCGCGCCGCCTGCTCCGCTTCATGACCGGATTGGGCGCGCTGGCCGTCGTACTGGGCATGGTGTTGCTGGGGGGCTACGGCGTCGGCGCAAAGGCCGGCTGGATGCATGCAAAGCTCGCGCTGGTGCTGTTGCTGATCGTCTATCACGCGTACTGTGCGCTGCTGCTGAATCGATTCGCCGCCGGCACCGAACTTCGCTCGCACCGATGGTTCCGCTGGTTCAATGAAGTGCCGGTGCTGCTGCTGTTCGCGATCATCGCGCTGGTGATCGGCAAGCCGTTCTAGGAAGCCATGGCCCTGACTGTCGACTACTACCTCGCTCCGGTATCGCCTTTCACCTACCTGGGCCATGAACGATTTCGCGACATCTGCCGCAGGCAGGGTGCGCAGATCAACCTGCGGGTCATCGACCTCGGCAAGGTGTTTCCCGCCTCCGGCGGCCTGCCGCTGAAGGACCGTCCCCCGCAGCGGCGCGCCTATCGGCTGATGGAACTCGCACGCTGGCGCGATTACCTTGGTGTTCCGCTGAATCTCGAGCCGAAGCACTTTCCGGTGCCTGCGGAGGCTGCCGCGACACTGATCCTCGCGGTGCAGGAGCGCCACGGTGTCGATGCGGCGCTGGACATTGCCGGCGATTGCCTGCGCGCCGTCTGGGCGGAGGAGCGCGACATCTCCAACGCCGCCACGCTGCAGGACATCCTCGGCGCGCATGCGCTGGAGACCGAGGCGTTGATGACGCTGGCAGGCTCCGCCGAAGTCATTGCGCGCTACGTGATGCAGTCGCAGGAGGCCATCGCGCGCGGCGTGTTCGGCGTGCCCACCTACGGCGTCGGCGACGAACTGTTCTGGGGCCAGGACCGCCTCGACTTCGTGGAACGCGCGCTGGCGCGCGCGGCGTGACCTCCGCGCGCCTCCTGGCCTTCTTCGCGGTCTGTCCGCGCGGCCTGGAGGCCGCCCTCGCCGACGAACTCGAAGCGCTCGGTGCGACGGACCTGCGCGAAAGCGGCGGCGGTGTCGCCTTCAGCGGCACGCTGTCCACCGGCTATGCGGCCAACCTGAAATCGCGCCTGGCCAGCCGGGTGCTGTGGCAGGTGGGGCGGCGCGGCTACACGACCGAACAGCACCTGTACGACGCCACGCAGGAGGTGCGCTGGCAGGACCTGCTGACGCCGCAGCAGACGCTGCGCGTCGACGTGACTGCGTCGCGCTCGCCGCTGCAGAGCCTGGAGTTCGCGATGCTGCGCGTGAAGGACGGCATCGTCGACAAGCTGCGCGACAAGTCCGGTGCGCGGCCGGACATCGATAAGGCCAAACCCGACGTGCGCGTGTTCGCCTATCTCGATGCGCGCACCGTCACGCTGTACGTCGACCTGTCGGGCGAGCCGCTGTTCAAGCGCGGCTGGCGTGCGGACAAGGGCGAGGCGCCGCTGAAGGAGAACCTCGCCGCCGGCCTGCTGTCGCTGTCGGGCTGGACGCCGGACGTGCCGCTGCTCGATCCGTTCTGCGGCAGCGGCACCATCGTCATCGAGGCCGCCACGATCGCCACGAAACGTGCGCCGGGCCTGGCGCGAGATTTCGCGTTCCAGCGGCTGGGCAACTTCGAGCAGCGCACGTGGAAGCGGCTGCTGGGAGAGGCGCAGGCGGCGGTGGATGATGCGGCGCCGTTCCTGATCGCGGGCTCCGACATTTCGACACGCGTCGTCGAGCAGGCGTGTACGAATGCCGGGCTCGCCGGGCTGGCTGCGCCTTTGGGTGACGGCCGCCTGCGCTTCGACGCGCGCGATGCGCGCGTTGCAGAGCCGCTGGCCGACAGCGGCATGATCGTCTGCAACCCGCCCTACGGAGAGCAGAGCGCGCCGCGCTCCGCCAGCGTGCCGAAGATGATGGGGGAGATCGGAGATCGGCTGAAGGCGGCCTTCCCGGGGTGGCATGCGTGGCTGCTGACCTCCGACCGCGGACTGCCGGGGCAGATGCGGTTGAAGGAGACAAGGAAGACGGTGCTGTACAACGGGGCGCTGGAGTGCCGGTTGTTCAGATTCGAGGTGGTAGGAGGGGCCTACCGTCCAAGACCGGCCGACCGGACAGGAAGCCGGGAGGCAGGCCAAACCTAGGCCGAGCAGTCAAAGAAACCATGGGTCTGGCGCCAATCGTGACTTGCCGCGCGCCGCCATGCCGGCCGCAAGAAGGACGCTCTCGACACCCGATCTACCGTAGTCATCCCATCGCCCCTTGTAGAAATCATGTGTCTCTGCAATGCTGCACAGTCCTAGCGGACGGTGTCGAAAATTCAGCTTAAGTAGAAGTTCCCGGACGTCCAGAATCGCCTGATCTAAGAATCGATTCTGGGCCAACATGGATCTCGCTCTGCCGGGGCCGCTCGCGGAATCCTCGAGCCGACGGGCTGAAGGGACACCCGAGAGGAACGCATGGAAGGGGACCATGGTTCCAGAGCAACTGCCTGCGCAAGCCGATTTCGCGCGCGTCGTGCGCACCGTGCTGGTCGTCGACGTCGTCGAGTCCGTTCGCCTGATGCAGGAGGATGAGGAAGGCACGGTCCAGCGCTGGCGCTCCTTTGTGGACCAGGTCGTCCATCAACTGCTTCCCCACCGAGCGGGCCGTCTGGTAAAGAGCCTCGGCGACGGCCTGATGCTCGAGTTCCCGCATGTGACCCCCGCTGTCGGCTTTGCGTTCACCCTCCAGGAGGCCATAGCCGAAGCCGGATCCGGCGTCTCTCCCGAACTACGCCTGCACCTGCGCATCGGCGTTCATGTCAGTCCGCTGATCGCCGACGAGATGGATGTCTACGGTCATGGCGTCAATCTCGCAGCTCGTCTGACAACACTTGCCGGACCCGACGAGATCGTTGTTTCGGCCGACGTGCGCGACCAGCTCACGCCGGCACTGGATGCCGATATCGAAGATCTGGGCGAGTGCTACGTCAAGCATGTACAGGCACCTGTGCGGGCCTTCCGTGTCGGCGCGCCCGGGGAGCAACCGGTCATCGAGCGCGGAAACCTCGCGGAGGACCTGCGCGCAACCATCGCAGTCATTCCCTTCCGGTCGCGCGCAATGCAACCGGTCGAAGACGTGCTCGGGCAGGTGCTGGCCGACGAATTGATCTCTGTCCTGTCGCGATCACCTGAGATCAACGTTGTATCCAGACTATCGACGGAAGCGTTCAAGGGACGTGACGTCAAGCTCGACGACGTGAGTTCATATCTGCGCGCTGACTACGTAATCACGGGCTCTTACCACGCCGAAGGCGACAAGGTGACATTGAAGGCCGAAATGGCTGAGACCCGCACGATGCAGGTTATATGGACACAGTCGCTGAAGGGAAGCGTCAAAAGTATTGTCGCGGGCGACGATCCCCTGGCGGGTCGGCTCGTATCGGAAGCCTGCGCGGCCTTGATGGTGCGCGAACTGCAACGGTCACAAGGCAAGGCTCCGCAGAGCCTGCAGAATCACACGCTGCTGCTGAGCAGCATCGCGCTGATGCACCGCATATCACCTCTCGCGTTTCAGCGCGCGCAGCAGTTGCTGCAAGTCCTGATCGAACGGACCCCTCGGCTCGCGTCGCCGTACGCATGGCTGGCCAAATGGCATGTGCTGCGAGTTACTCAAGGATGGTCGGCCGACGCCCAGGCAGATGGCAAGGCGGCGCTGGACAACACCAAGCGAGCCCTGGATCGAGACGCGACTTCCTCGTTGGCAATGACAGTTGAAGGACAGGTCAACACCTGGATCCTCAAACGCCTGGACGTTGCCGAGCTTCTGTATGGCCAGGCACTACAGTCAAATCCGAACGACTCGCTGGCGTGGCTATTGAAGGGCACTCTGCACGCGTTCCGTGACGAAGGCAAGGAGGCCGTGCGCCTCACTCGGCACGCGATGAAGTTGTCTCCTCTCGACCCATTGCAGTTCTACTTCGAAGCACACGCGGCGTCTGCACTGCTGTGTACCGGTCAATACGACAAGGCGTTGTCGATGGCCAAACGATCCCTGCGCCTCAACGTCACCCATCAGTCGACGATCCGCGTCCTCGTCACGGCGTCCTGGTATCTGGGACGCATCGAAGAGGCACGCGGCTTCGTCAAACAGCATATGAAGCTCGATCCCGGCTTTCGGGTGTCTGGCTACCTTGAACGATCGCCGAGCGGTGGCTCCGAATTCGGCAAGCGCATCGCAGCTGCGCTCGCCGGGGCCGGAGCGCCTTCCTGACAACAACGAGCAGAAGGGAATGCCATGAGCTACCTCGATGCGAATGATGCCAACGACGCAAACGATGCAAATGATGCAAACGATGCGAATTCAGTTGCGGCGCGGTCTGTCACAACTTCCGGCGCTCTGCTGACCCACCGCGACGGCATCGTCGGCCCATGGAAGACTGGTGGCAGCGGCGCGACCTGGCCGATAGGCGATCTGACGGTCAATGCGACCGCGAACCTGCAGCGATGGGACGCGCGCATTCGCTCCTACGTGTTCGGCTCGGAACTGCTGTCCGGGCTGCACTTCGACGTTGACGCGAGCGACAGAGCAACCTTGTGGCATGCCGCCTCTCCTGCGGGAAACTCCAAGGCCCTGCATAAACTCGTATCAATGACACGTCCCGACAAGCCGACGTTGATCAAGCAACTCGACCTCGTCAACGGCTGGTCGGATCTGCGAATCGACAGAGCGCGTGAAATCATCACCCAGATGTCGCCACAGTTCGATTTCTGGGGCTCCGTCTTTCCGTTGTACTCAGCGAGACATCGGCGGACCATCGAACTCATCCAGCTTGCGATGAGTCTGGCCAAGTACACGGAAATGAGCTTCAAGCACGCACTCTGCGTCCGGCGGGCACATGAGTACTCCGCGCAGATCCAGCCGATGATCCAGACGCCCATCCACGGCTCCCTCCCGAGCGGGCATTCCACCGAAGCCCACTGTGTTGCACGCGTGATGTTCGAGGTGCTGGGCGGGACGTCACCTGCAATCGGAGCCAACAGCGAGTTGAGCGAACTGCTGATGAAGCAGGCCGCCCGCATCGCCATCAATCGGACGGTCGCGGGCGTCCACTACCCTGTCGACAGCATGGCAGGCCAGTTGCTGGGACTCAGCATGGCCGAGTACCTGATTGCCCGATGCAAACCGGCCGGCACCACGAACGTGATGTCCTGGCATTTCAATGGCGCTGCATATCCAGGCAACGAGGACTTCACCGGAAATGAGTTGTTCGACTTTCAGCAGGCTACCCGGAAACCTCAAAACTATGCGGCCTCCGGCAATGCGGTGCCTGTGGAGGCGTCGGCGAATTTGCGTTGGCTCTGGCAGGCTGCTGTTGCCGAGTGGACGTGAGGAACAACGATGGCAACCCGTGGCTCAGCCGACAACCCAGGCGCTTCGTCATTTCAACCGTACCTCGACATGGCTGTGACAACCGGCTTCTCGGCCATGCAAGGTCCGCTGAAGATTGCAAGCGTCAAGAAACTCACACCCTGGTTTCCCGTGCTCGTCGAGTTCAACGCCGAAGCGCTGGTAAGAGAGGGCAATGAAACGCCTCTGCAGGCTTTCGTCAGCCTCCGTTGGTTACAGGATGCGCATGACGAATTCGTTGTAGTGCCTCAGGTGTTTCGCAACCCTCCACCGCCCATAGCCTCCTCATCAACCTTCAATTTCTGCGTACTGCTGGTCAGGCACGCGGAGATCGGGCGCATTACCCAAAGTCGTAGCTGGTCATCCGTCATCATCAAGGCAGACATGGGTCCTCCGATCCTCCTTCCCGCGAAAGGCGTGGTGCTTGCTGGAGTACGCCCCCCGCTGCTTGACGCCGACAACCCTCAAAAGCAAGAGGCTGCGAGCAGCCGGCCTGACCGCGTTGTCATCGGAGTCATTGACCAAGGCATCGCCTTCGCTAATTCGCGCTTTCGCGACAGCGCTGGCAGTCGTATCGACTGGCTTTGGCAACAGGATCTGTCCGGCACCGGCACTCCACTGTTCCCGGGCAAGGAACTCTCGGCCGCGACGATCGATGCAGCAATCACCGCAGCCCACGAAGACGAAGACACGGTGTATCGGCAGTCGGGAGGCCTTGACTACTCCGAAGACGGATACAAGGCTCTGGGTCGTCGCAGTTCCCACGGCACACATGTGCTCGATCTTGCTGCCAATGACCAACTGCAGACTTGTCCGCGCAACCAACATCCGCTGATCGTCGTGGACATGCCCGACGATGCGGTGAGCGACCCGTCCGGTTCCACGCTCACGGCGCACGCGACCCTGGGCCTCATTTACATACTGGCGCGCGCCGAATCGATACGCAAGTCGAGCGAGTGCCTCCCCGTGGTCGCCAACATCAGTTACGGACCGTATGAGGGCCCACATGACGGAACGGCCACCTTCGAGCTCTTCATGGATTTGCTCACAATGATCTGTAGCGGATCGAGCACGCCTTTGCAGATCGTCCTGGCGGCCGGAAATTCCCGGCAGTCGCGGACACACGCTGCATTCCCGTTGAATCCGGGCTACCTGATTGACCTGGACTGGCGGCTGCAACCTGGGAGCGCTGCACCAAGCTATATGGAGATATGGCTGCCTGCGGCAAAGAACACAAACATCGAGGTCACCCTGACCTCGCCGCTGGGTCAACAATGCAAGGTTGACATGACCACGGGCAATGTCGGATTTCCAAATACCGGGCCTCTGTTGATGAGCCTCGCGTACTCGAAGGCAGGCGCAATGCGCGACCATGTCCTGCTCTACGTGACGCCAACGTCGTACGAGGCGGCGGCATCGGCCGGACTGGCGCCTGCACCTTCTGGCGTCTGGACAGTGCGAATAAAGAACTTGGCGTCGCAAGCATTGACCATCGACGCCTGGATCAAGCGCAGCGACACGCCCGCCGGGCGTCGCATGCACGGCCGCCAGTCGCGATTCGAAGACATCCACTATGACCAACTGGACAGAGGTGGCAGACCGCAACCGTACGAACCTAGTCCGCCGATGGTTCCACCACCCCCACAGAATCGTCGCTACACGGTACGACGCGGAACGTTGAGCGGCATCGCCACCGGGCGGCGCACGATTGTCGTAGGCAGTTCGATTCTGACCACCATGGCGCCGGCAACGTACTCCGCGCAGGGCGGGCAGCACGGATCTGCGCCTCCAGCACGTCCGCGGTGGCTTGCTGCGTCGGAAGATTCGCCGTTCCTTGCGGGGCGGCTGGCGGCAGGGACACGCTCCGGGTCCTGGGTAGCGATGGGTGGTAGCAGTGCCGCCGCGCCACAGTCGACCCGGGCGTTTGCTACGACTTGGATCGGACAACAGAACCCGCCGGCTACTTTGCAAGGACTGAAACCTGCAACGTTTCCGCCGTCAGTCCCGCCGACGGAGCGTTTGGACATAGCAGGCGGCGGGGTCGCACCGAGTACTCCCCGACGCGGACGGCCGGCGCCTTGACGCAAACGCCAGCCTGGTCCCGCTGAGAATATGCACGAGACCTCATCGATGGCCTAGGATCGCGACGAGTACAGCCTTCTTCTACACTGGCTCACGATGACAACGCACGTTCAACATCGTGAGCCAGTTCCTCCGGCTTCGTCGTCGGCGCATACCGTTCGATCACCTCACCATCCCTCCCCACCAGGAACTTCGTGAAGTTCCACTTGATCGCCGCACTGCCCAGCAGCCCCTTCTTCTCCTGCGTCAGGTGCCTGAACAGCGGATGCGCCGCATCCCCGTTCACGTCCACCTTCGAGAACATCGGGAACGTCACGCCGTAGTTGCGCTCGCAGAACACGGCGATCTCGCTGTCGGGGCCTGGCTCCTGTTGGCCGAACTGGTTGCTCGGGAAGCCGAGCACGACGAAGCCTTTGTCCTTGTACTTCTCGTACAGGGCCTCGAGCCCCTTGTACTGCGGCGTGAAGCCGCACTGGCTGGCGGTGTTCACCACCAGCAGGACCTTGCCTTTGTAGTCGGACAGCTTGCGCGGCTTGCCGTCGAGGGTGGTGGCGCTGAAGTCGTAGACGGTGGGCATGGGGACTCCGGGGTGAGCGGAGGCATTATGCGACGGGACGGCGAAGTGAAAATGGATCCCCGCTTTCGCGGGGATGACAACCAGGAACGAAATTGGGCCCCGGCCTTCGCCAGGGCAACGGCACCAGGAGACGCCTATCCGGCCAGGCCCAGGTGCTCGATGCCCTTGTGGATCCCTGCCACGCCGCCCGACAGCTTGCTGTTGAGCTTGACCTGCAGGCGCAGGTCGTTGACCGAGTCGGCGTTGCGCAGCGCGTCCTCGTAGGAGATCTGCTCGCGCTCATGCAGGTCGAACAGCGACTGGTCGAAGGTCTGCATGCCCTGCTCGCGCGAGCGCTTCATCACTTCCTTGATCTCGTGCACCTCGCCCTTGAACACGAGATCCGAGATCAGCGGGTTGTTGATCATGATCTCGACGGCAGGGATGCGGCCCTTGCGGTCCTTGAACGGGATCAGCCGCTGGGAAATCATCGCCCGCAGGTTCAGCGACAGGTCCATCAGCAGCTGCGGGCGCTTCTCCTCGGGGAAGAAGTTGATGATGCGGTCCAGCGCCTGGTTGGTGGAGTTGGCGTGCAGCGTGCACATCACCAGGTGGCCGGTCTCGGCAAACGCGATCGCATGTTCCATGGTTTCGCGGTCGCGGACTTCGCCGATGAGAATCACGTCGGGCGCCTGGCGCAGCGTGTTCTTCAGCGCCACCTGCCAGTTCTCGCAGTCCACGCCGACTTCGCGCTGCGTGATGATGCAGTTCTTGTGCGGGTGCACGTACTCGATCGGGTCCTCGATCGTGATGATGTGGCCGTTGGAGTTCTCGTTGCGGTAGCCCACCATCGCCGCCAGCGACGTCGACTTGCCCGAGCCGGTCGCGCCTACCACGATGATGATGCCGCGCTTGGCCATCGCCAGTTCGTTGATCAGGTTCGGCAGGTTCAGCTCGTCGGTGGTCGGGATGTGGTCGGCGATCGTCCGGAACACGATGCCCACCTTGCCCTGCTGCACGAAGGCCGACACGCGGAAGCGGCCGATGCCCGTCGGGTTGATGGCGAAGTTGCACTCCTTGGTCTTCTCGAACTCGGAGGCCTGGCGGTCATTCATGATCGCGCGCACCAGTTCGCTGGTGTGCTGCGCCGTCAGCGGCTGGTTGGACACCGGCAGCACGCGGCCGTCGATCTTGAAGGCCGGCGGGAAGTCCGCCGTCAGGAAGAGGTCCGAGCCCTTCTTGCTGTGCAGAAGGCGCAGCAGGTCGTGGACGAATCGGGTTGCCTGGTCGCGTTCCATCGCTTGTTCCTGATCTTTCCTGATCTTGCCTGCTAGCCGACGAAGTTCTCGGGCGTCTTCGCGTACTGCCGCGCCTCGGCCACCGACTCCACGTTGCGGCGGACCAGCTCCAGCAGCGTCTGGTCGAGCGTCACCATGCCGAACTGCTGGCCGGTCTGGATCATCGAGTACATCTGCGCGACCTTGTTCTCGCGGATCAGGTTGCGGATGGCGGGCGTGCCCACCATGATCTCGTGCGCGGCCACGCGGCCGTTGCCGTCCTTCACCTTCAGCAGCGTCTGCGAGATCACCGCGACCACGGATTCGGAGAGCATCGCGCGCACCATCTCCTTCTCGGCCGCGGGGAACACGTCGACCACTCGGTCGATGGTCTTGGCGGCGCTCGACGTGTGCAGCGTGCCGAACACCAGGTGGCCCGTTTCCGCGGCGGTCAACGCCAGGCGGATCGTCTCCAGGTCGCGCAACTCGCCGACCAGCACCACGTCCGGGTCTTCGCGCAGCGCCGAACGCAGCGCGTTGGAGAACGACAGCGTATGGGGCCCGACCTCGCGCTGGTTGATCACCGACTTGCGGCTCTCGTGCACGAACTCGATCGGATCCTCGATGGTCAGGATGTGGCCGTAGAGGTTGTTGTTGACGTGGTCGACCATCGCGGCCAGCGTGGTCGACTTGCCGGAGCCCGTCGGCCCGGTCACCAGCACCAGCCCGCGCGGCTTCAGCGAGAAGTCGGCGAACTGCCGCGGGCACTGCAGTTCTTCCAACGACAGCACGCGCGAGGGAATGGTCCGCAGCACGGCGGCGGCGCCGCGGTCCTGGTTGAACGCATTGACGCGGAAGCGCGCCAGCCCCGGCAGGTCGAACGAGAAGTCGGTCTCGAGGTTCTCGTCGTACTGCTTGCGCTGGGAGTCGTTCATGATGTCGTAGATCATGCCGTGCACGTCCTTGTGCTCGAGCGGCGGCAGATTGATACGACGGACGTCGCCATGCACCCGAATCATCGGCGGCAGGCCGGCCGACAGGTGCAGGTCCGAAGCCTTGTTCTTGACGGAGAATGCGAGGAGTTCCGAGATGTCCATGGCGGATTGCGTGTGCTCCAGTGCCGGTCGAACGGCCCGCGGCGCCCGGCTCGGGCATCATCGGGCCATCAAAGCGGCTAGCGTAGGGGCAGCCCGCCGCGGCAGAACAGCAAAATAGCCAGAGAAAATAAGCCTCTAGCAGCTTTGAAAGCGAATATGAGCAGGTTGCGGGACGGCTTGCAAGCCAGTCTGGCCGCTGTCCACGAGCGCATTACCCTGGCTGCGCTAGGCGCCGGACGGGATGCCGGCGCGATCACGCTGCTCGCCGTCAGCAAGACCTTTCCTGCAGAGGCGGTGCTGGCGGCGGCCGAGTGCGGGCAGCGCAATTTCGGCGAGAACTACGTGCAGGAGGCAGTCGCCAAGATTGCGCGGGTGCGCGCACTGGCACCGCAGCACCGGCCGGCCTGGCACTTCATCGGACCGATCCAGAGCAACAAGACGCGCGACATCGCCGAGCACTTCGACTGGGTGCAGTCGCTGGAGCGCGTGAAGGTCGCGCAGCGGCTCGCCGAACAGCGTCCGGCCGGCCTGCCACCGCTGAACGTGCTGCTGCAGGTGAACGTCAGTGGCGAAGCGACCAAGAGCGGCGTGCCGCCGGACGACCTGCCGTCCCTCGCCCGCGACGTCGCAACGCTGCCGAACCTGACGCTGCGCGGACTGATGGCGATACCCGAGCCGACCGCGGATCCGGCCGCGCAGTTCGCACCGCTGCGCCGGATGCGCACGCTCTTCGATGCGCTGCGGTGCGATCACCCCGGCTGCGACACGCTGTCGATGGGCATGTCGGCCGACCTCGAGGCTGCGGTGGCGGCCGGCTCGACCATGGTGCGCATCGGCACCGCCATCTTCGGCGAACGTACCACTGCGCATGAAAGGACC
>JBGAIO010000146.1:0-3458 GCA_044225415.1 Burkholderiaceae bacterium | reverse complement strand
TTCCTGATGCAGCAGATGCAATGGCGCGAGGCGCTCGACGACGCGCGCGGCGCGCACGATGACGCTGCGCTCGCGCAGCTGGCCGCCGAGGCCGACGCAGCCCGCGCTCACCTGCAGGCCGACATCGGCGCCGCCCTCGACGAGCGCGCCGACGCCGCGGCCGCGGCGCCGCTGGTACGCCAGCTGATGTTCATCGAGCGTTTTGCCGATGACCTGCGCGCGGCGCAGCAGGACTCGGCCGCACGCGACTCGACGCGGGCGTCGGCGTAATGGCGCTGCTGCAGATCGCCGAACCGGGCGAGTCGGCCGCGCCGCACCAGCATCGGCTGGCGGTGGGCAGCGACCTCGGCACCACCAACTCGCTGGTCGCCACCGTCCGGCACAGCATCCCCACCGTGATCGACGATGCCGAAGGGCGGCCGCTGCTGCCGTCGGTGGTGCGCTACCTGCCGGGCGGCGCCACGCAGGTGGGCTACCCGGCGCTGCCGTACCAGGCCGTCGATGCGCGCAATACGGTGGTGTCGGTGAAGCGCTTCATGGGCCGCGCGCGCGCCGACGTGCAGTACATCGAGAACCTGCCTTACGACTTCGTCGAGCGGCGCAGTGACGGTGCCGGCGACGGCACCCGCGCGCCCGGCATGCTGCAGCTGCGCACCGTCGCGGGCCTGCGCAGCCCGGTCGAAGTTTCGGCTGAAATCCTGAAGACACTGCGCGAACGCGCCGAATCTGCGCTCGGTGGTCCGCTGGTCGGCGCGGTGGTCACGGTGCCGGCCTACTTCGACGATGCACAGCGTCAGGCGACCAAGGACGCGGCGAAGCTCGCCGGGCTGAACGTGCTGCGGCTGCTGAACGAGCCCACGGCCGCGGCGATCGCTTATGGACTGGACCAGGCCGCGGAAGGGACCTTCGCCGTCTACGACCTGGGTGGCGGCACCTTCGACATCTCGATCCTGAAGCTCACGCGCGGCGTCTTCGAAGTGCTGGCCACCGGCGGCGACTCGGCGCTCGGCGGCGACGACTTCGATCATCGGCTGTTCTGCCGCATCGTCGAGCAGGCGCAGCTGCAACCGCTGTCGGCGCAGGACGCGAGCGCGCTGCGCGTCAAGGCGCGCGAAGTGAAGGAGGCGCTGTCCGTCGATCCCGAGGTGCGCGCCAACGCCGTCCTCACCACCGGCGAAGTGGTGGACGTGCCGTCGACCAGCGGCGAGTTCGCGCGCATCACGCAACCGCTGGTCGACAAGACGCTGGCTGCGTGCCGCAAGGCGCTGGCGGATGCGCGGCTGACGGCGAAGGACATCGACGGCGTGGTGATGGTCGGCGGCGCGACGCGCATGCCGCATCTGCGCAAGTCGGTCGGCGCGTTCTTCGGTCAGACGCCGCTCACCAACATCGATCCCGACAAGGTGGTGGTGCTCGGCGCCGCGATGCAGGCCAACCTGCTGGCGGGCAACCGCAGCGCCGACGACTGGCTGCTGCTCGACGTCATTCCGCTGTCGCTGGGCCTGGAGACGATGGGGGGGCTGGTCGAGAAGATCATCCCGCGCAACTCGACGATCCCGGCCGCGCGCGCTCAGGAGTTCACCACTTTCCGCGACGGGCAGACCGCGATGGCGATCCACGTGCTGCAGGGCGAGCGCGAACTCGTCAGCGACTGCCGGTCGCTGGCGCGCTTCGAACTGCGCGGCATTCCGCCGATGGTGGCGGGCGCGGCGCGCATCCGCGTGACCTTCACCGTCGATGCCGACGGGCTGCTGTCGGTGTCGGCGCGCGAGACCACCAGCGGCGTGGAGGCGGCGATCACGGTCAAGCCGTCGTACGGCCTGTCGGACGACGACATCGCGCGCATGCTGCAGGAGTCCTTCGGCACGGCCGAGACCGACATGAAGCTGCGCGCGCTGCGCGAGCAGCAGGTGGAAGCGCAGCGCATCGTCGAGGCCACGCGGGCCGCGCTGGCGAGCGACGGCGACCTGCTCGTCGAGGCCGAGCGCGCGACCGTCGATGCGCTGATCGCGGCGGTGGAACGCGTCGCGGTGGGCGACAACGCCGTCGCGATCGCCGATGCCAGCGTCGCGCTGGTCAACGGCACCGACGAGTTCGCGTCGCGCCGCATGGACCGATCGATACGCGCCGCGCTTGCCGGCCGCTCGGTGGACGACATCGCGCGCGCGCAGTCGCAGGCGTAGGCGGGGCAGGGGCGATGCCGACGATCACCGTGCTGCCGCACGAGGAACTGTGCCCGGAAGGCAGGACCTTCGAGACGCCGTCCGGCGTGTCGCTCACCGACGCGCTGCTCGATCACGGCGTCGACATCGAGCACGCCTGCGGCAAGGTGGCGGCGTGCACCACCTGTCATTGCATCGTTCGCAAGGGCTTCGCGTCGCTGCCGCCGGCGGAGGACAAGGAAGAGGACCTGCTCGACCGCGCCTGGGGACTCACGCCCGTGTCGCGGCTGTCGTGCCAGGCGATCGTGCAGCAGGAAGACCTGACGGTGGAGATACCGAAGTACAGCATCAACCACGCGAAGGAAAAGAACTGAGCGTGGCGCGCGGGAGGACATGATGAAGTGGACCGATACGCAGGACATCGCCATCGCGCTGGCGGAGCAGCACGCCGCCGTCGATCCGCGCACGATCCGGTTCACGGACCTGCATCGCTGGGTGTGCGCGCTGCCGGGCTTCGCCGACGACCCGCAGCATTCGAACGAGAAGATCCTCGAAGCGATCCAGATGGCGTGGATCGACGAAGCCGACTGACGCCGGCGGCAGGAGGATGCCGCGCGACTATCGCGCAGGCGACGCAGCGCGTGCGCTCGGCAGGCGGCCGTAGGTGGCTACGCGCCACACGTACTCCAGCGGCCCCCACTGGAAGTGCCGCAGCCACCACAGGCTGAGCGGCACCTGCACGATGAAGAAGATGCCGAACGCGAGTGCGAGCTGGGCGGCCGGGCCGACCTGGCCCCACCAGCCCAGTCCCCACCCGTAGAACAGCGTCGTGCAGATCAGCGTCTGCATCAGGTAGTTGGTCAACGGCATCCTTCCGGCTGCGGCCATCGGCGCAAAGCGCGCCTGCCACGCTGGAACCTGTGCCAGCCGGACGATCGTCAGCACATAGAACAGCATCAGGTTGATGCGGCTGAGCACATAGGAGATGCTGCCCAGCACCTTGATCGGCGAAGGACCGGGCGTGCGATTGACCTCGAAGATGATGCCGAACGCCAGCGCGCACACCAGGCCGATGCCCAGCAGCCACCACTGGAGCCTGCGGATCCAGGGCATCAGCTCGGGTATGCGCCGCTCGAGGTGATGCCGGCCGATCAGCACCCCGATCAGCATCGTTGTCGCCATCTGCACATAGAAGCCGAAATTGCCCCAGATGGCCCAGACATTGTCGTAGTTGTAGACGAACTCCCGGATGTGCTCCCAGGTGGCGTCGGCGAACGAGCCGTGGCCATAGGCGAG
>JBGAIO010000145.1:0-3555 GCA_044225415.1 Burkholderiaceae bacterium | reverse complement strand
CTGTACCACGTGACGACGGCCACGCCGGAAGCGCGGCGCCTCGCCGAACTTGCCGTGCAGGGCGCGAAGGCGCTGGCGCAGGCCGTGAGCGGGCTGCAACGCCCGCAGGAGGCGCGTCGCGTGCTCACCCTGTGCGACGAAGTCGACGCGCTGGAGGCGCAGGCCGATCACGTGTATCGCGCGGCGATGTCGAAGCTCTTCCGCGAGGTGCCCGTCACGCGCCAGCTCGTGAAGCTGAAGGCGATCTACGAACTGCTCGAAGCGCTGACCGATCGCTGCAAGGACGCGGCGGCCGAAGTGCAGGCGCTGGCGCTGAGATAGCGATGACCGTCGCGCTGTGGATCCTGGCGGTGCTGTTGATCGTCGTCGGCGTCGCCGGCACGGTGCTGCCGGCGCTGCCGGGCGTGCCGCTGATCTTCGGTGGCGTGCTGCTGGCCGCGTGGATCGACGACTTCCAGCGCATCCCCGTGTGGATCATCGGCGTGCTGGCGGTACTGACGGTGATCGGCGTCGCGGTCGACTACGTCGCGGCGGCCCTGTCGGCGAAGCGCGTCGGCGCCAGCCGGCAGGGCATCGTCGGCGCGGCGGTCGGCACGATCGTCGGCATCTTCACCGGCCTGTGGGGACTGCTGTTCATGCCGCTGGTCGGTGCCGCGATCGGCGAGTATCTTGCCCACCAGGACGCGTTGCGAGCCGGCAAGGTGGGCATCGCGACCTGGTTCGGACTTCTGATCGGCACGGCGGTGAAAATCGCGGTCGCCTTCACGATGGTCGGCGTCGCGGGGGCGGCGCTGCTCTTCTGAACGGCTGCGAGGCAGGGCGGCGCGGGAAGTGGCGCGTGATTCGAAGGTCGGCCAGGGACAACAAGGGGAGCGCGTGCTGCGTCTGCTGACGCTGCTGGGACTGCTGGTGATGCTGACGGGCTGCGCGGAGCTGTCACGCCATCCGGTGCCGCTGGCCGACGGACCGCGCGCCGTCATTCCCGACATGCCGGCCGTACGCGCGTGGGCGACGGTGCCCAGCCCGGCGATGGAGCGCGATTTCGCGCTGTCGTTCACGCAGGAGAAGCCGGGCACCTTCGCGCGTCGCGCCGATGGCCGCATCGTGTATCCGCAGCTCGCACTGTCGGGCGGCGGGCCGAACGGAGCGTTCGGAGCGGGATTCCTGAAAGGCTGGACCGAAAGCGGCCAGCGTCCGGTGTTCAAGATCGTGACCGGCGTGTCCACCGGCGCGATGATGGCGCCCTTCGCGTTCCTCGGACCTGCGTACGACGAGCGCATCGAACACTTCTACACAACTACCGCGACGCAGGACATCTTCTCGATGCCGCGGTCGGTGCTGGGGCAACTGATGCAGTTGCTGCGCGGCGAAGCGGTGGCGGACTCCGCGCCGCTGGCCGCGCTGATCGCCAGCGATCTGGACATGGCGCTGCTGCAGCGGATCGCGGCGGCGCACGCGGAAGGGCGGCGTCTGTACATCGGCACTGTCGACCTGGACTCGCAGCGATTCGTCGTGTGGAACATGGGGCTGATCGCGCAGGCGGGCACGCCGCAGGCCTTGAAGCTGTTTCGTGACGTCGTGCTGGCGTCGGCGTCGGTACCGCTGGCCGTGCAGCCGGTGTTCTTCGACGTGGACGTCGACGGCCGGCGTTACGACGAGATGCACGTCGATGGCGCGGTGGGAGCGCGCGTGTTCTACAACGGCGGGCTGTTCCGCACCTCGGTCGTGCGCCAGCGCGAACTGGCACTGCCGACCTACGAGGACGTGTACATCATCCACAACGGCCAGCTGTCTGCGCAGGCCGAGCAGACGGAGCGCACGCTGCGCGCGATCGGCCAGCGCACGCTGCGTGCGCTGTCGCTGGGCGCCACGTCGGGCGACCTGTTCCGTATCTACCTGCATACGGTGGCCGAGGACGCCGGCTTCCACTGGGTGACGATGCCCGACGGCATCGAGGTGCGCGGTGACGAACTGTTCGATCCCGCCAAGATGCGGCAGCTGTATTCGGTGGGCTACGCAATGGCGCGCAACGGACCGCGCTGGGAGACGCGGCCGCCGGCGTTCGAACGCGTGATGGGCGGCGATCGGTAGGCGGTCGGTACTTTCCCCAATCCCGCGCGTGTCCGCTTCCGCTGGTTGACACAAGGCAACGGACGACGCGGCCGTGTCGTTAGGCTGCAATGCATGATGATTCGCGCAGGCTGCTGTGCCTGTGCACGAGAAAGGAAGCTCATCATGCTTCGCACATGGGTGCTGAATGCAGCAGTGGCCGCGATGGCAGTGGCCGCGCCGGCCTTCGCGGACGAGAAGCTCGGCTGTGCGCAACCGGATCCGCAGGCCGCCGTGGCCGCGCCCGTCCCTGTATCGGCCGTCAACGAGGCGGCGGCAGCGACCGGTCCACGGGTCGTGTTCCAGCTGAACAAGGCTGAAGAGGCGCCGACCATCCTGCGCTTCGTGACCAACTACCTCGCGGTGGAGCCCACCGCGCAGGTGGCGGTGGTCGGCTACGCGGGCGGTATCGATTTCCTGCTGAAGGGCGCGACCGATGCCAACGGCAAGGCCTACGAGGAACAGCTCGCGGCGCTGGCTGCGCGCGGCGTCGCCTTCAAGGTGTGCAACAACACACTGAAGGCACGCAGCCTCGCGGCGGACGCCGTCAGCCCGTCGGCCACCGTCGTGCCCGGAGCGGTCAACGAGATCATCCGGCTGCAGACGCGCGAGGGCTACGCGCACTTCCAGAACTAGGCTGCCCGCGGGCCGGGCGGGCCGCCGATGCAACCGGTGCAGACGAGCTAGCGCGAATGCGCCAGCCCGGCGCTGCGTAGAAACAAACCGGCAAATCGCCGGCAAAGTGGCCGCGCTCCAATGCAGCGTCGGCCATGCATCCCGCACGGCCACTCATCTGGAGCGGCCCGTGGACCCATACGAGCAGGGACTGCAGCGCGATCTCGTTCGCCTGATCGAGATCAGCCCCGACTTCCGGTCGCAGCGCCGGCGCGCGCTGCGCTGGCTGACGATGGCGGGCGCACTCGGAGTTGCGGGCTGCGGCGGCAGCGAAGAGGCATCGACCGGCACCACCACGACGAGCACGACGACGGGCAGCAGCACGACAGGCAGCACCACGACCGGCAGTTCCACGACCGGCAGCGGTACAACCAGCTCGACGGCCAGCTGCACGGTGATCCCCGAGGAAACCGCCGGTCCTTATCCCGCCGATGGCTCGAACACGGCCAACGGCGTGCTGGCCAATGCGCTCGCGCTGAGCGGCATCGTCCGCAGCGACATCCGCTCGAGCATTGCCGGTGCGACGGCCACGGCCGCCGGCGTGCCGCTGACGATGACGCTGAAGCTCGTCAACACCAACGGCAGCTGCGCGGCGCTCGAAGGCTGGGCGATCTACCTGTGGCACTGCGACCGCGAGGGCCGCTACTCGATGTACTCGACAGGCGTCACCGCGCAGAACTACCTGCGCGGCGTGCAGGCGACCGATGCCAACGGCGCCGTGACCTTCACGACCATCTTCCCGGGCTGCTATGACGGCCGCATGCCGCACAT
>JBGAIO010000144.1:0-3634 GCA_044225415.1 Burkholderiaceae bacterium | reverse complement strand
ATCGACTCTCTGCAGCTCTTCGATCCGTTGACCGGGCGCGTGCGCCAGAAGATTCCGCGTTTCACGCTGTATCCGTCGTCGCACTACGTGACGCCGCGCGACAACGTGCTGCGCGCGCTGGACGGCATCAAGGCAGAGCTGAAGGAGCAGATCGAGCGCTTCGTCGCGGCCGGCAAGCTGGTGGAGGCGCAGCGCATCGAGCAGCGCACGCGCTTCGACATGGAGATGCTCAACGAACTGGGCTTTTGCAAGGGCATCGAGAACTACACGCGGCACATTTCAGGTGCAGCGCCCGGCGAGCCGCCGGCGACGCTGGTCGACTACCTGCCGCCCGACGCGCTGATGATCATCGACGAGTCGCACGTGACCGTCCCGCAGCTCGGCGGCATGTACCGCGGCGATCGCGCGCGCAAGGAGACGCTGGTCGAATTCGGCTTCCGGCTGCCGTCGGCGCTGGACAACCGGCCGCTGCGCTTCGACGAGTTCGAGCGCAAGATGCGCCGCTGCATCTTCGTATCGGCGACCCCGCTCGAATACGAACTGTCGAACTCGTCCCAGGTGGTGGAGCAGGTGGTGCGGCCGACCGGCCTGGTCGATCCGACCGTCATCGTGCGGCCCGCCCGCACGCAGGTCGACGACGTGCTGGCCGAGATCGCCCTGCGGGTCGAGAAGCGCGAACGCGTGCTGATCACGACGCTCACCAAGCGCATGGCCGAAGACCTGACCGACTTCCTGTCGGAGCATGGCGTCAAGGTGCGCTACCTGCACTCGGACGTCGACAACCTGGAGCGGGTGGAGATCATCCGCGACCTGCGCGCCGGCGCCTTCGACGTGCTGGTGGGCATCAACCTGCTGCGTGAAGGCCTGGACCTGCCGGAAGTGTCGCTGGTCGCGATCATGGACGCGGACAAGGAAGGCTTCCTGCGGTCCGAGCGCTCGCTGATCCAGACCATCGGCCGGGCGGCCCGCAACCTGAACGGCACGGCGATCCTGTACGCCGACGTCACGACCGACTCCATGCGCCGCGCGCTGGACGAAACGGCGCGGCGGCGGAGCCGACAGGAAGCCTTCAACGTCGAGCACGGCATCGTGCCGCGCGGCGTGGTGAAGGAAATCCGCGAGCTCATCGACGGGGTGTACGACCCGACGGCGGAGCGCGAGGGGCGCAAGGCCGCCGAGGCCAGCGCGAGCTACGAGGTGATGTCGGAAAAGCAGGTCGCGCGCGAGATCAAGCGGCTCGAGAAGCAGATGTTCGAGCATGCGAAGAACCTGGAGTTCGAGAAGGCTGCGCGCGTACGCGACCAGCTTGCGCTGCTGCGTGAACAGGTATTCGGGGCGGGCGGTACCAACGTTGTGCCCCTGGTGAACGACCGGGCGGCGTGATCCGCGCCCACGCCACCGTCGAGCCGGCGGATTGCCTGCCGGCGCGGCGCGGCCTGAACTTTCGGCGGCGCAGCCAGTCTGCGTCAGGGAATGCGGTCCGGGTGCCGGGCTGGCGGGTTGAGATTCTGGATAGAGGCCGTACCTCCTTCGGGGGGTGCGCTTTGCAAAGTTGGGGCGGCAACATCGCCCATGGGAAAGGTGACGACATGACCAAGATCCTCTTTGTCTGCATGGGCAATATCTGCCGCTCGCCAACCGCCGAGGCGGTGTTCCGCAAGATGGCGGCGGATGCCGGCCTCGAGGACAGCGTGCAGATCGCGTCGGTCGGCACGCACGCCTACCACGTCGGCGAGCCGGCGGACGTGCGCGCCCAGCAGGCCGCGCGCAAGCGCGGATACGACCTGGGCGATTTCCGCGCCCACCAGGTCACGCAGGACGATTTCCGCGAGTACGACCTGATCCTGGCGATGGACTGGGAAAACCTGACGCTGCTGCAGCAGCAGTGTCCGCGCGGCCACAAGCACAAGCTGCATCTGCTGATGCGCTTCGCCGGCGAGTTCGACGCCGCGACGGTACCCGATCCCTATTACGGCGGACCGGAAGGCTTCGGTACCGTGCTCGACTACGTCGAGGACGCCTGCCAGGGCCTGCTCGAAGTCGTGCGCAAGCGCGCGACCATGTACGCAGCCGCCTGACGCGATCGTTGCCTCTACCCATGCGAGGCGCTGCGGCGCCTCGCATCGTTTCTGCGGCTGGCTTTGAACCGCCCTGCGTAGCGCGCCTGAGGCTGCGCAGCACCCGCCACTAGAATCGGCGCATGTCCGCGCTTTCCGCATCTCCGGCCATCCTTGCGCTCGACACCGCAACCGAGGCCTGTTCGGTCGCGGTGCTCGTCGGCGACGCGCTGACCGGACGCTCGGCAGTCGTCGGACAGCGGCACTCCGAACATCTGCTGCCCATGGTGGACGAGACGCTGCGTGCCGCCGGCGTGGCGCTCACGGACGTCGGCCTGATCGCCTTCGGTGCCGGTCCGGGCTCGTTCACCGGCCTGCGCATCGCGTGCGGTGCGGCACAGGGCCTGGCCTGGACGCGTTCGACGCCGGTGGTCGCGGTCGGCAACCTCGAAGCACTGGCCGCACAGATATTCGCGGCGCATGACGATGTCGAACGCGTGCTGTGCGCCATCGATGCGCGCATGCAGGAGGCGTACTGCGCGGTCTACCGGCGCGATGGCGTCGCCGCGGTGCCGTGCGCCGTCGTCGAGCCTGCGCTGGTGCAGCCGGCAGCGCTGGCCAGTCTTGCGCGCGACGTGGGGGCGGTGGCGGGCGATGCGCTGCGGGCGTTTCCATCGGTGTGGCCGATGGCCGGCGGGCAGCGCCATTGGCCTGACCTGCGCGCCACGGCGACAGACATCGCACGCGTCGCGGCCACGGCGCAGGGGCGTGCGCGGGCGCGGCCCGCGCGCGACGCGGTGCCCCCGGACGTGCGCGACCAGGTCGCGCTGACGATCGAGCAGCGCGCGGAGCAGCGCAGCGGGCAGCAGCGCGCGGGAGCGGCGGCGGAATGAGTGCGCTGCTGCGTCCGGCCGGCGAGCGGTATGCGCCCATGACGATTGCGGATCTCGACGACATCGCGACCGTCGAGCAGCAGATCTATCCCTTCCCGTGGTCGCGCGGCAACTTCGCCGATTCGCTCAGCGCGGGCTACAGCGGCTGGGTGCTGCGTGATGCCGGCGGCCGCCTGGTAGCGTACTCGATCATGATGTTCGCGATCGACGAGGCGCACCTGCTCAACCTCAGCGTGGCAGAACACGCGCAGCGCCGCGGACTCGGATGGCGCACGCTCGAGTGGATCGCCGAGGTCGCGCGCGGCCACGGCGCACAGACCCTGCTGCTGGAAGTGCGCCCGAGCAATCCGGCTGCGCTGCGACTTTACGAGCGCTACGGTTTCGAACGCGTCGGTATCCGGCGCGGCTACTACCCAGCGCGCGACGGCCGCGAGGATGCGCTGGTCATGCGGGTGATGCTGTGACCCTCGACCGCCGCCGCGCGCAGCTGTGGGATGCGATGGGACTGGGTCCGCAGTGGCTGCCGCGCTCGGCGGCCGTCGATCCCGTCGATACCGTTGAAGCGGTCGAGGCGGAGGTCGCGCCGGTGGCCGTGCCGACAGCGCCCGCCACGAACCGCGCCGCCGCGACCGGCAACCAGGGCTCCAGGATCACGGACATGGACTGGACCGCGCTGCAGACGAC
>JBGAIO010000143.1:0-3655 GCA_044225415.1 Burkholderiaceae bacterium | reverse complement strand
GGCCTACGCGGTCACGCGCTCCGAGCAGTCGATCGCGCCACGCCGCGGCTTCGTCGTCCCGCTCGAAAGTGCCGACGAGGCCGCGCTCGTCGGCGGCATTCCGGTGCTGCCGGCGCGCACGCTGCTGCAGGTCGTGGAGCATCTGCGCGCCGATGCCGGCGACACGAGCGCGCGCGCCATCGCCGAACACCAGGCGATGGTGCGGCTGACGCCGCCAATGTATCCCGACATGTTCGATGTCAAGGGTCAGCTCGCCGCGCGCCGCGCGCTGGAAGTGGCCGCCGCTGGCAGCCACAGCGTGCTGCTGGTCGGTCCGCCCGGCACCGGCAAGACGATGCTGGCGCAGCGCTTCGCCGGCATCCTGCCGCCGATGACGACCGAGGAGGCGTTGCAGTCGGCGGCGGTGCTGAGCCTCGCCGGCCAGTTCGCGCCGCAGCGCTGGGCCACCCGCATGTTCCGCGCGCCGCATCACACGGCGAGCGCGGTGGCGCTGGTGGGCGGCGGCTCGCCGCCGATGCCGGGCGAGATCTCGCTCGCGCATCACGGCGTGGTGTTCCTCGATGAACTGCCGGAATTCGAGCGGCGCGTGCTGGAGACGCTGCGCCAGCCGCTGGAGTCCGGCCAGATCACCGTGTCGCGCGCCGCGCGACAGGTGGACTTCCCGGCGCGCTTCCAGCTCGTCGGCGCGATGAACCCGTGCCCGTGCGGCTACAGCGGCCACGCCAGCATCGCGTGCCGCTGTACGCCCGACATGGTGGCGCGCTACCAGGACCGCATCTCCGGCCCTCTGCTCGACCGCATCGACATGCGCGTCGAAGTGAACTCGGTGCCGGAGGAAGTGATGACGTCGATGCCTGACGGCGAGCCGACGCGCTTCATCGCCGAACGCGTGCGCAAGGCCTACGACCGCGCGATCGCGCGGCAGGGCAAGGCCAACGATGCGCTGGTGGGCGCGGAACTCGAGGACATGTGCGCGCACGACGAGCCGGTGCAGAAGGTGCTGCATGCGGCGAGCGTGCGGCTCGGCTGGTCGGCGCGCGCGTATCACCGCGTGCTGAAGGTGGCGCGCACGATCGCCGACCTGGCGGGTCAGGCGCAGATCGACGTGCCGCACGTGGCTGAGGCGATCCAGTACCGGCGGTCGCTGCGCGAGCAATGACCCGCGCGGTCCGGCGTCAGGGCCGGCCGACGAACAGGTAGATCGCCTTGTTGTCGTGGTTGGCGTAGCCGAAGCCCAGGTACAGCGGGCCGAGCGGCGAATCGACGCCCACGAAAAGCGAGGCGGCCGGCACCGCGAATCGGTCCAACCGCTCCTGGCCCGCCCAGACGGTCGGCACGCCGGGTTTGATATAGGCGGCCTCCACCGAGGCGCCGGCGTACACGCCTTCGAAGAACAGGAAGTCGACCAGCTTGCGGCGATACACCAGGCGCCCGAACACGTACTCGTCCGCCTTGAACTGCTGGCGCTGGGTGCCGGACAGGTAGAGGAATCCGCCGAGATTGAACTGGTCGTAGACCGGGATGGAGTCGCTGCCGATGGAGCTGCCGCCGGAGATCATCGGTTCGAGCGTGTTGTCGCCCCAGCTGAAGGCCGCCTGGCCCACCGCCTGCCAGTAGGTGTAGGTGTCGTCGGAACCCAGCGTCGACGACGACGAATACACCCGGGCCGACGCGGCGTAGCCACTGTGCGCGAAGTTCACGCTGTCCAGTCGGTCCAGGCGCAGGCCCGCCTGCACCGCGCCAACGCGCATACCGGCGTCGGAGGGAAACAGCAGGTCGCCGCTCTGCAGCTCGAACTTGCGCGTGCCGTACAGCAGGCCGATGCGCGCTTCGCCGTACTGGATGATGTTGGCGCCGAAGTCGAGCTGGCCGCCGTACAGCGTGTCCTGGTACTGGGCGACGCGCACGTCGTCGAGGAACAGGTTCCACTGCGTGATCGAGTACAGCAGCCGCGGCGCGACGAAGAAGTACTGCTTCTCGCCGAGCGGCTGATACATCTCCGTGGCCAGCAGCACGTTGCTGCCCAGCACGAGGTCGTTGCGCCACTCTGCGCCCCAGTTGTTGAGCCAGCGCATGCGATGCGACGCATACAGATTGAAGTCCGACTGCTTGCCCAGGTTCGCATCGAGCTCCAGCCCGAAGCGCACGAAATTGCGTTCGGGCTTCTCCTTGACGATCACCACCAGCGTCTGCCGGCCGCCGACGTCGTCCACCGTGTAGTTGACGTTCTCGAAGTCGCCGCGACCATAGATGCGGCGCATGTCGAGATCGATGGTTTCGCGGTCCAGCGGCTGGCCGACCTGCGTCTGCATGGCCTGCAGCACGACGGCCGGGGCGACGCGGACCGTGCCTTCCACGCGGATGTCCTGCACGGTGATCGTCGCCGTCTGCGTGCGCGCCACCTGGTGCGCACGCAGCGTCGCGTAGGCCGGCGCCGGGATCGACAGCGCCTGCAGGCGGTCCGTCACCTTGCGCGCCGCGGCTTCACCGATCGGCACGGTCTTCATCAGGTTGTCGAAGTCGGCGGACGAGAAGTCGCCCAGCGCCGGCTCGATCAGGATGTCGCGCGGCCCCAGCTCCTTCAGCGATCGGTCGACGTTCTGCTGCGTGAGGATGTTGATCATCTGCATGCTGACGCTGAGCACCGACGTGATCTGGTCGGGCCGCAGCAGCGGCGTGCCGAGGTTGACCGCGATGATGATGTCCGCACCCATCGCGCGCGCCACGTCGACCGGCAGGTTGCGCACCAGTCCGCCGTCGACCAGCTGGCGATTGCCGATGGTCACCGGCGCCACGGCACCCGGCACCGACATCGACGCGCGGATCGCCGCGACCACGCTGCCTTCCTTCAGCACCACCATCTCGCCGGTGCCGATGTCGGTGGCCACTGCGCGGAACGGGATCGGCAGCTCGTCGAAGCTGCGCGCCGTCGGCACCTGCACCAGGCGGCGCAGCTCGCCCTCCAGCGTGATGCCCGTGACCACCCCCTTCGGCAGCACCACGCCGCTCGCGGTGACTCCCATGTCGGGAATCAGGTACGGGATGAAGTCGTCTTCCTTCTGGCGCATCGACGCGTCGGCGCGCGGCGGCTTGTCCGTGAACAGCGTGGCAGTGCGAATCCTCGCAATGGCCACCTCCATCTCGGGCAGGCTCAGTCCGGTCGCGTAGGAGGCGCCGACGATCGAGCCCATGCTGGTGCCGACGATGACGTCGACGGGGACCCGCAGTTCTTCGAGGACTTTGAGCACGCCGATGTGCGCGGCGCCGCGTGCACCGCCGCCCGACAGCACGAGGCCGATCTTCGGACGAGCTGCGGCGCTCTCTGCGACGGGCCGAGAGACGGCGGCAGCGGCCTGCGCGAGCGACAGCCTCGGCACGCAGGCCAGCAGGCATGCGCATGCAATGGCCGCGCGCGCTGCGCGGATGGAACTCGGCATGGAACCCTCGCGACCGCAGCCCCGGCCGGCCGGCCGGGGGGCTGGGCGCATTCTAGGCAACTGCCGCGGGTCGATATGTGAAGCCGGCCATGCGCGAGCCAAGGGCTGCGAGCTGTCCCGCGCCAGGCGCGGGGGCTGTGCTGCCGTCGAGCCGGCATTGCTGCAGGGCCCAGTTCCTGACGCCGCGCGCCGCGAGGTCGGTCGCCATGGCATCGAGT
>JBGAIO010000142.1:0-3680 GCA_044225415.1 Burkholderiaceae bacterium | reverse complement strand
GCACAGCGCCGCCGCGTCGATCGAGGAGCGCAGCTTCGGCGTCACGGTCTCGACCGCCGACAGCAGCGCGACCTTCGGCCGCGCAATGCCCAGCGCGTGCGCCAGATCGATTGCGTTGCGCACGATGTCCGCCTTCGCCTCCAGATCCGGTTCGACGTTGACCGCCGCGTCGGTGATGAGCAGCGGCTTCGGGTAGCGCGGCACGTCGAGCACGAACACATGACTCACGCGCCGGCCGGTGCGCAGCCCTCCTTGTGGCGCGACGACCGCACTCATTAGCTCGTCGGTGTGCAGGCTGCCCTTCATCAGGGCGTCGACCTCGCCCGACCGCGCCAGCTCGACCGCCTTGGCGGCGGCAGCGTGGCTGTGGGGCACGTCGACAACCGGTGTCGCGCCAACGTCCAGACCGTGCTGCCGGGCAACGGCGCCGATCTTCGCGGCCGGGCCGAGCAGCAGCGGCTTGATGAGCCCGAGGCGCGCCGCATCGACCGCACTTTCGAGGGCCTCGCGCGAGCAGGGATGAACGACAGCCATGCGAATCGGCGCCAGCCTGCGCGCGGCGGCCAACAGTTGCTCGTAGCGCAGAGTCTTGTCGGCGACGAGAACCTCCGGCAGATCGGCGCGGCGAATGCGCAGTTTCTCCGTCGGCGCGAGGACTTCGGCCTGCCCTTCGATCACCGCGGCACCCTCCTGATCAATGCAACGCGTGTCCAGGAACACGCGCCGTCGCGCTGCGTCGATCGAGGTCACCGTCACCGACACCGTCAGCGTGTCGCCGACATGCACGGGCTTGAGGAACTTGAGCGTCTGGCCGACGTAGATCGTTCCGGGCCCGGGGAATCGGGTGCCGAGCACGGTGGAGATCAGCGCTCCGCCGAGCATGCCGTGCGCGATGATCTCGCCGAACTGCGACGATTTCGCATATGCCGCATCGACATGCGCCGGGTTGACGTCGCCCGACACCTTCGCAAAAAGCAGGATGTCGGACTTGGTGACCGTGCGCTTGAGACCGGCGCAGGCGCCGATGCGGATCTCCGACAGCGGGTGGTTCTCGATCCAGAGTTCGGAATCGGCAACGGCAAGTTCGTTCATGGCATCAACCTCTGGCATGCAAAGTGAGTTCTGATCTGAGGCGCAACTGCAATGCCTCTAGCCGACGATGTGATACCCAGCGTCGACGAAGACGACGTTGCCGGTCAACGCCCGCGCGGCCTCGCTGACGAGCAGGGCCGTGACGACGCCGACGTCGTCGATGTCGACCAGTCGGCGTTTAGCCGCTTGCGCTGCTGCCCGTTCCAGCAGTTCGTCGAAGCCGCCGATACCGGAAGCCGCGCGGGTTCTGATCGGCCCGGGCGAGACGGCGTGCACTCGGATGCCCTTGGGTCCGAGTTCAAGCGCCAGGTAACGGACGCTTGCTTCGAGTGCAGCCTTGACCGGACCCATGATTCCGTAATGTTCGATCGCCTTCTGTGCGCCGTAGTAGCTCATCGTGACCGATGCGCGGCCATCCTTCATCAGCGGCTCCGCCATCCGCGCCATGCGGATCAGCGAATGGCACGAGACGTCCATTGCGGTGGCAAAGCCGTCCCGGCTGCTGTCGATCACGCGGCCAAGCAGATCCTGCTTGGGGGCATACGCGATCGCGTGCAGCAGGAAGTCGAGCCTGCCCCACCTTTGCGCGATCTCGGCAAACGTCGCCTCCATCTGGCCGGGCTGCTGCACGTCGAGGGGTAGAAGGATGTCGGCTTCGAGCTGCTCGGCGAGCGGCCGCACGTATGGGTGCGCCTTGTCATTCAGGTAAGTCAATGCCAGCGTCGCGCCGAACTGGCGCATCGCGCGCGCGCAGCCGTACGCGATGCTGTGTTCGTTGGCGATGCCGACCACGAGCCCCTTCTTGCCGGCGAGGCTCGCCAGCGCGGCGAGGTTCGGTGCCGATTGCGTGGATGCGGGCATCCTTGCCTCCTCAGGGGACAAGAACATAGCGACCCGGCGCATCACCAAGCGGCGGCGAGCCGAGCTCCGCCAAGCGGATCGGCGGAGGCGGCACGCGCTTGCTCGCGCGCTTGCGCAGCCAGCTTTCCCACGCCGGCCACCACGAACCGTCGAAGCGGGGCGCGGTGTGCAGCCAGCTGTCGGGGTCGAGGTGCGCATCGTGCGCCTGGCGCGTCAGCAGCTGGAAGCTGCGCTTGGCATGGCCCGGCTCGGAGACGATGCCGGCGTTGTGCCCGCCGCTGGTCAGCGCGAACGTGACCTCGGCGTCGCTGAGCAGGTGGATCTTGTACACCGACCGCCACGGCGCCACGTGATCGGCCAGCGTGCCGACCGCGAAGATCGGCGCGCGAATGTCGGTCAATGCCACCGGGCGATCGTCGACGCGGTAACGCGCCTCGGCGAGCTGGTTGTCGAGGAAGAGCTGGCGCAGGTACTCCGAATGCATGCGGTACGGCATGCGCGTCGGATCGGCGTTCCAGGCCATCAGATCGTTCATCGGCGCGCGCCGGCCGAGCAGGTAGTTGTTCAGGCGGTACGACCAGATCAGGTCGTTCGAGCGCAGCATCTGGAACGCGCCTGCCATCTGCTTTGCATCGAGCGTGCCGCGCAGGCTCATGAGATCCTCGAGGAAGGTGACCTGGCTGTCATCGATGAACAGGGAGATCTCGCCCGGATCCTCGAAGTCGGTCTGCGCCGCCAGCAGCGTCAGGCTGGACAGCCGTGCCGGCTGCTGGCGCGCCAGCGCCGCCGCGGCGATCGCCGCCAGCGTGCCGCCCAGGCAGTAGCCGGCCAGATGCACCGGCGCGTCGGGCCGGATCGACCCGATCGCATCGAGTGCGGCGAACACGCCGAGCCGCAGGTAGTCGTCCATGCCGAGGTCGCGATCGCTCGCGTCGGGGTTCTTCCACGAGATCATGAACACCGTGTGACCCTGGTCGACCAGGTACTTGACCAGCGAGTTGTGCGGCGACAGATCGAGGATGTAGTACTTCATGATCCACGCCGGCACGATCAGCACCGGCTCGGCATGCACCGTCGGCGTCGTCGCCTCGTACTGGATCAGCTCGATCAGCTGGTTCCTCAGCACGACCTTGCCGGGCGTGATCGCGAGGTTGCGGCCGACCTCGTAGGCTTCGGCGCCGGCCGGCTTGGCGCCCTCGACCACGCGCCGCCAGTCGTCGAGCGCGTTGAGCCAGCCGTCCCACAGATTGGCGCCGCCGCGCTGCCTCGTCTCGCGCTGCACGACCGGGTTGGTGGCGATGAAGTTCGAGGGCGCGACGCGATCGAGCCACTGGCGGGCGGCGAAGTTCGCCATCTGCTCATGGTGGGGCGTGACGCCGGGCACGCCGGTCGTCGCCACGTGCCACCACTGCTGCGTGAGCAGGAAACCCTGGTAGAGAACGTTGTACGGCCAGGCGTCCCAGGCCGGGTCGGCGAAGCGCCGGTCCTGCGGCAGGGGCTCGATGCAGTGGCCGCATTGCGGCCGCACTGCGTGATACGTGTAGAGCCACCAGCGCAGCGCCTTGCTGACCATCTTCTCGACCAGTTGCCCTTGCTTGCCGGGCGCCAGCGCGAGATGCAGCGCCCAGTCGGTCGAGGCCTGCACCAGCGACGCCGGCGACATGCCGTTGGTCAGACTGGCCAGCATCGCGTGACCGAATCGATCGAGGCCGGCCCAGTGCGCTTCC
>JBGAIO010000141.1:0-3786 GCA_044225415.1 Burkholderiaceae bacterium | reverse complement strand
CTCGACGTCGACCTGCTGAAGGTCAACGTCAAGAACCCGAACGACTTCGTCACCGAAGTCGACCATGCGTCGGAGCGGGTGATCATCGAGACCCTGCTCGAGGCCTATCCGGGCCACGGCATCCTGGCCGAAGAATCGGGACGCACGCACGGCGCGAAGGACAGCGACTACGTCTGGATCATCGATCCGCTGGACGGCACCACCAACTTCATCCACGGCTTTCCGCAGTACGCGGTGTCGATCGCGCTGCGCCATCGCGACCTGGTCACGCAGGCGGTGGTGTACGACCCGACGCGCAACGAGCTATTTACCGCCACGCGCGGTCGCGGCGCGTTCCTCAACGAACGGCGCATCCGCGTGTCCCGCCGCGACAAGCTGTCCGAGAGCCTGATCGGCACGGGCTTTCCATTCAGGCAGATGGAGCACCTCGACGACTACGTGCGCACGTTCAAGCTGATCACAGAGGCCACGGCGGGCATCCGGCGCCCCGGCGCGGCCGCACTGGATCTGGCGTACGTGGCGGCTGGGCGGCTCGATGGATTCTGGGAGCGCGGGCTGTCGCCGTGGGACATGGCGGCGGGCAGCCTGCTGATCCTGGAAGCCGGCGGCCTGGTCGCCAACTTCGACGGCGAGCCGACGTTCCTCGGTGACGGCCACGTCGTCGCCGGTTCGCCAAAGGTCTTTGCCCCCCTGCTGCAGATGGTGCAGCAGGTGCATCGCCGCAAGGTGGCCTGAGCGTTGCCTGCGCCGGTGCCGCCCGAAGGGCCCCACCGCTGAAGTCACCCCGTTGTCACCTCTATCAGCTTGCGCGGCGGCAGCCATGCCTCTGATGATGACTCACATCGACGGTGACCGTTCAGGCGAAGGACATGCAGCGAGACCAGGCGTGCGACGTCGGCAAAGGTACGGCTCCAGGATATCGAGGAGGTTGGCGACCGGCGCTTCTGGGATGGACGCTCGTTCTGGCCGCCTGCGGCGGCAGCGACGAGACGGCAACGCCGATTCCCGCTCCGAGTCCCATCCCCGCGCCGGCTCCCTCACCGACACCCGCGCCGACACCGGCCCCGTCTTCCACGGTTTCCATCACCGTGATCCTGGAAGCACCGGCCACCGTGACCCCCGGCACGCTGTGGATGCGCTCCGGCATGTCCGCCATCACCCGCGCCGACATCACTGCACAGGACCTGCAGTGTTCGCCCAGCGGGCCGGGTAACAAGACCTGCACCTTCAGCAACATCCCGCGCGGCCAGGCTGTCACGCTGGTGGCCACCGATTCCGGGGCGGAGATCGGCTTCGTCTGGCAGCCCGTCGTCAGCCTGCGCGACGCCGACCCGCGCGGTACCCGCAGCCAGTTCGTCGACTTCGTCGGCGCCTGCACCACGCCGGAACGCGGCGTCTGCGTGGTCACGGCGTCGGAAGACCAGACCGTGCGCGTGCGCAGCGCGCCGCTGAAGCTCACGCGCGTGCGGTTCATCGGCAATGTCAACTGGAGCATCACCGTCACGGCGAAGGCCACGCTGAACGCTGCCAACAACCTGAACACCGACATCCAGGCCAAATTCTTCTGGCCTCAGACGCCCGGCGTCGGCGAGTGCGTCACCGACCCGGTCATGGCCGTCACCTGCTACCAGATCATGTCGACCAACGACTCGATCATCAAGTTCGAGGCACTGCCGCCCGACGGCCCGGCACCGCAGGGCTCATTCGGGCCGTTGAAGTTCATCGGATTCGACAACGCCTGCAACAACAACCTTGGTTGCGTGGTGACGAGTGACGTCGACGAAACCATCACCATGAAGTGGCAGTACTACAAGTGTTCGACGCAGTCGCTCAACACGCGCTGGAACTACGGACCGACGGAAACAGGTCCGCTGGGCGAAATCTGTCCGCTGACGACGCCGTAGTCAGCCACTGCTGGTCAGGAAGCGGCAGCAGCCTGCGCAAACGGCCTCCGCGCCAGCAGCGCAGGCCAGCGCGGATCGCCGCGCAGGGCTTCGAAGCTGGGATCGTGCGGGATCTGCAACGCCGAGGGGTCGCGCTCGGCCAGCGCCCGTTCCAGCAGCGCAAAGGCCTCGTCGCTGCGTCCACGCCGCACCGCGAAGACCGCCAGCAGATAGGGCGAAACCGGCTGCCCCTCAAAGCGGCGCAGCGTGTCGGCCAGCAGCGCATCGGCCTCGGCGTGGCGACCGTCCATGGCCTGCGCCGCGGCCAGTGCGATGAACACGCCGGCGTGTTCCGGATGGGCGTCGCACAGCCGCCGATACAGCGGAATCGCGGCCGCTGCATCGCCTCGGAACAGCGCGATCGCCGCGCGCAGACCGGCGTGCGAGATGGTGTCGGGGGCGATGTCCTGCAGGGCTTCGATCTCGGCCTCGGCCTCGTCCAGCCGGCGCTGGTGGATGCGCAGATTCACCAGGTGGTAGCGCGTGTTCATGTACTGGGGGTCGAGTTGGCGTGCCAGCATCAGCTCGCGCTCGGCCTGCAGCACCGCGTCGCGCAGATAGAGGTGGCAGCCGTACGCCGAATGCACGAACGCGTTCTGCGGAGCCAGCGCCACCGCACGTCTGAAGCTGCGCTGCGCGCTCGGCCAGTCGTGCTCGAACTGGTGCTGGATCGCGGCCAGCAGCGTGTGGGCCACTGCGTGTTCGGGGTCCAGTGCCAGTGCACGCCGCAACGCTTCGGCCGCATGCGCCGAGGCGATCGCGGGTTCGACGTGCCAGCCGATCGCCAGGTTCAGCCACGCCCTGCCCAGCCCGACATAGGCCGGCGCGTAGTCGGGTGAAGCAGCCAGCGCCTTCCCGAATCGCTGCCGTGCCTGCTCGAGCGTCGTCCGCGACAGCGGCTGGCGCAGGAAGTGCTCGCCCCGCTCGACCAGATCGTGCGCACGGCGAAGTGACGCTGCAGGCTGGCTTCCTGGTCCGCACGCGGCCACCAGCGGCACGTAGCTCCCGATCGGCAGTTCGATGCGCACCGGCTGATCCTGGCCGTCGGCGCGGTAGTAGCTCGACAGCCGCGCGCGCAGCCGCCGCGCCTCGACGCGCACGATGGTGTCCAGCTTCGGATCGAAAGTGGCCGAGGGACGGCCGAAGACTTCGACACCGATGACCACTTCCTTGAGCGCTGCGCGGTCGCCTGCCAGCATCCTGGAGACAAGATATCGGAGCAGAAGCCGATGCCGCGGCGAGCGTGCAAACGCGGCGCTGCCTTCGATATGTGCCAACGCGAGTTCCACCTGCTCCGCAGGCAGGTCCGTCAGGTCGGGGGCGTTCCTGCTTCGTTTCATGTTCGTGAGGTGCGGTAGCCGGGGCATGAGTCAGGAAGAGGGTCCGGACGGCAGTAAACTCCCTGCGCCAGGCGCGCGAGCCGGTCTGCCCGGCGCAACCGACATCTGGTTCAATTGTTCCAGTCGCAGGTTCAGCACGAAATCACTGGTTCGATTGAAGCATTGAATACGCCCACGCACACCCCGATGATGCAGCAGTACCTCCGCCTGAAGGCGGAGCATCCCGGCGTGCTGCTGTTCTATCGCATGGGCGATTTCTACGAGCTCTTCTACGAGGACGCCGAACGCGGCCACCGGCTGCTCGGCATCACGCTGACCGCGCGCGGCCAGTCGGCGGGCGCGCCGGTGAAGATGGCCGGCGTGCCGGCAGTGTCGGTCGAGCAGTATCTCGCGCGACTGGTGAAGCTCGGCGAGAGCGTCGCGATCTGCGAGCAGATCGGCGATCCGGCCACGAGCAAAGGACCGGTGGAGCGCAAGGTCGTGCGCGTGGTCACGCCCGGCAC
>JBGAIO010000021.1:0-33706 GCA_044225415.1 Burkholderiaceae bacterium | reverse complement strand
CGAGCAGCCCGAGGCCGCGTTCTACCTGTGGGCGCGCACGCCCGTCGACGACACCGAGGTGCTGCCGGTAGCGGGCTCGAAGGAGGCGCTCTTCTCGTTCGCGCAGACGGTGGTCGATCGCACGCGTCCGGCCTGCGTGATCTCGCCCAATCCGTTCTACCAGCTCTACGAGGGCGCGGGGCTGCTGGCCGGCGCGACGCTGCGCTATCTGCCGACCACTGCAGACGACGGCTTCCGCATGGACTTCGGCCGCCTGGCGCCGGCCGACTGGGCCGCGGTGCAGCTCGTGTACGTCTGCTCACCCGGCAATCCCACCGGCCGCGTGATGACCCTGGCCGAGTGGCAGGAGCTGTTCGAACTCGCCGACCGGCACGACTTCGTCATCGCCTCCGACGAGTGCTATTCCGAGATCTACTTCGAAGAGGGCAAGCCGCCGCTCGGCGCGCTCACCGCCGCGCGGCAGCTCGGCCGCGAGCGCTGGGAGCGGCTGGTGGTGTTCTCCAGCCTGTCGAAGCGCTCCAACGTGCCCGGCATGCGGTCGGGCTTCGTCGCGGGGGACGCGGCGCTGCTGCGCCGCTTCACGCAGTACCGCATGTATCACGGCGCGGTGCTGCCCGCGCCGGTGCAGTCCGCCAGCATCGCCGCGTGGAAGGACGAGGCGCACGTCGTCGAGAACCGGCGCCTGTACGCGCAGAAGTTCGCGCAGGCCACCCCGGTCATCGCACGCGTGCTGCCCTGCGAGCAGCCCGAGGCCGCGTTCTACCTGTGGGCGCGCACGCCCGTCGACGACACCGAGGTCGCCCGCCGCCTGTACGCGGAGCGCAATCTCACCGTGCTGCCCGGCAGCTACCTGTCGCGCGCCGTCGACGGCAGCAGCCCCGGCGCGGGCTACGTCCGCATCGCCCTGGTCGCGGAGCCCGCCGAAGTGGCCGAGGCCGCACGTCGCATCGCCTCATTGACCTTCTGAACGCTGACCTCCTGAACACGGAAACAACGATGTCACTGCAGAACACCATCGACCAGGCGTGGGAACGACGCACCGACCTGTCGCCGTCGGGCGCGCCGGCCGACGTGCGCGACGCGGTGTCGCACGCACTGGCCGACCTGAATGCCGGCCGCGCGCGCGTGGCCGAGAAGCGCGGCCACGAGTGGATCACGCACCAGTGGCTGAAAAAGGCCGTGCTGCTGTCGTTCCGGCTGGCGGACAACGCGCCCATCCGCGCCGGCGACCTCGCCTACTACGACAAGGTGCAGACCAAGTTCGGCCACCTGGACGCCGACGCGATGCGCGCGACCGGCGTGCGCGTCGTGCCGCCGGCGGTCGCGCGCCATGGCTGCTATATCGCGCCCAACGTCGTGCTGATGCCTTCGTACGTGAACATCGGCGCCTACGTCGATGCCGGCACGATGGTCGACACGTGGGCCACGGTCGGCTCGTGCGCGCAGATCGGGAAGAACGTGCACCTGTCCGGCGGCGTCGGCATCGGCGGCGTTCTCGAGCCGCTGCAGGCCAATCCCACCATCATCGAGGACAACTGCTTCATCGGTGCGCGCTCGGAAGTGGTCGAGGGCGTGATCGTCGAGGAGAACTCGGTGCTGGGCATGGGCGTGTTCCTCGGCCAGAGCACGAAGATCTTCAATCGCGAGACCGGCGAGATCACCTACGGCCGCGTGCCGGCCGGCTCGGTCGTGGTCGCGGGTTCGCTGCCGTCGCGCGATTGCAACCTGTACTGCGCGGTGATCGTCAAGCAGGTGGACGCGAAGACCCGGTCGAAGACCAGCATCAACGAACTGCTGCGCGCCTGAGCGGCCGGGCGCGCGACGGCGCGCACGCGGACAGTGCCGGGGCACTCGCCCAAACCGCGCGCCGCAGGTACGCTGCGCCCTTGGGGAAGCCAAGGGGGTCGCATGGTTGCAGTCGGCGCAAGCGCTGGTGCGCGCGCATCGTGGCGGTTTCCGGGCTGCTGGTCGCCATCGTCTCGCTCATCAACTTCTATTCCGAATCGAGCGGCATCCAGGACACCGGCGGCGCGTTGCTGGTGACCGGCACGTCATTGCTGATCGCCGTAGTGGGATGGCTGCTTGCACGGCCGCGCGGCGCAGGCGGCATGAGCGTGCTGCTGTCGGTGCTGTGCCTGATCCTGCTGCTGGGCACCGCCTTCGCGGCGTGGCTGCTGAACAGCCCGACGCTGCTGGCGCTGATGGCGATCGGCTGCGTCGGCTGGCTGGTGCGTGCGCGGAGCCCGCACGCAGCGGTCGCCTGAAGTACCCCGTCACCGGACTCGAAGGGACTGCCCGATGAGACTGCTGCTGCCCTGCGCTGCCGTGCTCGCCGTCGTCACCGCCCTGCCGGCGGCACAGGCGCAGACGAAATCCTGGCCCACCTTCAACGGCGACCTCGCCGCGCAGAAGTACTCGCCGCTGACCCAGATCACGCCGGCCAACGTCGGCAAGCTGAAGGTCGCCTGGCGCGCGCGCACGGGCGACAAGTCGGACGGCAGCGGCAAGGTTCCCGCCACGGTGTGGTCGGCGACACCGCTGTTCGTCAACGACACGGTCTATCTCGGCACGCCGTTCTATCGCATCGTCGCACTCGCTCCCGACACCGGCGCGATCAGGTGGACCTTCGATCCGAAGGCACGGCTCGAGGCGCTGACGCAGCCCGCAATGAAGAACCGCGGCGTCGCCTACTGGCAGGCGCAGCAGCCGGTGGCGGGAGCACCGTGCAACAAGCGCGTCTACATCGGCACGATGGACGCGAAGCTGTACGCCGTCGATGCGGACGACGGCAAGCCCTGCGCCGACTTCGGCAAGGGCGGCGAGGTCAACGTCGACCAGTGGAACACCGTCAATGCGAAGTGGCCGTTGTCGCTGCTGCAGCCACCCACCGTCTACAAGGACACGCTGCTGGTCGGCTGGGCCGGCAAGGACTGGGCCGAGACCGAGGCGCCGCCGGGAACGGTGTTCGCGCTGGACGCGCGCACCGGCGCGCTGCGCTGGACATTCAACGCCATCGCGCCGGAGATCGCCGCAAAGACCGGCACCGCGAACGTGTGGGCCAGCATGGCCATCGACACCGAACGCGACATCGTCTACATCCCGGTCAGTTCGCCGAGCCCCAACTTCTACGGCGGCAATCGCCTCGACGGCATTCCGCTCGGCACGTCGGTGACGGCGCTCGACGTCGCGACCGGCAAGGTGCTGTGGAGCCGCCAGCTCGTCCATCACGATCTGTGGGACCTGGACACCAACGCAGCGCCCACCCTCGTCGACCTGCGCCGCGACGGCAGGACGATTCCCGCGCTGGTGCAGACGTCGAAGCAGGGCTTCATCTACGTGCTCGATCGCACGACCGGCGAGCCGATCTATCCGATCGAAGAGCGCAAGGTGCCGGCCTCGACCGTGCCCGGCGAGCGCGCCGCGCCGACGCAGCCCTACGTCGCTGTCCCACAGCCCGTCATCGACGATCAATGGCCCGGCATCTACTGGCTGGCGGACCTCGCGAGCTTCGGCTACTGCAGCCGCACGCTGAAGGAACTGCAGTACGAGGGCCGCTTCACGCCGCCCAGCCTCAAGGGCGCGGGCACGCTGGTCTATCCCGCGACCATCGGCGGCACCGAATGGGGCGGCGGCGCCGTCGACCCGCAGAAGCAGATCTTCGTGGTCAACAGTTCGAGCGCGGTGCAGATCTACAAGCTGCTGCCGCGCAAGGAATTCGAGGCCGCGGCCCGATCGGGCGGCGGCGAGACCGGCGGCTTCTTTGCCATGACCGGCAGCCCGTACGGCATCCAGCTCACCACCTTCCTCAACCCCATCGGCATGCCGTGCTGGAAGCCGCCCTACGGCACGATGTCGGCCTACGACCTCGCCACCGGCGCGCTGCTGTGGCGCAAGCCCTACGGTCAGGTGCAGAAGTGGGGTTTCTACATGCCGGAGTCGTGGGGCTCGATCACGATCGGCGGACCCGTGATCACGGCGAGCGGCCTCGTCTTCGCCGGCGCGTCGATGGACTCGCGCGTGCGGGCGCTGGACCTCGCCACCGGCGAAGTCCTGTGGAAGCATCTGGTGACTGCGCCCGCGGTGTCGCTGCCGGCGGTCTACGAGTTCAAGGGGAAGCAGTACGTGGTGTTCGCTGTCGGCGGCAAACTCGATCCTCACGCCGCGCGTCAGCGACGAGATCGTCGCCTTCGCGCTGCCCGACTGAGCTGCCCAGTGCGGCTTTAGCGCGGCGGCGGCAGCGCAACCCGCCGCTTTTCATCCGATCAGACGGATACGAATACCGTGTCCCCCGCCGTATGCTGTGGCTTTCCGCGGTGCCGCAGCGAGGCCGTCCATGTCCGCTCCGATGATGTCCCTCGAACGCCTGTTCGGCCTGATGGCCGAAAAGTCGGCGTCCGACCTGTTCCTGTCGGTGGGTTCGCCGATCACCATCAAGATCAACGGCGTGTGCGTGCCGATCAACCAGGAGCGCCTCGCGCCGCAGTCGATCGTGTCGCTGCTTGCCGAACGCCTGACCGACGCGCACTTCCGTGAGCTCGAGGACTCGCGCGAGCTGAACATCGGCCTTCCGGTGCAGGGTGTTGGCAGCTTCCGCCTGTCCGCCTTCCTGCAGCGCGGCTCGATCTCCGCGGTGGTGCGCTTCATTCCGCACGACATCCCGAAGCTCGATGCGCTGCACCTGCCCGAAGTGCTGAAGGACCTGATCATGGAGCGCCGCGGGCTGATTCTCGTCGTCGGCGCGGCGGGTTCCGGCAAGTCGACCACCATCGCGTCGATGCTCGACCACCGCAACGAGCTCACCACCGGCCACGTGCTGACCTTCGAGGATCCGATCGAATTCCTGTTCCGCAACAAGAAGTCGATCATCAACCAGCGCGAGATCGGTTCCGACGCGCGCACGCTGCAGGCCGCGCTGCGCAGCGCGATGCGGCAGGCGCCCGACGTGATCTTCATCGGCGAAATCCGCGACCGCGACACGATGAGCGCCGCACTCGCCTATGCGATGTCCGGCCACCTGGTGGTCGCGACGCTGCACGCCACCAACAGCTCCCACGCGCTGAACCGCGTGATCAGCTTCTACCCGCCCGAGACGCGCCAGGCCTTCTTCCAGGACCTGTCCGTCGCGGTGAAGGCCATCGTGTCGCAGCGCCTGGTGCGCTCCAAGCGCGGCGGCCGCGTGCCCGCGGTCGAAGTGCTGATGAACACCCGCCACATCGCGGACCTCATCGAGCGCGGCGACGTGCAGGCCATCAAGGAAGCGATGGAACAGAGCCTTGCGCCGGAGAGCATCTCCTTCGAGCAGAGCCTGTACGACCTGATCCAGGGCGACCAGGTCACCCGCGAGGACGCGCTCGCCTCCGCCGACTCGCAGAACAACCTGCTGTGGTTCATCAACAATGCCGGCAAGGCGCGGGCGCAGCAGAAGGAGCGCAAGGAAGAAAGCTCCGACGCGTCGTTCTCCGAGTTCACGCTGAACATCTGAGGCAACGTCAAAGTGCATCCCCGCTTGCGCGGGGATGACGGCAGCATGCGGTCATTCCCGCGCAAGCGGGAATCCATTTTGACCCTCCTCTCTCTGGTTACAATCGACAGCCCTGCCGCGGGTTCCGATCCTGGTCATGCGGTGGAATCCGCATGAATCCAACTTTAGAACTTGCCCGCCAACTGATCTCCCGTTCCTCGGTGACGCCTGCCGATGGCGGCTGCCAGGCGATGCTGGCGCAGCGGCTGGCTGCGTGCGGCTTTCGCGCCGAGACGATCGCCTCCAACGGAGTGACCAATGCGTGGATGCGACGGGGCACTGCGTCGCCGCTGGTGGCCTTCGCCGGCCACACCGACGTCGTGCCGACCGGCCCTGTCGAACAATGGTCGAGCGAGCCCTTCGCCGCGACCGAGCGCGACGGCTGGCTGTATGGCCGCGGCGCATCGGACATGAAGAGTTCGATTGCCGCCTTCGTCGTCGCCGCCGAGGAGTTCGTGCGCGCACATCCGCAGCATCCCGGCTCGATCGCGCTGCTGCTGACGTCCGACGAGGAAGGCCCGGCCACCGACGGCACGACGCGCGTCGTCGAGGCATTGCGCGCACGCGGCGAGCCGATCGATTACTGCGTCGTCGGCGAGCCCACCTCCGTCGACCGGCTGGGCGACACGATCAAGAACGGCCGCCGCGGGTCGCTGACGGGGCGGCTGACCGTCAAGGGCCTGCAGGGCCACGTCGCGTATCCGCACCTGGCGCGCAATCCCGTGCACAGCGTCGCGCCCGCGCTGGCCGAGCTCGCGGCCGAGCGCTGGGACGACGGCGACGAATTCTTCCCGCCGACGACCTTCCAGGTGTCGAACATCCACGCGGGCACCGGCGCCGGCAACGTCATCCCCGGCACCTGCGTCATCGACTTCAACTTCCGTTTCGCGCCCGCCTCGACGGCCGCCTCGCTGCGCAGCCGGGTGGAGGCGGTGCTCGACCGCCATGGCGTCGAACGCACACTCGAGTGGACACTCGGCGCATCGCCGTTCATCACGCAGCGCGGTGCGCTGTCCGAGGCGCTGGGCGCGGCCATTGCCGACGTGACCGGCGTGCAAACGACGCTGTCGACCACCGGCGGCACGTCGGACGGCCGCTTCATCTCGACCTTCTGCAACCAGGTCATCGAGTTCGGCCCGCCGAACGCGACCATCCACCAGATCGACGAACGCATCGCCGTCGCCGACCTCGCGCCGCTGAAGGACATCTACCGCGGCACGCTGGAGCGGCTGCTGCTGAACGGCACACGCGCCTGACATCTCCATGACCACGCTGATCGACGCCCAGGCCAATCTGCGCACGCTGCGCGACGTGCTGCGCTATGCGGTATCGCGCTTCAACGATGCGCAGCTGTCGTTCGGCCACGGCCAGCCCGACGCCTTCGACGAGGCCGCGTTCATCGTCATGCGCACGCTGAAGCTGCCGCTCGAGCGCCTGGAGTTCTTCGCCGATGCGTATCTCACGCACGCGGAGATCCACGAACTGCTGCAGCTCATCGACCGCCGCGTCAAGAAGCGGATACCGGCCGCCTACCTGCTCAACGAGGCGTGGCTGCGCGGCTACAGGTTCTACATCGACGAACGCGCACTGATTCCGCGCTCGTTCATCGGCGAACTGCTCGACGAGGGTCTCGATGCCTGGATCCCCGACCACAATGCCGTCGTCGACGTGCTCGACATGTGCACCGGTTCGGGCTGCCTGGCGATCATGGCGGCGGACCTCTTCCCGAAGGCGAAGATCGACGCAGTCGACACCTCCGCCGATGCGCTGCAGGTGGCCCGCCGCAACATTGCCGACTATCAGCTCGAGCAGCGCGTGACGCCGGTGAAGTCGGACCTGTTCGGCGCGCTCGGCAACAAGCGCTACGACCTGATCCTGTGCAATCCGCCGTACGTGACCGACACCGCGATGGCTGCCCTGCCCGCCGAGTATCAGCACGAGCCGAAACTGGCGCTGGCCGGCGGCAACGACGGCATGAACCTGGTGAAGACGCTGGTGCGCCAGGCGCGCGGCCACCTGAAGCGGGGCGGGCTGCTGATCGTCGAAGTGGGCGACGGACGCTCCTCCGCGGAGAAGGCCTTCAGCGACCTGCCGCTGACGTGGCTCACCACCAGCGCCGGCGACGACATGGTGTTCCTCGCGCGGCAGGAAGAGCTGCCCTGATGCAGGAGGCTGCGCCACCCCGCGGCGCGGTGTTCCTGCTGCAGCCTCGATTCGTCGACGCATGCTGCGCCTGATCGACGTCGCACTCGCCCGCGGCATCCGCACGCTGTACCGCGGCGTCTCGCTGATCGCGCGGCCCGGCGAGCGCGTGGGTCTGGTCGGCGGCAACGGCACCGGCAAGTCGACGCTGTTCGCGGCCATCCTCGGCGAGCTTTCGGCCGAGGCCGGCGTGATCGAAGCACCGCCTCTGCCCCGCATCGCGCACGTTGCGCAGGACATCGATGCACCCGAGATGCGCGCACTCGACTACGTGCTCGCGGGCCATGCGCCGCTGTCCGATGCACGGGCCGAGCTGGCCGAGGCCGAGGCGGGTCACGACGAGATGCGCATTGCCCATGCGCACGCCACGCTGGCCGAGCTCGACGAGGGCGCCATCGCCGCGAATGCCGCGGCGGTGATGCACGGCCTCGGTTTCAGCCACGCCGACGCGGCGCGTCCCGTCCGCGACTTCTCGGGCGGCTGGCGCAACCGGCTGGCCTTGGCGCGGGCACTGCTGCGGCCGGCCGACCTGCTGCTGCTCGACGAACCGACCAACCACCTCGACCTCGATTCGGTCGTGTGGCTCGAATCGTGGCTGCGGCGCCAGCCGGCCACCGTGCTCGTGATCTCGCACGACCGCGAGTTCCTCGACCGCATCGTCGAGACGGTCTGGCACGTCGACAACGCCACCATCCGCCGCTACGCCGGCAACTACTCGGCCTTCGAGCTCGCGTGGCTCGAGCAGCAGAAGCAGCAGGACGCCGCGGCGCGCGCCTACGCACGCACGGCCGCGCACCTGCAGAGCTTCGTCGATCGCTTCCGCGCGCAGGCGACCAAGGCGCGCCAGGCGCAGAGCCGGCTGAAGATGCTGGAGCGGCTGACCGCCATCGAGCCAGTGCGCGAGAAGCGCGAATGGCGCTTCGAGTTTCCCGAGCCGGTGCGCGTGCCCGAGCGGCTGCTCGATGCAGAGGAGATGTCGCTCGGCTACGGCGCGCGCACCGTGCTGTCCGACGTGACGCTGACGGTGCGCTCGGGCGACCGCATCGGCATCCTCGGCGTCAACGGCGCGGGCAAGTCGACGCTGGTCAAGTCGATTGCGGGCGACCTTGCGCCGCAGGCCGGCGAGCTGCGCCGCGGCCAGGGGCTCGCCATCGGTTATTTCGCGCAGCACCAGCTCGACCAGTTGCGCCCTGACGAGACGCCGCTGCAGCACCTGCGCCGCCTGGCGCCGCAGGCGCGCGAACAGGAGCTGCGCGACTTCCTGGGCAACTTCCGCTTCCCCGGCGACATGGCGACAGCGCTGATCGGACCGATGTCCGGCGGCGAGAAAGCGCGTTGCGCACTCGCCCTGATCGCGTGGCAACGCCCCAACCTGCTGGTGCTGGACGAACCGACCAACCACCTCGACATGGAAACGCGCGAGGCGCTGACCATGGCGCTGTCGTCGTACGAGGGTGCGCTGCTGCTGGTATCGCACGATCGCCATCTGCTGCGCGCGGCCTGCGACCAGCTCTGGCTGGTGCACGATGGCCGCGTCGCCCCCTTCGACGGCGACCTCGACGACTATGCGGCACTGGTGCTGGCCAGCCGGCGCGAGCGGGCCGAGAGCGGCGATGCGAACGCGCCGAACCGCAAGGAACTGCGCCGGCAGGAAGCGGCCGAGCGCCAACGCCTCGCCGATTCGCGCCGGCCGCTGCAGAACAGGCTGAAGAAGCTGGAAGACGAGCTGGCGCGGGTCAGCGACGAACTGCGCGAACTCGATGCGAAGCTCGCGGATCCGGCCTTCTATCACTCGGACCAGGACGATGACGTCGCTGTCTCGCTGAAGCGCCGCGGGCAACTTGCCGAACGCGTCGAAACCCTCGAGTCGCAATGGCTGGCGCTGACGGGCGAGCTGGAGGCGCTGGCGTGAGCGCACCTACAGGATCGCGGCCTTCGCCGGATGAAGAGCGATGAACTCCGCCCCTCTCGCCGGCCTGCGCATCCTCGACCTGACGCGACTGCTGCCCGGTCCCGCCGCCACGATGCACCTCGCCGACTACGGCGCCGACGTCATCAAGATCGAGGACACCGGCGAAGGCGACTACATGCGCGACTTCGCGCCGCAGGTGCGCAATGCCGAAGGGGTCCGCGTCAATCCGGCCTTCGAGGCGGTCAATCGCGGCAAGCGTTCGCTGGCGATTGATCTCAAGCAGCCGCGCGGCCGCGCGCTGCTGCTGCAGTTCGTCGATTCCGCGGACGCACTGATCGAAAGCTTCCGGCCCGGCGTGCTCGCGCGACTGGGTCTCGACTGGGACACGTTGCACGCGCGCAATCCGCGGCTGGTGCTCTGCTCGATCTCGGGCTACGGGCAGGACGGTCCCTGGTCGCAGCGCGCGGGTCACGATCTCAACTACATCGCGACGGCCGGCATTCTCGACCAGATCCGCAGCGCGCCCGGCGAAGGCGCGGCCGTGCCGAACCTGCAACTCGGCGACCTGCTCGGCGGCACGCTCGCCGCGCTGTCGACGCTGCTGATCGCGCTGCTCGCCGCGCAGCGCACGGGCCGGGGCCGCTGGGTCGACGTTGCCATGAGCGAGGGCCTGCTCGTGCACCACTTCTTCGCGCACACCGAACTCGATGCCGGCATGACGCCCGCCGGCGGCGCGACGCTGCTCACCGGCGGCGCCGCGTGCTATCGCGTCTATGCAACGTCCGACGGGCGCGAGCTGGCCGTCGGAGCGCTGGAGCCGAAGTTCTGGCGCGCGTTCTGCTCCGCTGCAGGTCTCGATGAACTGTGCGACTGTCACTGGTCGCGCGGCGAGGTGCCGGGTTCGTCGGCCGCGCAGGTCACCATCGACCGCGTCGCGCGCCGCATCGCGCAGCGACCGCTCGCGGAGTGGGTTGCGCTCTTTGCCGCCACCGATGCCTGCGTCACGCCCGTGCTGACGCCCGCCGAGGCGCTGCGCCACGAACAGGCTCGTGCGCGCGGCGTGGTCGGGCACCGCGGTGGCGTCACCGTGGTCGGCCCGCTCGCGCAGATGAGCGGCCACACCTTCGAACGTCGCCCCGCGCCGCGCGCCGGCGAACACACGCGGGCGCTGCTGGCCGAGCTCGGCATCGCGGACGATGGCATGGATGGGCTGTTCGCCGATGGCATCGTGCGGAGCAGCTGAAGCCATGGTCGACCGCCGCCGCCTGCTGCTGATGCGCCATGGCGCCGTCGAGTACTTCGACGAAAGCGGCCGCCCCTATCCGCCCGACGACGTGCCGCTCACCCCCGCGGGCGTCGCGCAGGCGCGCGCGATGGGCGTGGCGCTGGCCGCCGCGGGCGTGACCATCGATCTTGCCGTCACCAGCGGGCTGCGCCGCACGCGGCAGACCGCGGCCGAGGCACTCGCCGCAGCGGGCACAGCTCCGCCGCTCGAACACTGGCCCGACCTGCAGGAGATCCGCGGCGGTCACCTGCCGAGCATTCCCGACGCGGACCTGCGCGCGGCGTTCCTCGGCGCCTTCGAAGGGCCGGTACCGCGCGACACGCGCTTCCTCGCCGGCGAGTCCATCGGCGAACTGCTCGACCGCACGCTGCCCGCGCTGCAGCGGCTGCTGGCCGCGGACGACTGGGACACTGCGCTGCTCGTGCTGCACGGTGGCGTGAACCGCGCACTGCTGTCGTGGTTCCTCACGGGCCAGCCTGTGTTCCTCGGCGGCCTGGCGCAGGATCCGGGCTGCCTGAATATCATCGACGTCGGCGCCACCGCGTCGGCGAGCGTGGTGCGCGTCGTCAACTACTGCCCGATCGAAACGATGCAGACCAGCACCCGGCTGTCGACGATGGAGCACCTGCTGCAGCAGTACCTGAAGGCGCGCGCGGACCGCGCGGAGGTCCGATGAGCGTCATCGACGTCGATCGTCTTTCGGAACACCTGCAGCGCGAGCTGCCGGGCTTCCGCGGGCCGCTGACGCTGACCAAGTTCAAGGGCGGTCAGTCGAATCCCACCTACCGGCTCGACACGCCGGCCGGCAGCTACGTGATGCGCAGCAAGCCCGGGCCGGTGGCGAAGCTGCTGCCGTCGGCACACGCGATCGAGCGCGAGTTCCGCGTCATGCGCGCGCTGGCCGGACAAGGCATCCCGGTGCCGCGCGTGCTGCTGCTGGTCGAGGACGAGAGCGTCATCGGCCGCGCCTTCTACGTGATGCAGCATGTCGAGGGCCGGATCTTCTGGGAGCAGTCACTACCCGATCTGGCCCCGACGGAGCGTTCCGCCCTCTACGACGAGATGAACCGCGTGCTCGCGAAGCTGCACACGGTGAATGTCGAGCAGGCGGGACTTGCGGACTACGGCCGCGCCGGCAACTATTTCGAGCGGCAGATCGGCCGCTGGAGCAAGCAGTACCGCGCATCCGAGACCGGCACCGTCGACGCGATGGACCGGCTGATCGACTGGCTGCCGCAGCACATCCCGCCGGGCGACGAGACCGCGGTGGTGCACGGCGACTACCGCATGGACAACCTGATCTTCGATCCAGTCGAGCCGCGCGTCATCGCCGTTCTCGACTGGGAGCTGTCGACGCTCGGTCATCCGCTGGCGGACTTCTCGTATCACTGCATGAGCTGGCACATCGCGCCGGGCAGCTTCCGCGGCATCGCGGGACTGGATCTGGCCGCGCTGGGCATACCCAGCGAGGACGAGTACGTCGCGCGCTACGTGCAGCGCACCGGCCGCGCACCGATCGCCGCACCGGTGTGGAACTTCTGCCTCGCCTACAACCTGTTCCGCATCGCAGCCATTCTGCAGGGCGTGTACAAGCGCTCCACCGAAGGCCTCGCCTCGTCCGACGACGCGCACCAGCATGGCCGCAACGCACGCATGCTGGCCGAGCTGGGCTGGACCTATGCCCAACGCGCGCAGCGCGCCTAGCGCGGAGAACACCATGGCACTGCTGGACCCGAAGCTCACCCCGTCGGCGATCGTCCACCACCTGGATCAATACGTGATCGGACAGGACGACGCCAAGAAGGTGCTGGCCGTCGCCGTCTATGCGCACTACAAGAAGATCGCGCGCTCGCAGCAGGACGGTGTGGAGATCACCAAGAGCAACGTGCTGCTGGTCGGGCCGACCGGCACCGGCAAGACGCTGATGTGCGAGTCGCTGGCGCGGCTGCTGAACGTGCCTTTCGTCACCGCGGATGCCACGTCGCTCGCGCAGTCGCGCTACGTCAACGACGAGATCGAGGCCATCCTCGAGCGGCTGCACGACAAGGCGGCCGGCGACTTGGCGCGTGCGCAGCAGGGCATCGTGTTCATCGACGAGATCGACAAGCTGTCGGCCGCCACGGACAAGCACGGCCGCGGCGCCTCGGGCGAGAGCGTGCAGCACGCACTGCTGAAGATCATGGAAGGCGCGCCGGTGCGTCTGCGCAGCGGCGCCTACATCGACACGACCAACGTGCTGTTCATCTGCGGCGGCGCCTTCGTCGGCCTGGAAGCGATCATGTCGCAGAGCCACGGCTACGGCTTCGTGGCCACGTCGGACAGCGACAACCAGAAGATCCTCACCCGGCTCAATGCGCGGGTGAAGCCGACGGATCTCGTCGAGTTCGGGCTGATCCCGGAGTTCACCGGTCGCCTGGCGGTGGTCGCGCGTTTCGGCGAACTGACCCGCGACATGCTGGTGCGCATCATGACCGAGCCGCGCAATTGCATCTACCGGCAGTTCCAGGCGGTGCTGAAGAACGAAGGCGTGGAACTTGCCGTCGCGCCGCGCGTGTTCGAGGAGATCGCCGACCTCGCGCTCGAATACAAATCCGGCGCGCGCAGCCTGCGCGGGCTGTTCGAGGAAGTGATGACGCCGGTGCTGTATGCCGTGCCCGATCATCCCGAGGTGAAGCGGGTCGAACTGTCGTCGCTCTTCACCGAGCCGCGCTACTTCCGCAGCGCGCCGGCGCAGTAGCGGACAGTAGCGGACAACACCGGCACCGCCGTCGATGACGTCCTTCGCCGCCGCCCGCCGTGTCGTCTTCGGGCTCGCGCTCGCGAGCTTCGTGCTGTCCTTCGTCCATCGCACCGCGCCGGCGGCGATCGCCGGCGAGCTGACGCGCGCCTTCGACATCAGCGGCGCGGTGCTCGGCACGCTGGCCGCCACGTATTTCTACGTCTACACGCTGCTGCAGGTCCCGGTCGGCGTGATGGCGGACACGATCGGGCCGCGACGCCTGCTGACGTACGGCTCCGCCATCGCCGCCGTCGGCTCGGTGCTGTTCGCGCTGGCGCCGGCGTGGGAGATCGCCGCCGCGGGGCGCACGCTGGTCGGCATCGGCGTGGCCGTCGCGTTCATCTCGATCCTGAAAGTCTCGGCCGTGTGGTTTCCCGCCCGGCGAGCGCTTCGCGACTCAACGGCGTGACCATGTTCGCGGGCAACCTGGGCGCCGTCATCGCCGGCGCACCGCTGGCGTGGGTGGTAACGCACGCATCATGGCGCACTGTGTTCGTCGTGCTGGGCGCGCTGTCGGCCCTGCTGGCCGACATGCGACGTGGTTGCGCGTGCGTGACCGCCCCGAACAAGCTCGGCTATCCACCCGCGAATCCGCTGGCGGCGCATCTGCCAGCGGTCGCCTACCGTGGCGCGCTGCACTGGCGTGCTGCGCAATCCCGCGACGTGGCCGCCCTTCATCGTCAACATGGGCGTCGGCGGCAGCTACCTCGCGTTCGCCGGACTGTGGGCCGTGCCCTACCTGCAGCAGGTGCACGAACTGGCACGCGTCACGGCCGCGCAGCACGCCAGCGCGCTGTTGCTGGGCGTGGCGCTGGGCTCCCTCGGCATCGGCGTGCTGTCCGATCGCCTGCGCAACCGCGTCGGCCTGATGCGCGTGGCGGTGCTGCTGTACGTGCTGTCGTGGCTGCCGTGGCTTCTGCACGTGCAGTGGCCACTGGCGGCCACCCTCGCGTGGTTCCTGCTGATGGGGCTGCTGATCCCCGGCTTCACGCTGTCGTGGACCATCGCGAAGGAAGCGAATCCGCCGCAGTACTCGGGCATCGCGACGGCGGTGGTCAACACCGGCATCTTCCTCGGCGCCGGCATCCTGCAGCCGCTGGTGGGCTGGGTGCTGGACCGCGGCGCCGCCGCGCGTGACCCGGCGCGCTGGGATCATGCGCTGTGGGTGCTGGCGGGTGCCGCGACGCTGGCGTTCATCGCGACGTGGCTGACGCGCAGCGCGCCGCGGCGGCCTGCGTCAGCGTGATTGCCATGCCGACGCACTCCACGTCGGCGCCGCTTCAGCGATCAGCTTCAGCAGGTCGGGAGGCAGGTCTGCCGCGCCGGTGAGTTGACGCACCTCCAGGATGTCATCGGCTCCGAATCCCGATGGCGCACGCAGTGCCCACCGAATGGCCTCGTCGAGCGAGTCGACCTCGATGAGATAGAACCCTCCCACCAGTTCCTTCGACTCCGCGAAGGGACCATCGACCACGTAGCGCCTGCCCCCGGCCACGGCGATGCGCGCGCCCGGCGCGGCGGGATTGAGGCCTTCGGACGCGACCAGCACCCCGGCCTTGTGCATCTCCTCGTTGAAGCGCATGTAGGCCTTGAAGAGTTCGGCGTCGAAGGCGGCCGGCGGATCGTCAGCCTTGCGCTCGGCTCCCGGCTGCGCCGTGATGATGAATCGCATGTCCTGGACTCCGAAATCGGGCACATCGCCCGTCATGACTACGTCGAACGGGCCGCGGTCGGATCGACACGCTGGGCAGGCGGACCACTACCTTCGGCATACCAGCGTGAAGAGGGCGTTGCCTTGCGCCGCGAGCCCTGCTGCGACGTACCCCTTCGCAATGTATTGCGAAGTCCTGTAGGCAAGCTTTCCGTACTTGTTGGACTATTCCCAGAGGATCTCGCAGTCACTGCCCGACTGGGCGTGCGCACGCGTCGACTGCAGCGCGAACATCACTGCTGCGGTGGAAACGACCGTCGAGCTTGCGCAGACAACCGTGATCAGCCCCTTGTGCTTCAGCATCATGTTGCCCCTCCCGTGTTGGCGCAAGAGTGCGCGTTGGCCAAGCCTTCGGGACGATACGCCGGGAGGCAGCACCCGGATCAACTGCCGGCCGGCAGCGGAATGACTTCCTGGTTGTCCGTCGGCGGCAGCGCGATCCGACCTGCCTGCCAGTCGGCTTTCGCCTGCTCGATGCGCTCGCGGCGCGATGAAACGAAGTTCCACCAGATGTGGCGCTCGCCGACAGGCTCTCCGCCCAGCAGCATCACGGTCGACGCTGTCAGGGCCGTCAGGCGCGGGTGCGCGTGCGGCGCCACCACGAGCAGCATGCGCGCATCGAAGGTCACGCCATCGACGCCGACCGAGCCGCTGACCACATACGCACCGCGCTCCGCGACGTCGAGCGGCAGCTCGATGGATGCGCCGGCCTGCAGTTCGACGTGCGCGTAGAACAGCGGCGACAGCGTGCCCACGGCGCTTTGCTCGCCGCATGCGCGGCCGGCGATCAGCCGGGCGGTCCAGCCGTCGCCCTGCACGTCACGCAGGTCAGATGCACCGTAATGCTCGAACGCCGGCGCGTCCTCTTCATGCGCTTCGGGCAGCGCCACCCACGCCTGCATGCCGTGCATCGCGCCGCCAGTGTCGCGCATGCCATCGAAGCGTTCGGAGTGGCTGATGCCTCGGCCGGCGGTCATCCAGTTCACTTCGCCGGGCCGGATCGCCTGCTCGACACCCAGCGAATCGCGATGGGTCAGTTCTCCTTCGAACAGGTAGGTGACCGTTGCCAGCCCGACATGCGGATGCGGCCGCACGTCGGCCTTGCGCGGCACGGGCGCCGTCATCTGCATCGGCCCCATGTGATCTAGGAAAATGAACGGGCCCACCATGCGGCGCTGCGCCGCAGGCAGCACGCGCCCGACCGTGAACGCGCCGAGATCGCGCGCCTTTGCGGGAATGACAGTTTCGATCGGTGCGCCGGCACGATCCATGGTCGCCTGTCCCGGATTCATGGAGTGATGACCAGTTTGCCCACCGCGCGCCGCGTCAGCAGCGCTTCCAGCGCACGCGGCGCATCGGCCAGCGCGTAGCGCTGCGACACGTGCGGCTTCAGCTTGCCCTGCGCCAGCCAAGTGTAGAGCTCGGTCAGCATCGCCTGGTTCTGCTTCGGCTCGCGGCGCGCGAATTCGCCCCAGAACACACCCACGGCCGACGAGCCCTTGATCAGCAGCCAGTTGCCCGCGATCGATGGAATCGCGCCGTCGGCAAAGCCGATGACCAGCAGCCGCCCGCGCCATGCCAGGCTGCGCACTGCCGCCTCCGTCAGCGCGCCGCCCACCGGGTCGTAGACGACATCGACACCCTTGCCGCCGGTCAGCGACCTGATGGCGTCGCGCAGGTCCGCTTTCGAGTAGTCGATGATCTCGTCCGCGCCGTGCGAGCGTGCCGCGGCGAGCTTCGCGTCGCTGGACGCAGCGGCGATGACATGCGCCCCGGCGATGCGTCCGAGTTCGACGGCCGCCAGCCCCACGCCGCCGCCGGCGCCGAGCACCAGCAGCGTCTCGCCCGCCTTCAGCGCCCCGCGGTCGAACAGCGCGTGGTGCGAGGTCGCGTAGGTCAGCGTGAACGCCGCCGCGTCTTCGGTGCTGATCGCCGCCGGCAGCGGCAGCGTCATTGAGACCGGCGCGCAGACGTACTCGGCGAAACCACCGGTACCGACGAACGCGGCGACACGATCGCCCACCGACAGTCCTTTGACGTCCTCGCCCACCGCATCGATCGTGCCGGCAACCTCGGTGCCCGGCGTGAACGGCAACGGCGGCTGCACCTGGTACTTCTTCTGCACGATCAGCGCATCGGGGAAGTTCACGCCCGCCGCCTCGATGCGCAAGCGCACCGTGCCAGGCCCAGGCTGAGGCAACGGCACCTCGGCGAGCACCAGCCGCTCAGGTCCGCCCCACTCGACGCACTGGATGGCCTTCATTCGTCCTCCTTCGGCCGGACTCTACGCGGCAGGTCAAATGGCCACAACTGTGCCGCGCTATCCTGAATGCACAAGGAGCGACCATGGATTTCCAGTATTCGAGTCGTGCGCAGGATCTGCGCGAGCGCGTCACCGCGTTCATGAACGAGCAGGTGTATCCGGTGGAGCGCCGGTTCCACGAGGAAGTCGAAGAGAACACGCGCCGCGGTGCGCGCTGGACACCGACGCGCATCGTCGAGGAACTGAAACCGAAGGCGCGCGCCGCGGGCCTGTGGAACCTGTTCCTGCCGGATTCATCGCACGGCGCAGGGCTGACCAACCTGGAATACGCGCCGCTCGCCGAGATCATGGGACGCGTGCCGTGGGCTTCCGAGGTGTTCAACTGCAACGCGCCCGACACCGGCAACATGGAGACCATCGAGCGCTACGGCTCGCCCGCGCAGAAGGAGCGCTGGCTGAAGCCGCTGCTCGCCGGCGAGATCCGCTCGGCCTTCGCGATGACCGAGCCCGCGGTCGCGTCCAGCGACGCCACCAACATCCAGACGTCGATGAAGCGCGACGGCGATTCATACGTCATCAACGGCCGCAAGTGGTGGACTTCCGGCGCCGGCGATCCGCGCTGCAAGATCTACATCGTCATGGGCAAGACCGACCCCGACGCACCGAAGCATTCGCAGCAGTCGATGATCCTGGTGCCGGCAGACACCCCTGGACTGCGCGTGGAGCGGCCGCTCAATGTGTTCGGCTACGACGACGCGCCGCACGGCCACATGGAAACGGTGTTCGACAACGTGCGCGTGCCGGTCGACCACATCCTGCTCGGCGAAGGCCGCGGCTTCGAGATCGCGCAGGGCCGCCTCGGGCCGGGCCGCATCCATCACTGCATGCGCAGCCTCGGCCTGGCGGAACGTGCGCTCGAGCTGATGTGCAAGCGGCTGGCGAACCGTACGGCCTTCGGCGGCCCGATCGCGCGCCAGGGCGTGTGGCTGGAGCGCATCGCCGAGTCGCGCTGCCTGATCGACCAGGCGCGGCTGCTGACGCTGAAGGCCGCGTGGATGATGGACACCGTCGGCAACAAGGCTGCGAAGGCGGAGATCGCGATGATCAAGGTGGTCGCCCCGAACGTGGCGTGCACCGTGCTGGACTGGGCCATCCAGGCGCACGGCGGCGGCGGCATGTGCGACGACTTTCCGGTCGCTTACGCCTACACGCTGGCGCGCACGCTGCGGCTGGCCGATGGTCCCGACGAAGTCCACCGCAATGCGATCGCGAAGTTCGAGATCGCGAAGCACGTGCCGCTCCCCCCGAAGCACTGAGGAATCGACGAATGATCGACGTCTACACCTGGCCCACGCCCAACGGCCAGAAGGTCCACATCATGCTGGAGGAGTGCGCGCTGCCGTACACCGTGCACGGCATCGACATCGGCGCCGGCGACCAGTTCAGGCCCGATTTCCTGAAGATCAGCCCCAACAATAAGATCCCGGCGATCGTCGACAGCGACGGGCCGGACGGCCAGCCGATGGCGCTGTTCGAGTCCGGCGCGATCCTGCTGTACCTCGCGGCGAAGACCGGGCGCCTGCTGCCCGCCGACGTGCGCGGCCGCTACGACGTGCTGCAGTGGCTGATGTTCCAGATGGGCGGGCTCGGGCCGATGCTCGGCCAGGCGCATCACTTCCGCATCTACGCACCGGAGAAGATCGAATACGCGGTCAACCGCTACACCAACGAAGCGAAGCGGCTGTATGGCGTGCTGGACCGGAAACTGGCGCAGACCGAGTACATCGCCGGCGACTACTCGATCGCCGACATCGCGATCTTCCCGTGGACGCGCTCGTACGAGCGGCAAGGCATCGACCTCGCCGACTTTCCGAACGTCCGGCGCTGGTACGACGCGATCGACGCGCGGCCAGCGGTGAAACGAGGCGTGGCCGTGCTCGCCGACCGGCGCAAGCCGGTGCGCACGGACAAGGAGAAGGACGTGCTGTTCGGCGCCACGCAGTACGCGAAGCGCTAGAAATTGGATCCCGGCCTTCGCCGGAAGGACGACGGCAGACTGTCGTCGCCCCGGCGCAGGCCGGGGCCCAATTTTCGCTACTGCACCGGCTTCTTCAGCAGTTCCGGAAACGGCACGGGCATCACCTCGATGCCCTCGTCGGCCAGTTCGGCCGCCTCGTCGCGCGAGGCCACGCCGCGGATCGAGCGCTTCGGGGCCTCGTCGTAGTGAATGCGCCGCGCTTCCTCGGGAAAGCGCTCGCCCACGTCCTCGCTGTTGGCCTGGATGTGGCGCGCCATCTTCATCAGCATCGCCTGCATCGACGCATCGTTCGGCATCGCCACGGCCTGCCGTGTGTCGGACGACGTCCGCTCTTCCGCGCCGGTGTTGATGCGCGGCGCCGACAGCAGCTTGCGCACCGCGTGGCTGCCGCACACGGGGCACTCGACCATGCGGCCGGCCACCTGCCGGTCGAACTCGTCAGCCGACGCGAACCAGCCTTCGAAGGCGTGCTCGTTGTCGCATCCCAGGTTGAATACTTTCATCATCGTGGTGCCGCGGGCCGGGATCGAACCGGCATGCCTGCTTTCGCTTGCGGCGGATTTTAAGTCCGCTGTGTCTACCAGTTTCACCACCGCGGCGGCGAAGGGAGCCTCGCAACAGGATGGGCAAAGCCTAGCAGTTCGTCGGACCGGTCCGTCCGGCACAGACTTTGCGTCGTGATGTGCTAAACCTTCGGATGCATCGTGCCGGTGCATGGAACCGGCACAGAATGCACCACGGCGCCCACAGCCCCAAGGAAATTCCGTGTCGATCCACGTTGCCCTGAACCACGTCACCCGCTACCGCTACGACCGGCGCGTCGCGCTCGGGCCGCAGGTCGTCCGGCTGCGGCCGGCGCCCCACTCCCGCACGCGCATCCTGGCGTACTCGCAGCACGTCGCGCCGGAGCAGCACTTCATCAACTGGCAGCAGGATCCGTTCTCGAACTACCTCGCGCGCCTGGTCTTCCCGGAGAAGACCGATCACTTCGAGATCACCGTCGACGTGGTGGCCGAGATGGCGGTCCACAACCCCTTCGACTTCTTCCTCGAGCCCGCGGCCGAGCGCTTCCCGTTCAGCTATGCCGCCGGCCTGCATCACGACCTGCTGCCGTACCTGGCGCGGAGCGAGCTCACGCCCCGCTTCCGCGAGCTCGTCGCATCGATCGATGTCGCACGCGAGGTGCGGACCGTCGACTTCCTGGTCGACCTCAACCAGCGTCTGCAGCGCGACATCCGCTACCTGATCCGCATGGAGCCCGGCGTGCAGACGCCGGAGCAGACGCTGGTGGCGGGTTCCGGCTCGTGTCGCGACAGCGGCTGGCTGCTGGTGCAGCTGCTGCGTCACCTCGGCCTGGCGGCGCGCTTCGTGTCCGGGTACCTGATCCAGCTGAAGCCGGACGTGAAGTCGCTCGACGGCCCGAGCGGCACCGAGGTCGACTTCACCGACCTGCATGCGTGGTGCGAGGTCTACCTGCCGGGCGCCGGCTGGATCGGGCTCGACCCGACGTCCGGGCTGCTGGCCGGCGAAGGCCACATACCGCTGGCCTGCACGCCAGAGCCCAGCAGCGCCGCGCCGGTCGAAGGCGAGACCGACGAGTGCAAGGTCGTCTTCGAGCACACGATGAAGGTGACCCGCATCTACGAGTCGCCGCGCGTGACGAAGCCGTACACGGACGCGCAATGGAACTCGGTGATCGAACTCGGCCGGCGCGTCGATGCCGAACTGGACGCGAACGACGTGCGCCTCACCATGGGCGGTGAGCCGACCTTCGTCTCGATCGACGACCGCGACGGCGCCGAATGGAATACCGCCGCCCTGGGCCCGCACAAGCGCGGACTCGCGACGGCGCTGCTGCATCGGCTGCGCGACCGCTACGGCGCGAACGGCTTCGTGCATTTCGGCCAGGGCAAGTGGTATCCGGGCGAGCAGCTGCCGCGCTGGGCGCTGTCGGCTTACTGGCGCAAGGACGGGGCGAGCTGCTGGAACGATCCCGCGCTGCTGGCCGACGAGCGCACGCCGGCCGGTCACACCGCTGCCGATGCGAAGCGCTTCATCGAGCGCCTCGCGGCGAATCTGCAGCTCGACGCGCAGTTCGTGCAGGCCGGTTTCGAAGATGCATGGCACTACCTCTGGCGCGAGGGCCGGCTGCCGATCAACGTCGACCCCTTCGACGCGCGCATCGACGACGAACTGGAGCGCGATCGATTGCGCCGAGTGTTCGAGGCCGGTCTCGACGCGCCGGTGGGCTATGCCCTGCCGCTGGCGCGCACGGACGATCCACCGGCCGCTGGCGGAGCGCTCTGGACGAGCGGCGCCTGGACCTTCCGCGGCGGTCGCATGGTCCTTGTGCCGGGCGACTCGGCCATGGGCTATCGACTGCCGCTCGACGCGCTGCCGTGGGCCGAAGCGAAGGACAAGCCGCCGCTGAACGATCTCGACCCGTACGCGGACCACGCAGCGCTGCCGGCGTCGAACGCACGGCAAGCGGCGGCCCGCTCGATTCCGGTCCCGCCGCGGGTCGCGGGCATGCATCCCGTCGCTGCACAGGCGCTCCGGCGTTTCGAATCGGCGGCCTCGGTCACCCGCACCGCGCTGTGCGTCGAGACGCGCGACGGCGTGTTGTACGTGTTCATGCCGCCGCTCGCCGACGCCGCGCACTATCTCGAGCTGCTGGCCGCCATCGAGGCAACCGCCGCCGCCGAGCAGTTGCCGGTGGTGCTCGAAGGCTATCCGCCGCCGCGCGATCCGCGCCTCGCGCTGCTGCAGGTCACGCCCGATCCCGGCGTGATCGAAGTGAACATCCATCCGGCGAGCGGCTGGGACGAACTGGTCACCAACGTCGAGTTCCTGTACGACGCGGCGCACCGGACCCGGCTTTCCACCGAGAAGTTCATGCTCGACGGCCGCCACACCGGCACAGGCGGCGGCAACCACTTCGTGCTGGGCGGCGCGACCACGGCCGACAGTCCGTTCCTGCGCCGTCCCGACCTGCTCGCGAGCCTGATCGGCTACTGGCACAACCATCCGTCGCTGTCGTACCTGTTCTCGGGTCTGTTCATCGGGCCGACCAGCCAGGCGCCGCGCGTCGACGAGGCGCGCAACGATCAGCTGTACGAACTCGAGATCGCGTTCGCCGAGATCCGCCGGCGCCAGGCCGAAGCCGGCCTCACCGACCAGGGCCTGCCGCGCGACGGTGCGGTGCCGCCGTGGCTCGTCGATCGCACGCTGCGCAACATCCTGATCGACGTGACCGGCAACACGCACCGCTCCGAGTTCTGCATCGACAAGATGTATTCGCCCGACGGTCCGACCGGCCGGCTCGGCCTGCTCGAACTGCGCGCCTTCGAGATGCCGCCGCATGCGCGCATGAGCCTCACGCAGCAGCTGCTGATGCGCGCGCTGGTGGCGCGCTTCTGGAAGTCGCCCTATACCGCGCCGCTGGCGCGCTGGGGCACCCAGCTGCACGATCGCTTCCTGCTGCCGACCTTCGTCGCGATGGACTTCGAAGACGTGCTGGCCGAACTCGCCGACCACGGCCTGCGCTTCGATCCGCAATGGTTCGCCCCGCACCTGGAGTTCCGCTTCCCGCTGTATGGCGAGGTGGCGGCCCGCGGCATCGAACTGTCGCTGCGCTCCGCATTGGAACCCTGGCACGTCATGGGCGAGGAAGGCGCGATCGGCGGCACCGTCCGTTACGTCGATTCGTCGCTGGAGCGGGTCGAGGCCAAGGTGACAGGCCTGAACGACCGCCGTCACGTCGTCACCGTCAACGGCATCCCGCTGCCGCTGCAACCCACCGGGCGCGCCGGCGAGTTTGCTGCCGGGGTGCGCTACCGCGCATGGAATCCCGCATCGGCACTGCATCCGACCATCGGCGTGCACACGCCGCTGACCTTCGACATCGTCGACACGTGGAACCAGCGCTCGCTCGGCGGCTGCGAGTATCACGTCGCGCATCCCGGCGGCCGCAACTACGACACCTTCCCGGTCAATTCCTACGAGGCGGAAAGCCGGCGGCTGGCGCGCTTCATCCGCATCGGCCATACGCCGGGCACGATGCGGGTGGGCGCGGACACGTCGACCCAGTTGCTGGCGCGGACGGCGAGCCACGAGTTTCCCTTTACGCTGGACCTGCGCAGGGCCTGATGCGGCAACGGCGGCGGCAACGAGGAAGCATTCTTCAGTAGCATCCGGGCAGCGATGACGACCTGAAGCGAGCGCGTGGCCCAATCCAGTTTCCAGTTCGATCCGTTCCACGAAGCCGCGCCCGCGGCACTGCGCCGCGCGGCGCCCGCGCGTGCCGGACACTTCGACGAGTTGCGCGGCAACGCGGCCCTCGCCGACGGCCACCTGCGGCCGGCGTGGAAGCGCTTCTTCGACACGCTGGGCGTGGCCGGCTTCCGCGACCTCGACCGGCGCGCCGAGATCGTCCGGCGGCAGATCGAGGACGACGGCATCACCTACAACGTCTACAGCGAAGGCGCGGGACCGGCACGTCCGTGGTCGCTCGACCTGCTGCCCTTCATCATCGAAGAGCACGAGTGGACGGAGATCGAACGCGGCATCGCCGAGCGCGCCGGCCTGCTCGAGAGCATCGTTGCGGATGCCTACGGGCCGCAGCGGCTGCTGCGCGAGGCGCTGCTGCCGCCAGCGCTGGTGCTCGGGCACCCCGGCTATCTGCGGCCGATGGCCGGCATCGCGCCCGCGGGCGGCAGTTACCTGCAGATCATCGCCTTTGATCTCGCACGCGCCGCCGACGGCCGCTGGTGGGTGGTGTCGCAGCGCACGCAGGCACCGTCAGGCCTGGGCTACGCACTGCAGAATCGCCTGACCATCGCGCGCCTGTTTCCCGATGCATTCCGCGAGATGCGCGTGCAGCGCCTCGCGTCCGCCTACCGGCGCCTGCTCGACACGCTGACGCGCCTGGCACCCGACGATGCGCCGACCATCGTCGTGCTGACGCCCGGCCCATGGAACGAAACCTACTTCGAGCACGCCTATCTCGCGCGCTACCTGGGCCTGCCGCTGGTGGAAGGCGCCGACCTGTCGGTGCGCGACGAGCGCGTCTACCTCAAGTCGCTGCATGGATTGAAGCCGGTGCACGGCATCCTGCGCCGGCTCGATGACGTGTACTGCGATCCGCTCGAGCTGCGCCACGATTCCACGCTCGGCATTCCGGGCCTGCTGCAGGCGGTGCGGGCGGGCAACGTGCAGATCGCCAACGCGCTGGGCGCAGGCTTCCTCGAATCGCCGGCGCTCGCCGGATTCCTGCCCGCCATTGCACGGCGCGCCGGCATCGAGTCGCTGACGCTGCCGTCGCTGGACTCGTGGTGGTGCGGAGAGGCCGCGGCCCGCCAGGCCGCGCTCGCCGACCTCGGCGCCGCCGTGATCAAGCCCACCTATCCGTCCAGCCACTTCGATGCCGTCCTCGTCGCGCACACCTCGCGACACGAGATGGACGCGCTGCGGGCACGCATCGAAGCAACGCCCGAGCTCTACACGGTGCAGTCGTTCCTGCCGCTGTCCGACGTGCCCACCTGGTCCAACGGAAGACTGCTGCCGCGCGGCGCGATGCTGCGCGTCATGGCCATCGCCGGAGAAGGCGGCCGCTGGCATGTGCTGCCGGGCGGCCTGACGCGCATCGCCGGCCCCGATCTGCAGGTGGTCTCCATGCAGCGCGGCGGCAGCAGCCTGGACACCTGGGTGCTGACCGACGGTCCCATCGACGAATTCTCGATGCTGCCCGCGCCGCTGACGGCCACCGAGATCGCCAGCCGTCGTCGACCGGTGTCGAGCCGGGCCGCCGAGAACCTGTTCTGGATGGGCCGCTACTCGGAACGCGCCGAATGGAACCTGCGTCTGGCGCGCACCACGTTGACGTGGCTGTCGGGGCAGGAAGTTGCGCCGCCCGCGCTGCTGGGTTCGCTGGCGCGCATGGCCGAAGCGCGCGGCCTCGTGCCCGACGGCGGTGCCGGCGCCGACACTGGCGTCGCGCGTGCTCCGAGCGCACGCTGCTCGCCAACCTGGCGAGCGACACGGCGTCCAGCCTGGCGTCGAACCTGCTCGCCCTGCAGCACGCGGCCGCGCAGATCCGGGACCGGCTGTCGAATGAACACTGGCGCCTGGTTGCCGAGGCGCACGAAGAGTTCGTCGCCGACGTCCGCAGCCGCGGGACGGGAATCGGCCTCGGCAGCGTCTAAGCCATCGGCGCGCTCGAGAACCTTGCGCTGCGCCAGCCATCACCGGTGCGCATACCGACCGCATGACGCGCGACGACGGCTGGCGGCTGCTGACCATCGGCCGCCAGATCGAGCGCCTGTCGGCGTCCGCTGCGGCGCTGGCCGAGGCTTCGACAGCGGCGTGGTCACGCAGAACGCCGGCTTCGAGCTGGTACTCGGCCTGTTCGACAGCACGATCACCTACCGGGCGCTCTACCAGCGGCAACAGGAGATCGCGCCGCTGATCGACCTGCTGGTGTTCGACAGCGAGAATCCGCGTGCACTGGCCTGCGTGCTGGGCGTGCTGGATCGCGAGCTCACGCGGCTGCCTGGCGCTACGGCCGAGCACCGTGCCCTGATCGATCTGCTTGGCCCGGCGCAGGCGAGCGCGCCGCTCGTGGCTACCGAGGCAACGCTGGACCTGCTCAGCACCCCGGACGCCGACGGCCGCTACGACGCGCTGGTACAGCGCGCGCAGCAGCTCGATGCGGCGGCGCGCGAGCTGTCGGACGAGATCGGACGGCGGTTCTTCAGCCTGTCGCACGACACCTATCAGTCGCTGACCGGATGGCGATGAGCACCGTCTCCGCAGGAGTGGATGCGGCTGCGAGCGGGCCGCCGCGGACGTCCGACACCGTCGTGCTCGACGTCGTGCACGAGAGCGAATACGAGTACTCCACTCACGTGGACCTCGCCTACCACCTTGCGCACCTGAAGCCACGCGAGGGCGCCGCACCCGAAGCGCTGCTGGTACCCGCCGCCCCGCCGGGGTCCGCGCTGGGTTCCCAGCAGCTGCTGGCCTTCGCACTGGCAGTCGAACCGCCGCCGACGCGCCTGTCTCAAGGGCGCGATGCCTACGGCAACGTCCTGACTTGGTTCTCGCTGCATGCGCCGCACGAATCGCTGCGGGTGCGCGCCACGAGCCGCGTCGCGCTGTCGCCCCGCACGCAGCACGATCCGGCGGCGAGCGCACCGTGGGAAGAGGTGCGCGACGCATTGAAGTACTACGCCGGCGCGCCGTTTCACCCGGAGATCGAGTTCGTCTACCCGTCGCCGTTCGTGCCGCTGCATGCCGAGCTGGGCGCCTACGCGAGCGCGTCGTTTCCCCCGGCAAGCGGCGTGCTGGCAGGAGCGATCGACCTGATGAGGCGCATCAACCGCGAATTCGCCTATGAGCCCGAGACCACGGAAGTATCGACGCCCGTGCTGGACGCGCTGGCCGCGCGGCGCGGCGTCTGCCAGGACTTTGCCCACGTCATGATCGGCGGACTGCGCACCCTCGGCCTGGCCGCACGCTATGTCAGCGGTTACCTGCTGACGACGCCGCCGCCCGGCAAGGAGCGCCTGGTCGGCGCCGATGCCTCGCACGCGTGGGTGTCGGTCCACTGTCCGCCCTTCGGCTGGGTCGACCTCGACCCCACCAACGACGTCATCATCGACAGGTCCCATGTGTCCGTCGCCGTCGGCCGCGACTACGGCGACGTCATTCCGTTGCGCGGCGTGATCCGCGGCGGCGGCCCGCAGACGCTGCGCGTCGGCGTGTCGGTCACTCCGGCCTGAACGAGCCCGAGGGGAGCATGAGAGGATGATCGAGTCGCTGCTGCTGACCACGACCCGCATTTCGACGTTCAGGGCTTCCAATGCCCTGTCGACCGCCAGCGCGTTCTTCTTCGAGAGGGATGGGCACCTGTACCTCGTGACGAATCGCCACGTGATGATCGACGAGCAGAGCGGTCATCACCCGGATCGCATCGAGTTCGAGGTGCACGTCGACCCCGAGAACCTCACCCAGATCGCCAGCATGTCGGTGCTGCTGCACAAGGAGGGCACGCCCGTCTGGCGTCAGGGCAGCGACAGCGGTGGCGAAGTGGACATCGCCGTGATCGAACTCGACCGCGCCGCCATGCCGGCGACGGCGATGGTCGAATGCTTCACTCCATCACACCTGCAGGCGCAGCTCGACGAGATCGAAGTGGGCAGCTCGACGCTGATCGTCGGCTTCCCGCTGGGATTCCACGATTCGCTGCATCACCTGCCGGTGGTCCGCCAGGCCGCGATCGCGTCGTCCTTCGGACTGAGGTTCCAGGGGATGGGCTATTTCATGACCGATGCGCGCACGCATCGCGGATCGAGCGGTGCGCCGGTGGTCATGCGCAGTTCGGAATTGCGCGGCTCGCTGCCTTGGAAGCTGCTCGGCGTGCACGCAGCCCGCATCGACATGGGCAACCGCGATCAGCAGGCCGACGAATCGCTGGGCCTGAACTGCGCGTGGTATGCGGACATGCTGCTCACGCTGACCGAGGTAAACGCGCCGGCTGCGTGAGCCCGGATTACCCCTGCGAGCACTTCAGCGCGTTCGAAGCCGCCGGCGTCGCGATTTTCCGGTCGGCGACCGCAATGGTCGTGCAGGGCTTGCGCGCGGCCTTCTCGCACGTCTTGAGGAAGTTCGACCGATCAGAGCCCAGCAGCCTCCTGTCGTCGGCCTGAGCTTGGCAGGTCGCATCGTCCGTCTTCGCGGTCGCGCCGGCAGTTCCACTCGACGTCGTCGCCGCCCCACCACTCGCATGGGCGGCGGTCACTGCGACAACGGCAAGGGCAGCAAACATCGCGTGTCTCGTCATGATCATCGTGACGCCTCCAGAAATGTGGCGGAAATGAACAGTGAACTGCGAGTGGCAGGCCGCTCTCTTCGAGCTTAGCAGGGGTGACCTTCCCCTTCCCGCTTCGAGGTCAGCGAGCTCCTATCCGATGAAGCCGTCTCGGTTTCCGAAGATATCGTGTAGCCGCTGTGGCCAGTCCTTCGTCTCCATCGCGCGGTTCTTGCTCAAAGATCGGGAGAGAAGCGCTATTCCACAAACACAACGCGACCCGGATGGTCCGCCACCAGCGGCGGCAACTCGCTGCGCAGCCACGCCGCGACTAGATCGCGGTCCTGCAGCGCTTCGGTGCGCGTGCGCCGTCGGCTGTAGGTGAACGTGCGAGGGAGTACCGCGCCGACGGTTGCGGCCTGTGCTGCCCACGCATCGGAATCGTCGCACCGCACGACGCGCACTTCGATTGTCACCATGCCGATGGTATCGGCGGCATGGGTGCGATCCTGAACATGAAGATTCACGTTGACCCGCCGGCCTACATCGAGCAGCGACATTGCCCTACAGCGGCATCCCGCGAGTTCACGCAGGCGTCACCATGCGGACGCACAGCGGCAACATCGCACCGGCAGGATGCTCGCGGGTCCGGGTCAGCCAGTCAGAGGCTATAAGCAACCAAGAACGTCGGCACCTGCCAGGCGCCGGACTCACTTGCTGGGCTTTAGTGGCAGCGGCTCGCGCATCGTCACGGGTGACGGGAACAGGTAGAACGGGCCAGGAGCACGCATCACGTCGAACGTCGCGCCGGTGATCTCACTGGTCCTGGCTGCCGTCGGCATCCCGCGAGTTGCGGTGGCAGATGCCCAGCGCAATCTCCCGCCGCTTTCCGTTGTTTGCGAGAGCTGGATTGCGCAGTCAACTCAATGACTTGCGCTCACTCCCCTGCACTACATTGCACTGGCATGTGGAGCATGGGTGGAGGCGGGGGTCGGAATCGAACCGGCGTACACGGATTTGCAGTCCGCTGCATGGCCACTCTGCCACCCCGCCCGGGGTGCAAGTCAAAAGGGGAAGCACGGCGGCTTCCCCTTGCAGGAATTCTGGAGCGGGCGAAGAGTCTCGAACTCTCGACCTCAACCTTGGCAAGGTTGCGCTCTACCAACTGAGCTACGCCCGCGCTCGAAGCGCCGGATTATAGCGGCAGGCCAAAGCACGTCAAACCAGCAAGCATCGCTGCGCGTTCCTCCAGTGACTAGTGCCCGCGCAGATGCGGCCACGCCATGCGCATGTAGACCAGCATCGAATGCACGGTCAGCACCGCGGCGACGTAGATCAGCACCGTGCCGATCGTCTGCAGGTCGATCAGTCCGAACAGCCGGTCGTGGAAGAGCAGCATCGGGATCGCGACCATCTGCGCGATGGTCTTGATCTTGCCGAGCGAATTCACGGCCACGCTGCTCGACTTGCCGAGCTGCGCCATCCATTCGCGCAGCGCCGAGACCGTGATCTCGCGGCCGATGATGACCAGCGCCACCAGTTCGTCGATGCGGTCGAGCGACAGCAGCACGATCAGCGCCGCGCACACCATCAGCTTGTCGGCGACGGGATCGAGGAACGCGCCCAGGCGGCTCTGCATTCCGTAGCGGCGCGCGACCCAGCCGTCGAAGGCGTCGGTCAGCGCGGCGAGGATGAACAGCCACGCCGCGGTGGCGTTCTTCCAGTGCGCCGGCAGCCAGCCGTCGGGCAGGTAGAAGATGCCGACGATGACGGGAATCATCGCGATGCGCGCCCACGTCAGCGCCATCGCGACGTTGAAGCTCAGCCGCGCGGCACCCGCGGCTGGCGCGTGCGTCACGGCTGCACTATCGGGAGGATTGCTCGGTGGGCTGGCCATGCAACTGCGCGTAGATGCGTTCCGCCAGCTTACGCGAAACGCCTTCGACGGTTGCGATGTCGTCGATCGACGCCGCGGCCAGCCCGCGCAGGCCGCCGAAGCGGGCCAGCAGCCGCTGCCGCCGCTTGGGACCGATGCCGTCCATGGTCTCGAGCTGCGAACTCTGCCGCGGCTTCGCGCGCCGCGCGCGCATGCCGGTGATCGCAAAGCGGTGCGCCTCGTCGCGGATCTGCGCCACCAGCAGCAACGCCTGGGAATCACGTCCCAGCACGAGCGGCGGACGGTGATCCGGGAACACGAGTTCCTCGAGGCCGACCTTGCGTTGCTCGCCCTTGGCCACGCCCACCAGCACGCCGGGATCGAGTCCGAGTTCCTCGAACACCTGCCGCGCGACCATCACCTGCCCCTTGCCGCCGTCGATCAGCACGAGCTGCGGCAGCACGGCCTCGCCGCGGGCCACCGCCGAGAAGCGGCGCGTCAGCACCTGGCGCATGGCAGCGTAGTCGTCGCCGGCCTCGACGCCCTCGATGTTGTAGCGGCGGTATTCGGACGGGCGCATCTGGTGATTGAGGTACACCACGCACGAGGCCTGCGTCGCTTCACCCGCCGTGTGACTCACGTCGAAGCACTCGACGCGCAGCTTGTCGGCTTCGTCGTCGGCCAGTTCCAGCCCCAGCGCCTCGACCAGCGCGCGCGTCCGCGCCATCTGCGAACCTTCTTCGGCGAGCCGCCGCGCCAGCGCCAGCCGCGCGTTGGCCTCGGCCATCTCCAGCCAGTGGCGGCGGCCTTCCTGCGGATGGCGCACCACCTGCACGCGCCGACCGCTGGCCTCGGACAGGAAGGTCGACACTTCCTCTGCATCGATGTCGGCGTTGACGACCAGGGTCGGCGGGCACGGCTGTGCGCCGTAGTGCTGGTAGATGAACGCTTCGAGGATCTCCGCCGGCTCGGCAATCTCGGCCGTGCGCGACGGATAGCTCGCCTTGTCGCCCAGGTGCCGGCCGCCGCGCACCATCGCCAGGTTCACGCAGGCCTGTCCGCCGTCCGTCACCACCGCGAGGACGTCCGCATCGGTGTCGGAACCGGTCGTCTCGACGGCCTGCTGGTGCAGCACGCGCGACAGTGCGCCGAGCTGGTCGCGCACCGCTGCGGCTTCCTCGAACTTCAGTTCGGCGGACAGCTGCTGCATGCGCGTTTCCAGCTCGCGCATCACGTCGTCGGACTCGCCCTGCAGGAAGCGCACGGCGCGCTGCACGTCGGCGGCGTAGGCATCCTCGCTGACCAGTCCGACGCACGGCGCGCTGCAGCGATGGATCTGGTGCAGCAGGCACGGCCGCAGCCGATTGGCGAACACCGTGTCCTCGCAGGTGCGCAGCCGGAACACCTTCTGCAGCAGCTGGATGCTGTCCTTCACCGCCCATGCGTTCGGATACGGTCCGAAGACCTGCGCGCGCCGGTCCACCGCGCCGCGGTAGTACGCGATGCGCGGGAAGGCGTGGCTGGTGAACTTCAGATACGGATAGGACTTGTCATCGCGGAACACCACGTTGAAGCGCGGCGCCAGCGACTTGATGAGGTTGTTCTCGAGCAGCAGCGCCTCGGCCTCGGAGCGCGTGACCGTGGTCTCGATCGAGGCCACGCGCGCCAGCATGTGCGCGGTACGCGGTCCCACGCCCTTGTTGAAGTACGACGCGACACGCTTGCGCAGGTCGCGCGCCTTGCCGACGTACAGCGCCCCGCCCAGCGCGTCGAGCATGCGGTAGACGCCCGGCAGGTGCGGCAGGCCGTCGATGACGGCGCGCGGGTCGAAGTCGGCGGTGAGGTCGGGCATGGGCTGGGTTGCGGGACGTCACATGATCTTATGTGAAGCGCGTGGTGCGCTGGGGAAGCGCGGTTGCGCAGGAAACTGGATCCCGGCCCTCGCCGGGATGACGGCGGCGGCGCGTCGTCGCCCCGGCGAAGGCCGGGGCCTAATTTACTTCCCCTTCTTCCAGTCCTTCTGCGACTCGCGGATCTCGTCGCGCAGGCGCTGCCGCTCTTCCGGCGTGAGCTTCGAACGGCCCTCGCGCTGCGCCTGCTCGCGCTGGTCGAGAAAGCGCTGCCGCATCGCGCCCTTCTGCTCGGGCGTCATCTGCTGCCATAGCTGGCGACGCTCGTCGCCGGGGACGCGGCGCATCAGCAGTTCGCGCTGCTCGGGCGACAACGACTGCCACAGTTCACGGCGCTGCTCGGGCGGCATCTGCTGCCAGGCGCGGCGGCGCTCTTCGGCGCGGGTGGGCGCGTCATTGCCCGCACCGCCGTCGGCGGCCCACGCCGGATGGGCGCCAGCCAGCAGCAACAGCAGCGTGAAAGCGAAGCCAGGCCTCGACGGCCGGCGGAGCGGAAGGGCGTTCATCGACACCGCATTTTGACTCGCCCGCCGCTGCTCCCTCGCAAACACTCTGTAACACTTTGTGAAGCCCCCGCCCGCAAGGGCTGCGCCGCCCTCCGCAGGCCTTACGATGCGCGCCATGGCAACGCGCAACACGCCTCCGAAGGTGCTGGTGGTCGACGACGACGCACGCCTGCGCGACCTGCTGCGCCGCTACCTGGGCGAAAACGGCTTCAACGTGGTCGTCGCGGACAGCGCGGTGACGATGAACCGGCTGTGGCTGCGCGAGCGCTACGACGTGCTGGTCCTCGACCTGATGCTGCCCGGCGAGGACGGCCTGTCGATCCTGCGGCGGCTGCGCGGCGGCAACGACACGACCCCGATCGTCATGCTGACCGCCAAGGGCGAGGACGTCGATCGCATCGTCGGGCTCGAGATGGGCGCCGACGACTACCTGCCGAAGCCCTTCAATCCGCGCGAGCTCGTCGCGCGCGTGCACGCGGTGCTGCGGCGCCACGCGCTCAAGCCGGCCGCGGGGGCGCCGGCCGACGCGGGCGTCGTCGCGTTCGGCCGCCATCGGCTCGACCTCGCCGCGAGGACGCTCGCTACCGACGGGAACGTCACGCACCTCACCACCGGCGAGTTCTCGCTCATCCGCGTGTTCGTCCAGCACCCGCGCCAGCCGCTCGCGCGCGAGAAGCTGATGCAGCTCGCGCGGGGGCGCGAGCACGAGGTCTTCGACCGCGCGATCGACGTGCAGGTCTCGCGCGTGCGCAAGCTCGTCGAGCCCGATCCCGCGAACCCGCGCTACATCCAGACGGTCTGGGGCATGGGCTACGTCTACGTGCCCGACGACGCCGAGGGCGGCGATTCCCGGTGAGCCTCCTGCCGCGCTCGCTGTTCGGTCGACTGACCCTG
>JBGAIO010000140.1:0-3916 GCA_044225415.1 Burkholderiaceae bacterium | reverse complement strand
CTTCGTGAGCACGCTGCTCGCGAAACTGGAGCCCGACGACGCGGAGTTCCTGACCCGCATCGCCATCGTCGACGACCTGCACGCCGACCTGTGCCGGGCGATGACCCTCATGCCCGACGCGGCCGAACGCCTGGCGCGCCTGGCACGCGAAACGCCGCTGCTGGTTGCCGGCGAGGACAGCGAATGGATGCGCATGCACGCCGTGGCGCGCGAAGCCATGCGCGAGCGGTTTGCGCGCCTGCCGCCGGCTGCCCGTTCAGGATTGCAGGCGCGCGCATCGGACTGGCTGGCCGAGCATGGACTGCTCGAACAGGCCGCGTGGCTCGCCTTCGCATCGGGTCGCCATGAGCCCGCTTTCGATCTCGCCGAACGCTGCCTCTACGAGAAACTCCTGACGCGCGGTCACGTGGGCGCGGTGCTCGACTGGCTGGCGCGGCTGCCGGCCGACGAACTCGATCGGCGCCCGCGACTGCTGCTGGCCGCCGCATGGGCGCTGGCCGTCGGCGAGCGGCATGCGGAAGCCGAAGCGCAGGTGGCCCGCATCCTGACGCATGCGAACGGAGACGCAGCATTGCACTGCGAGTGCGCGCTGATCCTGAGCGGGGCCGCCGGCTTCGCGGACGAACCCGACCGCTTCGCCGAGCTGCACGATCCGTGGGCCGAGACGCCGCCGCTCGAGAATCCGCTGCTGCTCTACGTGCATGCGAACCGGCGGGCGTTCCGCGCGCTGGTCGCCGGCGATCCCGCGCAGGCACGCCACTACCAGCAGCAGGCGCCACGCGGCGATTTCGGCAGCGCGTTCCGCTACGTCGCGCGCTGGGGCGAGTTCGTGACCGGACTGTCCTACGTGCGGGAGGGCCAGGTGCGGCTGACCGAGAACCTGCTGCGGCCCGCACTCGCCGGTGCCGAAGCGGAACTCGGTCGCCGCCATCCGCTGGTCTGCATGCTGGCCGCGCTGCTCGCGTCTGCGGTATGGGAGCTCGACCGGCCCGCGGACGCTGCGGCACTGCTCGCCAACCGGCTCGACGTGCTCGAGCGCAGCGCCCTGCCAGATGCCGTGCTGCTCGGTTTTCGCACGGCCGCGCGCATTGCGGTCTCGGAAGGCAGCGAGCATCGCGCGCTTGCGCTGCTGGATGGCCTGCATGCGGTGGGCGCGAATCGCAGGCTGCCGCGCCTGTGCCTGGCCAGTCTTGCCGACCAGACCCGGATGCATGCACGACGCTATCGGTCGGAAACCTGCCGCGAGCTGTGCGAACGGATCGATGCGCTGATGTCCGCTGACAGCACGCCGACGGGTCGGTTGTGGCGCATGGAAGCGGAGTGGATGCAGCCGCTGGCGCACGCGCACGCGGCCATCGCTGCCCGGGACTGGCGCCGGGCCATCGAACCGCTGGCCCGTGCCGCCGCAGGCGCCGATGCGCTCAACCTGGGCCGGGTCCGCATCGAAGTGATGGCGCTGCGCGCCTTCGTCCTCGATCGCCTCGGAGAAAAGTCGGTCGGCGTGTTGAAGGAGGCCATCGACCTCGCACAGACCTACGGTCTCGAGCGTCTGTTCGTGGACGCGCACCCCGATCTCGGCGAATGGGCGCAGCGCGTCGCGGCGGGACCGGAACAGTCCAGGCCGGTCGGCGGTGCTGACGGTCTGCCAGCGGCAGCGGCGCGGCCTGCCAGTGCGACGCGGCCAGGCCCGCGGGTCGTGCCCAGCGCCGCGCTGACGCCCAAGGAGCGCGAAGTGCTCGAATTCCTCGCGCGCAAACTCACCAACAAGGAGATTGCGCTGGCCATGCAGATCGGCGAGGAGACCATCAAGTGGCACCTGAAGAACCTGTTCGGCAAGCTCGACGCCGGCACCCGCAAGCAGGTCGTCCAGCGCGCGCAGCTGCTGGGACTGCTCGAGACCGCCGACTGAGCGCTCACCCGCAGGACACCGGCGTATGCCCCGCCGGAGACCCGGCTGCCCTACCCCTCGGCAACGGGGGGGAGTGGGCCCTTTCGGCTCCTTAGATTTCGTTCCGCACGGTCAGTCGCCATACGCGGCGCCCGCCAGGGAGACACAACAATGACATCTGCCGACACCACCATCGAACAGGCTCCGGCCTTCGTCGACTCGAAGTCGCTCGGCAGCTCGATCAGGGTCGAGCCGCTGACCTGCGCCATCGGCGCCGAACTGTCGAACGTCCATCTCGGCGTCGCGTCGCGCGACCCGGCGCTGGTGGCGGAGATCCGGCAACTGCTGCTGCGCTATCGCGTGCTGTTCTTCCGCGACCAGGACATCTCGCGCGCCGAGCACGTGGCCTTTGCACGCCACTTCGGCGAACTCGAGAGTCACCCCGTGGCCGGCAGCGATCCGGAGCACCCGGGACTGGTGCGCATCTACAAGTCGCCCGACACGCCGAACGACCGCTACGAGAACGCCTGGCATACCGACGCCACCTGGCGCGAAATGCCGCCCTTCGGCTGCGTGCTTCGCTGCGTCGAGTGCCCGCCGGTCGGTGGCGACACGATGTGGGCGAACATGGCGCTCGCGCACGAGAAACTGCCGGCGCCGGTCAAGGCGCAGATCGCCGGACTGCGCGCGCGCCACTCGATCGAGGCCACCTTCGGCGCGGCGATGCCGGTCGAGAAGCGTCTCGCCCTGAAGGCGCAGTTCCCCGACGCCGAGCACCCCGTCGTGCGCACGCACCCGGAGACCGGCGAGCAGATCCTGTTCGTCAACGCCTTCACCACGCACTTCACCAATTTCCACACGCCCGACAACGTGCGTGTCGGGCAGGACTTCACGCACGTCGGCGCGCCGCTGCTGCAGTACCTGCAGTCGCAGGCCTTCATTCCCGAATACCAGGTCCGCTTCCGCTGGAAGCCGAACAGCGTCGCGATGTGGGACAACCGCTCGACGCAGCACTACGCGGTGATGGACTACCCGCCGTGCCACCGGAAGATGGAACGCGCCGGAATCATCGGCGACAAGCCGTTCTGATCGCGACCGCCACCGAAAACGCCCTATCACCGAAGGACTACAGATGAACTTCCTCGACGGCTCACTTTTCCCCGAGAACCAGGACAAGCTGGTCATCACGGTCGCGCCCTACGGCCCCGAGTGGATGCCGGCCGACTTTCCGGAAGACATCCCCGTGACGATGGAGGCGCAGATCCAGAAGGCGGTCGACTGCTACAACGCCGGCGCCACCGTGCTGCACCTGCACGTGCGCGAGCTCGACGGCAAGGGCAGCAAGCGCCTGTCGAAGTTCAACGAACTGATCGCCGGCATCCGTGCGCGCGTGCCCGAGCTGATCATCCAGGTCGGCGGCTCGATCTCGTTCGCGCCCGAGAGCGACGGCGAAGTCGCGAAGTGGCTGAGCGACGACACGCGCCACATGCTGGCCGAGCTCACGCCCGCGCCCGACCAGGTCACCATCGCGATCAACAGCAACCAGATGAACGTCGTCGAGCAGATGACGACGGAAGACATCGCCGGCACGTCGCTCGCGGAGCCTGCCAACTACCGCGCCTATCGCGAGATGACGATCCCGGCGGGTCCCGAGTGGGTCGAGGAGCATATCCGGCGCCTGTCGGCCAACGGCATCCAGACGCACTTCCAGCTCGCCAACATCACGCAGCTCGAAACCGTCGAACGCATGATGCGTCGCGGCGTCTGCAACGTTCCGCTGATCCTGACGTGGGTCGCGATCGGCGGCGGCTTCGATGCGCCGAACCTCTACAACCTGGCGAACTTCGTGCGCGCCTGCCCCGACAACGCCGTGCTGACGCTCGAGACCAGCATGCTCAACGTGCTGCCGGTCAACCTGATGGCGATCGCGATGGGCCTGCACGTGCGCTGCGGCATCGAGGACAACATCTGGACGCAGGACCGCAGCGCGAAGATGGGCTCGGTGCAGCAGATCGAGCAGCTGGTGCG
>JBGAIO010000139.1:0-3979 GCA_044225415.1 Burkholderiaceae bacterium | reverse complement strand
GGCGATCGCCGCCTTCAGCGGCCGGCGCTGTCGTTCAGCAGGGGCAGAACTTCGTCGTGCAGCGGTCCGGCACTGGCGATGAGCGAGGGCTGCGCCAGCGGATCGCCGCCGTCCCACGCGGTGACGCGGCCGCCTGCCGCTTCGACGACGGGCACGATGGCGGCGACATCCCAGTAGGCGAGCCGCGGATCCAGCATCAGGTCGGCGCCGCCGGTGGCCAGCGCAAAGTAGCCGAAGCAGTCGCCCCAGGTGCGGTACAGCTTCGCGCCGCGGATCAGCGCTTCGATGCGCTGGGCATTGGTCACGTGCTGTTCGCCCGTGCTCCAGTGCGTGGTAGCCAGCACGGTCGCGTCGGCGAGCCGACCGCACTCGCGCACTCTCGCGGCGCGCGACGATCCATCGGACGCATACAGCGTGCAGCTGTCCCGATAGCCGACCAGCGCCAGCCCCGGCGTGGAGTGCGCGATCACCCCCAGCACCGGCCGGAAGCCGGCGCCATCATCGCGCTCCAGCGCGATCAGCGTGCCGAACAGGAAACAGTTGGAGATGAACGCCCGCGTGCCGTCCACCGGATCCAGGATCCAGCGGAAGCGTGAGCCATCTTTCGTGCCGTGCTCTTCGCCGATGATCCCGTGGTCGGGATAGCGGCGCTCGATCAGCGCGCGCATCGCCGCCTCTGCATTGCGGTCTGCCAGCGTGACGGGCGACGCATCGGACTTCGTCTGCACCGCGGCGCCCTGCAGGAAGTAGCCGCGGATCGTCTGGAATGCGATGCCGACCAGCTCGTGCGCAAAGGGCACGAACTCGCGTTCCTCCGCACGCGTCAGCGCGGCGCTGTACGTGGGGTAGGCCACGCCTCAGCCCTGGCGCGGGGCGAACAATGCGCTGCAGGCGCTGCGCTCTGCCGCCGCCAGTGCATCGGCCGCACAGGTGGGCGCGAGCTTCTCGTGCAGTCTTGCGATCACCGCATCGTGCTTGCCGTCCTTGTTCCACTTCTGCAGCCGCTCGCTCAGCCGTTCCATGGAACGCAGGCTGCGCGCGGTGAAGGCGTCCGGCGCGGCCGCCGCCTCGGTGATGATGCTGCCCGCGGCCGCTTCGATGCGATCGGCCTCGGCCGGCGCAAGCGTCAGCAGGTAGTTCACATAGGCGCCGCCCCACTGCAGGCGCGTTGCCGGTCCTTTCGATGTCTCATAGGCCTGCTGTGCCCAGTTGACGGCCGCCGTCCTGCCCTCGGCGGTGTCGCGCTTGCGCGCATTGGCCGCCAGCCCCAGCATGTAGTAGTAGGGAGAATGCGAACGCTTGAGTTCGGCGGTCAGCAGCGCATCGGATTCGTCGAGCAGGCCGGCCTCGGCCAGCACGTCGCCGGCGCTGGTGATCACCGACTGGCGCTCGTTGAGATCGGTGACGGACGCGTCTGCACGCGCCACCTGATCGCGCACCTGTGCCAGCAGCGGCTCGGGCAACGCTCCCTTCTCGTTGCCGATGCGCGCCAGTTCAACCTTGCCGCCCAGCGCCCACAGGCGGTTCGCGGTCGACAGCGTGCCGTCGGCGACCAGCGCGTCCAGCACGGCGGTCCACTGCGCGATCAGCGCAGCGCGCTCCTTGCTCTTCGGCGCGGTGGCGAACTCGACGATGGACCTGGCATAGCCGCTGATCAGGTCGTTGTGCTCGCGCACGAGCTCCGGCCGCGCCAGGATGCTCTGAACGCTGGCCAGCGCGTCTGCGGGCGCGATGGCGGGCTTGGCCGGCTTGGCGGGCTTCGCTGCCTTCGCACCCTTGGCGGCCGGCCCGGCATCGTCCTTGGCATTGGCGACGGCGGCGATGGCCTGCAGCACCAGCCGCGACGCGGCCTCGCGCTGTTCCACCGGCACCGCGCGCGCCAGCGCCGCCAGCGTGGCCGGCATCTGCGCCTTGGGCACGAGTTGGTTGTCGTCGGTTTCCCACGAGTAGTAGGCGAGCAGGCGCCAGGCCTCCGGCGTCAGCGGCTTGCCGGCCAGCGCATCGGCCAGCGCGTCCTTTGCCGAAGCACCGCCGGCCAGGCCCAGATCCAGCACCTGCATGTACTTCGCGGGATCCACCGAGCCCGCCAGTCGCGTGATCTCGGTGCCATCGGGCCGCAGCAGCACCATCGTCGGATAGGCGCTGACCGAGAAACGCTTGCCCAGCGCCTGCCCGCTGGGCGTGTCGCCGTCAACATAGACGGGCACGAACGCGCGCGACTTCGCAATGAAGTCCTCGCGCGTGAAGATCGTGCTCTTGACCTGGTTGCAGGGCGGGCACCACACCGCCGTCCAGAACAGGAACACCGGCTGGCTGGCCTTCGCGGCCTGCGCGAAGGCAGCGTCGGCGTCGGTCATCGAGGCGGGGCGAATCCAGGCGATCTCGGTCTTCTTGGCGGCGGGTGGCTGGGGTGCGGCCCCGGTCACCGGCGCGGTGGGCTCCGGCGCCTTCGAACAGCCGGCGGTGAGCAGGGCGAGTGCGACTGCGGCGGCCGTCGATGCGGTCGCGGCGAGTGCCGGAAGTTTCATGCGATTCCTCGGAAATCGGTGGCGGCTCGTGCGCATGGCTGCCGCCGTGGGCAGCCGCAAAGGCAGCAATTATCGCGCGGCGCGCAGGGACTGTGGCGCCGCGCTCAGTGTGCGTCCGCGCCGACCGCTGGCCGGCACACGCGCCGCGCCATCGCCAGGTAGTGCTCGAAGCGCGGGGTGAGCGCATCGGGCCGCTTGGCCAGGTCGTCCCACAGGCGCAGCTTTACCGCACCGTCCGCGAAGGGTTGCCCGATGAAGGCGTCGGCTTCCGCTGCCGAGAAGATGCCGCCCTGCAACTCGAGGCTGCGTTTCGAGTCCGCGGACAGGCTGACCCAGTATTCGGAGCCGCTCATCCGACCGTCGCCGCGCGCGCACAGGTAGCGCTTCGCGTCGACGTGCAGACGGATGGGCTGCAGCACCTCGGGGCCGTACAGGTCGCGCAGGAAGGGCAGCGCCACGTACTCGTGCCGGTCGTCGACGCCGCGCAGCGTCGGCGTTTCGCCCTGGTCGTTGATCAGGTGGCCCAGGTCGTGAAGCAGCGCGGCGACCACCAGCGGCTCGGCCGCGCCGGCCTGCTCGGCGAGGTGGGCCGACTGCAGCGCGTGCTCGAGCTGCGTCACGGGTTCGCCCGCGTACATGCGGTCGCCCTTGGTGGCGAACAGATGTTCGACGTCTTCGAGTGACAGGCCCATCGTGGGATCCGTTCAGGTGGTGCGCGCTTCGTCGGCGGGGAACAGCGCATGCTGCTCGGCCATCAGCCGGGTCTTGGACAGCACGCCGGCGGACTCCAGGATCGGGTAGGCCACCGAGCAGAACAGCGAGTTGATGCGCTTCATGTCGGCCAGCAGGTCGAGGTGCAGCGAACTGGTCTCGATCGACTGGCGCGTGTTGTCCGACAGCCGCTGCAGGTGCTGGTCTGCGTAGCGCATCTCGAGCTCGCGGAACGCGACCTTCTCGGACATCAGCGACTGCGCGGACTTCAGGTCGCCGTTCAGCAGTACGGCCACCGCCAGGTGCAGGTTGGCCACCAGCCGCGCGTGCAGGTCGGCGATTTCCTGCATGCCCGCCGCGGAAAACGACAGGCCGTGGCGGATCTTGCGTTCGGCCACGTCGAGCAGCCCGCGTTCGATGATGTCGCCGACGTGTTCCATGTTGATGGTGAACTGGATGATCTCGGTCCAGCGTCGCGATTCCGCGGCGTCGAGCGCCTCGCGGCTGATCTGCGCGAGGTAGCGCTTGATCGCGGAATACAGCCGGTCGACGTCGTCGTCGCGCTTGCGCAGTTCCTCGGCCAGGTTGAGATCGTCGGTGCGCAGCACCGTCAGCAGTCCGGCCAGCATGTCCTGCACGGTGTCGGCCAGCCGGATCGCCTCGCGCGCGGCGTTGCCGAGCGCGAGCGCCGGTGTGGCCAGCGCCGTCGCGTCCAGGTAGCGCGGCTGCGCGCCGGTGTC
>JBGAIO010000020.1:0-35617 GCA_044225415.1 Burkholderiaceae bacterium | reverse complement strand
CCGAAGCCGCGCATCTTCCGGCTGATTCCGGCGCAGGGCGTGATCAACCGCATGGGCTTCAACAACGAAGGCGTCGAGCGCTTCGTCGCCCACGTGCGCGGCCAGGCCCGCTTCCGCGCGAAGGGCGGCATCCTCGGCCTGAACATCGGCAAGAACGCCGTCACGCCGCTGGAGCGCGCGCTCGACGACTATGTGACCGGGCTGCGCGCGGTGTACGGCGTGGCGGACTACGTCGCCGTCAACATCTCCTCGCCCAACACGAAGGACCTGCGTGCGCTGCAAGGCGAACGCGAGCTGCAGTCGCTGCTCGCGGGCCTGGCCGACGCGCGCCGCGCGCTCGAAGACGAACACGGAAGGCGCGTGCCGCTGGCCGTGAAGATCGCGCCGGACCTCGCCGACGCAGCCATCCCGCCGCTCGCCGACCTGCTGGTCGCGCACGGCGTCGACGGCGTCATCGCGACCAACACGACGATCGCGCGCGACCGCGTGCAGGGACTGGCCCATGCGGAAGAGACCGGCGGACTCTCGGGGCTGCCGCTGCGCGAACGCGCGACCGAGGTCGTGCGGCTGCTGAGTTCGCACCTGCGCGGCCGGTTGCCGATCATCGCGTCAGGAGGCGTCATGTCCGGCGCCGACGCGGTCGAGAAAGTGCAGGCCGGCGCGACGCTGGTGCAGCTCTACACCGGCTTCATCTACTCAGGCCCCGACCTGATCGCCGACTGCGTCGACGCACTTCGATCGGCGCAGCCGAGGCGCAAGCCCGCCTGATGCGCTGCTTCGTCGCCGCGTGGCCCGACGATGGCACGCGCGCGCAACTCGCCAGGGTGCAGGACGAACTGGCTGCGGCCGCACCGGGCGCCCGGCCGATGCAGCCGCGCAATTTCCATCTGACGCTCGCCTTCATCGGCGAATTCGGCGACGACGCGGCACGGGCGCTGCTGCCCGGTCTCGCCACGCTGCGCGACGCTGCACCGTCCTGGTCGATGGACACGCTCGGCTGGTTCCATCGCGCGCGCGTGGCGTGGGTCGGCGGCCAGGCGTCGGAGGCGCTCGCAGACATCGCCGCGCGCAGCCGGGCGCTGCTCGACGCGTGCGGTGTGTCCTATGACCGCAAGCCCTTCGTGCCGCACGTCACGCTGTATCGCAACGTTCGAGAATTCTCCGGGGCACGCTCACTGAAACCGCTGGCATGGCGCACGGAGCGCGTGGCGCTGTACGCCGCGATGCACGATCGCGATGGGCCGGTCTATCGGGAAGTCGACGGGGAAGTCGACGTCCGCTGAACGGCGCCGCGCCGGCGCTGCCGTTCGCGGTAAATGTCCCTGAACGTGCGCCCGCTCGGCGCGGGCAGGTCGCGCGTCGCCGTCCAGCCGGAAGCGAGCGGAAGATGGCGCAGCCGCCCGTCGCTGCCGCCGAAGAAGTTCAGTGCGCGCGCCGCGATGCGCGCGCCCATTGCGTACAGCGCAGGCCGCTTCGCCGCGTAGGCCCACACGCCGAAGCCCACGCGCTCGTACCACGGCCGCAGGCCGCGTTCCCACTCGTTCTCGCGCAGCTTGCGCAGCAGGTCGGGCAGCGGAATGCGCACCGGACAGACGACGCTGCATTGCCCGCACAGCGTGGCCGCCTGCGGCAGGTCGAGCGCGTTCTCGAGCCCGACGTAGCTGGGCGTCAGCACCGAACCCATCGGACCCGGATACACCCAGCCGTAGGCGTGGCCGCCGATCTTCTGGTAGACGGGACAGTGGTTCATGCAGGCGCCGCAGCGGATGCAGCGGAGCATCTCCTGGAACTCGCCGCCCAGCAGTCCGGTGCGGCCCGCATCGACGAGCACGTAGACCATCTTCTCGGGACCGTCGGCCTCGCCCGCGCGCTTCGGCCCGGTCAGCAGCGAGAAATAGTTCGAGATCGGCTGGCCGGTGGCCGAGCGCGGCAGCAGCCGCATCACGGTGGCCAGGTCCTCCAGCGTCGGCAGCACCTTCTCGATGCCGGTCAGCACCACGTGCAGCTTCGGCGGCATGATCGTGCACATGCCTTCGTTGCCCTCGTTGGTGACGACGGCCGCCGAGCCGGTCTCGGCGACGAGGAAGTTGGCGCCGGTGATGCCCATGTCGGCGGACATGAAGTGGCCGCGCAGCACCTCGCGCGCCTCGCGCGTGAGCTGCGTGATCTCGGTCTTGCGCGCGGTCGAGTGCGTCTTCGCGAAGAGGTCGGAGATCTCTTCCTTGTCCTTGTGGATCACGGGCGCGATGATGTGCGACGGCGCCTCGTTGTCGTTGATCTGCAGGATGTATTCGCCGAGGTCGGTCTCCACCGGCTGGATGCCCGCCGCCGCCAGCGCGGCGTTCAGGCCGAGTTCCTCGGACACCATCGACTTCGACTTGGTCGCCTTGCGCACGCCGTGCGCGCGCGCCAGTTCGACGATGATCTGCGCGGCATCCGCGGCGTCCTGCGCATACAGCACGTCGGCGCCCTGCGCGCGCGCGTTGCGCTCGAAGATCTCCAGCCACAGGTCGAGCCGGGCGAGCGCGCGATTGCGCCGCTCCACCGCCGCGTCGCGCGTGCCTTCGAAGTCGTCGAGTTCGCGGATCGCCGCCGCGCGCGCGGTGACGAACTTCTGCGACAGCTTCTTCAGGTTCTTCTGCAGGCGCTCGTCCGCCAGCTTCTGGCCGGCGCGCGCCTTGAAGTGCATCGACTGGACCTGCATCAGTTCTCCGGTCGGCCGTCGTCGGCCAGCACCTGCGAAATATGCAGCACGCGCGTCGTCGTGTCACCGCTGCGGCGCAGACGTCCTTCGATGTTCAGCATGCAGCCCAGGTCGCCGAGCACGAGCGTATCGGCTCCGCTGGCCCGCACATTCGCGCACTTCTCCTCGACGATCGCGCCGGAGATGTCACCGTACTTGATCGAGAAGGTGCCGCCGAAGCCGCAGCACTGCTCGCAGTCGTTCATCTCGGTGAGTTGCACGCCGGGCAGCATCGCCAGCAGTTCCCGCGGTTGCCGCTTGACGCCGAGTTCGCGCAGGCCGGAACACGAATCGTGATACGTGACGTGGCCGCTGAAGGTCGACGGCAGCGACTTCACGTGCAGCACGTCGACCAGGAAGGTGGTGAGTTCGTACAGCCGCGAAGCAAGTTCCTCGGCGCGCGACATCAGGTCGGGATCGCCGCGCAGCAGTTCGAGGTACTGCTGCTTGATCTGGCCGCCGCACGAGCCGCTGGGGATGACGACGTAGTCGAAGCCGGCGAACTCGCGGATCACCTTCTGCGCGAGTTCGCGCGCGGTGGCGAAATCGCCCGAGTTGTAGGCCGGCTGTCCGCAGCAGGTCTGCCATTCCGGCACGACCACTTCGCAGCCCGCACCTTCGAGCAATTTCAGCGTCGCCAGTCCGATCTCGGGCCGGACTGCGTCGACGAGGCAGGTCACGAACAGGGCTACGCGCATGGCGGTGTGGGTCCAGAACGCCGCGGATGCGGCCTTGCAGCATCCTGCCGCAGCGCGCAGGTTGCACCTAGACGACGCGCAAACGCGCGCCAGACAAGGCGTATTGACGCGTTTTCGTATGGTGGTATAAAGTCGCCCGACGTATTATTGCTTCGCACCATGGCCACTGCTCCGCGCGACAAGACTGCCATCCAGGTCATCGACCGGATGATGAGACTGCTCGACACGCTCGCTGCCCAGTCGGACCCCGTGAGCCTCAAGGTACTCGCGTTGTCGACGGACCTGCATCCCTCCACAGCGCATCGGATACTAAACGACATGGTGGTCAGCCGCTTCGTCGATCGCGGCGAAACGCCGGGCTCTTACCGGCTGGGCATGCGGCTGCTGGAACTCGGCAACCTGGTGAAGGCGCGGCTGTCGGTGCGCGAAGCCGCGCTCGAGCCGATGCGCGAACTGCATCGCAGGACCGGCCAGACCGTCAACCTGTCGGTGCGCCAGGGCGACGAGATCGTCTACATCGATCGCTCGTACAGCGAGCGCTCCGGCATGCAGGTGGTGCGCGCGATCGGCGGGCGCGCGCCGTTGCATCTGACGTCGAGCGGCAAACTCTTCCTGGCCTTCGACGATCCGCGCATCGTGCGTGCGTATGCGACGCGCACGGGGCTCGCCGGCCATACGCGCAACTCGATCACCGACATCGCGCGGCTCGAGAAGGAACTGACCGGCGTGCGGTCACGCGGCTATGCGCGCGACAACGAGGAACTGGAACTCGGCGTGCGCTGCATCGCCGCCGGCATTCGCGACGACAGCGGCCGGCTGGTAGCCGGCCTGTCGGTGTCGGCGCCGGCCGAGCGCATGCAGGACGAGTGGCTGGAAGACCTGCGCGGCACTGCTGCGCACATTTCCTCGGGACTGGGTTACAGCACCAGCACCGCCGCGTAGGCGGGCGGCACTGGCCGACGGCCTTGCTCGACCAACGGGCAGCGCGGATCCCGCGCGCCCTCGCCCACCTCAGATCGGTTTGGCGGCGCCCGCGGCCGTGGCGACCGGCTGCTGCGCGGCCGGGCGCGGCGCAGGGGCAGACCACTTTGCGGCCAGCCAGTCGCGGATGCGCTGGGCGTCGCCCAGCCGCGAATACTTGCCGACGGAATCGAGCAGCACCATCACCACGCGCTGGCCTTCGACCACAGCCTGCATCACCAGGCAACGGCCGGCCGCGGAGATGTAGCCCGTCTTCTGCAGGCCGATCTCCCAGTCGGGATTGGCGGTGAGGCGATTGGTGTTGCCGTAGCGGACCATGCGCCGGCCCACGGGCAGCTCGAGTTCGCCGCTCACCGAATGTTCGCGGATCACGTCGTGCTCGTAGGCGGCCTTCACCAGCTTGACCAGGTCGTTGGCGCTGGAACGATTGTCGGCATTGAGGCCCGTCGGATCGGCGAAGTGCGAGTCGCTCATGTCGAGCATGCGCGCCTTGGCGTTCATCGCTTCGACGAAGGCGTCGATGCCGCCGGGATAGGTGCGGCCGAGCAGATGGGCCGCGCGGTTCTCCGAGGACATCAGCGCGAGATGGAGCGCGGTGTCACGCGACATGCGCATGCCGGGCCGCAGGTTGGAACGCACCGACGCACGCACCAGTTCGGTCGTCGATACCGTCAGTTCCTCGTCGAGCGGCAGGCCGGCCTCGACCGTCACCAGCGCCGTCATCAGCTTGGTGATCGACGCGATGGGCAGTACTGCGTGCGTGTTCTTCTCGAACAGCACTTCGTCGGTGTCCTGGTTCACCACCAGCGCGACCGACGACTTCAGCTCGAGCGGATCGACGGCGCGGTTCAGGCCGGCGAGCTGGCCCTCGGAGGGACGCAGCGGCGCGCGCGACACAGCCTTCTTCGAGCGGGTCTGGGGTTGGGAGGATTGAGGCTGGGTCTGGGTCTTCGCCTTGCCGGCCGGAATGGTGCCGCGCACCCGCGTGTCGGCAGCGGGCTTGGCCTTGGCGTCGGGTTTCGCAGGCGCCTGCGCAAGTGTGATCGGCACAGCGACGACGCCGCACAGCATCGCCACACCACAGGTACCGAGCACCTTCCTCAGTCGTCGCACTTCACTCCCCCGAAAAGACCTTGCCGCCGGTCACCCTGCCGACGCCACTTCCCTGCGTACAGCCTTCGGCACCGAGTTCACCCCAACCCGGAGCGCTGCGATCGTTGCATTAGTCGGCGTAGACCCCCGTGCTTCCGAGGATCGGCCGTGCGCGTCGATCCGCACGTGATCGACGCCCGATCTGCGTCTTCCACCAGCGCGGGCGATTGTAACCACAGACGCACAGGGGCGGGGGCCATCCCGGCTGAAATCAGCGGGTCAATTCATTCAGGCTAATCCGCAGTTAGCCGATGAACTTCATGCAGCACATGAATCTGGCTGGCGGCGGGCGGTGCTGCGCTCGTGACTGCGATCAAGTGCGCGGAGGCGACCGGAAGGCGCGTTCCCGGGTCCCGATCGAGCGCGACAGACCGACGGTGCACAATCAGGGTCCGAGCAACGGAGAACGACGACATGGACAGAACGCATTCCGCCACGACACCCCCCCGCCTGCGCTGGACGACGCGCGCACTGGTCGCGACAGCGCTGGCCGCCACGTGTGCTGCAGTCTTCGCAATGACCGTCGGCTACGGTCGCATCACGGCGGTTCGTCCCACCACCATCGACAACCGCGGCGCGCAGGTCGGCGGCACGCTGATCGGCGGCGCACTCGGCGTTGCTTCGGGCTCGGGTCAGTCGTCGAGCAATCGCGCGCTGCGCGGTGGCGCAGGCGCTTTCGCGGGCAACCGCATCGCCGGTTCGATGAGCGGCACGCAGGCCTTCGAGTACACGGTGCTGGTCAACGGCCAGACGACCACCGTCGTCACCGAACAGGCTGGCCTGCGCGTCGGCGACTGCGTCGCGGTCGAGCGCGGCAACTTCAACAACCTGCGGCTGGCCGCCGATGCACGCTGCAATCCGCCACGGCCGGCCGCTCCGCCCGCGAAGGCCGCGCCCGTCGCGGCAGTGCCCGCGGCCGAAATGCAGGCCGCCAACGCCTGCGACCAGGCCAAGGCCCAGTTGCTGGCCGCGACCACCGACGCGGAGTTCGACATGGCCGAGCGGCGCATGCGCCTGCTCTGCAACTGACCGGTTGATGACGAGGGCGCGGGCAACCCCTGCCCGCGCCTGCCCCGCGTTTGCCCTCTACTTCGCGCGGCCGCTGCTCAGCCAGCGCGCGGCGCGCCGCAGCTGCTCGCGCGCCCAGCCCAGTTTCTCGGACACGCTGCGATACAGCGACGTGCCCACCAGCGTGCCGAGCGCGACTGCGGTGATGACGAACACCACCGTGACCAGTCCCTCGAGACCCGCGGCACGGTCGCTCATCATGCGCGTCACCGACAGCAGTCCGAACGAGCCCGGGACCACCAGCCAGAAGGCCGGCAGCGACGTCACCATCGCCGGCGGTCCGCCGAAACGCATCTGGATCAGATGACTGAGCGGCATCGCGCCGACCATCACTGCGAAGAAGCCGCTGATCTCGGCGCCGAAGATGCCGGACGTCACGCGCTGGATCAGCACGGCCAGCAGCGCCACCAGCACGATCCAGGGCAGCGCATTGCGCGGAGCGGACAGGTGCAGGAACACGCCCACGCAGAACAGCAGCACGCCCAGCCATGACAGCCACGGTTTGTCGACAACCTGCCCGGGAACTGATGGCGAGCGCCTCGGTGCCGGTGCCCATCAGGATTGCGCCCGCCGCCAGTCCCACCGCCAGCAGCACGAGCTGCACGAAGCCCGTCATCAGCCGGCTCGATCCGCTGACCATGTCGCCATAGGCGAGCTCGACCATGCCCATCGTCAGCATCGCGCCCGGCAGGAACATCACCAGCGGCGGGATCATCATCTGGATCGGATCCACCGAGATGCCGCGCGACGCCACCCAGAACACTGCGCCGGACACCAGCGCCGCCGCCGCCACCGGCGTCGGCACCGCGAGCAGCGTGCGCTCCTGATGGAAGAGCCGCAGCAGGCCCACCAGCACGCCGAGCGCCGCCGCGGCGACGATGTTCGCGAGCGATGGCATCAGCAGCATCGCCAGGCCAACAGACAGCATCATGTGGCCGACGACGTTCAGCACGCGCCCGAAGCGCGGCCGCGCACGCATGATGTCGATCAGCCGGTCCAGTCCTTCGCGCGGCGTGACCTCGGCGCGTTCAGCAGCGGCGCCGAGGCGATAGACCTCGGCCATCTGGTCGAGGCGCAGACCCTCGGCAGGGCCCTCGGAAAGCGTCACCCGTTCCGACGTTTCGTCGTGCAGCGCGATCAGGATGGCCGTGGGAAAGGCTATGACGCGCGTGCGGCTCATGCCGCAGGCCAGTGCCACGCGCCGCAGCCGCAGTTCGACCTGCGCCGTCTGCTCGCCGCAGGCCAGGTAGGCCTGGCCGAGGCGGAACATGAACTCCAGCAGCGTCGACGTGTCGTGCGTTGTGTTGAGTGTGCTCATGCCGGGCGTCGCGCCCACCGGACGCGGCGAACAATAACAGCGTGCGCATCGGCCGGCACGCGCGCGGGCAGGCCGGGAAGTTGCGTGCAGTCACGCAGCGCGGTGCCCGCCATCGTCACGTGGCCGACTCTCGCCGCGGTGAATTGGCGTATCGTTTCCGGTGGAGGATTGTTCGGACAACCAGAAAGGCAGACATGAAGAAGCGAGATTTCCTGGTCATTGGCGCCGCCGCCGTGGCCGCACCCGTGTTGATGGCAGGCTGCACGACCACCGGCGGCGCTTCCGGCGATCCGGCCGAGCAGCGTCGCGTGATCGATGCTGAAGTCGATGCGGCGCTGACGCGCCTGTTTCGCGAAGCGCCCGGTTCGAAGGAGCTGATCGATCGCTCGCAGGGCGTGCTGGTCCTGCCGCGCGTGGTATCGGGCGGCTTCATCTTCGGTGCGGCCGGCGGGCGCGGCGCGCTGCGCGTCGGCGGAAAGTCCGCCAGCTACTGGAGCATGGCCGAAGGCCAGGTCGGCCTGCTGGCCGGCGCGCAGTCGCAGGCGATGTTCGTGGTCTTCATGACGCCGGCGGCGCTGGCGGGCTTCACCAAGGGCAGCGGCTGGACGGCGGGTGTCGATGGCAACATCACGCTGATCACCGTCGGCGCGAACGCGAACCTGACCACGCAGACCGCGCAGCAGCCTATCGTCGGCTTCGTGCTGACCAACTCCGGCCTGATGGCCGGCATCAGCTTCCAGGGCTCGCGCTTCTCGCGCATGGCGATCTGACGAGTTGATGGCCGCAAGACTGCCGCCGACGCGCGTCGGCGGCAGACGTCTCCCTGTGCGTTCGCATGCGTGATCGCCGCAATGGCGGCCACGTTGCGATGCGTGCTAGAAGTCCTGCAGAAAATGGATCCCCGCTTTCGCGGGGATGACCGCTTTCCGTGATGTCATCCCCGCGAAAGCGGGGATCCACCTGACGTTTTCACACTCGCTGTCACCTGCCCATGCACGCCGACATGCCGCTGATCGTGACGCTGGCGTCTGCGCTTGGCCTTGCGCTGCTGTTCGGCTTCGTCGCGTCGCGGCTGAAACTGCCTGCGCTGGTCGGCTACCTGCTGGCGGGTGTCGTCATCGGCCCGCACACGCCGGGCTTCGTGGCCGACACGAACCTGGCGATGCAGCTCGCCGAAGTGGGCGTGATGCTGCTGATGTTCGGCGTCGGCCTGCACTTCTCGGTGCGCGAACTGATGGCGGTGCGCCGGATCGCCGTGCCGGGCGCGGTCGTGCAGATGGCGGTGGCCACGGCCATCGGCGCGGCACTGGCCACGTGGTGGGGCTGGTCAGCGGCGGCCGCGCTGGTGCTGGGCATCTCGCTGTCCTGCGCGAGCACGGTCGTGCTGCTGCGCGCGCTGGAATCGCGCGGCCTGCTCGACACGCAGAATGGCCGCATCGCGATCGGGTGGCTGATCGTCGAGGACCTGGCGACCGTGCTCGTGCTGGTGTTGCTGCCAGGCATCGTCACGATCCTGCAGGCGCAGGGCGTGTCGGCCTGGTCGCTCGCGTTCTCGGTGCTGCGCACGCTGCTCGCCGTCGGCGCCTTCGTGGTGCTGATGCTGATGGTCGGCCGCCGCGTGCTGCCGTGGCTGCTGTGGCAGATCTCGAAGACCGGCTCGCGCGAACTGTTCACGCTGTGTGTCATCGCGGTGGCGGTCAGCATCGCCTATGGCGCGTCGGCGCTGTTCGGCGTGTCGGTGGCGCTGGGCGCGTTCTTCGCGGGCCTGGTGCTGCGCGAATCGCAGTTCAGCCATCGCGCGGCCGAGGAGTCGCTGCCGTTCCGCGATGCCTTCGCCGTACTGTTCTTCGTGTCGGTCGGGATGCTCTTCGATCCCTCGGTGCTGGTCGACTATCCGCTGAAGGTGCTCGCGGTCACGCTGACGATCATGGTCGGCAAGTCGATCGCGGCGGCCGCGCTGGTGCTGGTGATGCGCTATCCGCTGAACACCGCGCTCACGGTCTCGGTGAGCCTGGCGCAGATCGGCGAGTTCTCGTTCATCCTGATCGGCGTCGGCGCGGCGCTGCAGGTCATTCCGGTCGAAGGCCAGAGCCTGGTCGTGGCCGGCGCGCTGCTGTCGATCGCGCTCAACCCGCTGCTGTTCACGCTGATCGAGCCGCTGCGGCGCTGGGTGCTGCGCAAGTCTGCGCTGGCACGGCGGCTCGAGGCTCGTGACGATCCGCTGGCCGCGCTGCCCGGCACCACCGATCGCCGCTACCTGGCGAAGCAGGCGGTGCTGGTGGGCTACGGAGTGGTCGGACAGGCGATCGCTGCCGAGTTCATCGCGCAGGACATTCCCTTCGTCGTCGTCGAACAGAACCGCGAGCGCGTGGAGGCCTTGCGGCGCGAAGGGCGAGTCGCGGTGGCCGGCGACGCAGGCGAGCCGATCTCGCTGGTGCAGGCGCACATTGCCGATGCCGGGCTGCTGGTCATCGCGGCGTCCGACTCGACCGACCTGCGCCCGATGATCGCCACGGCGCGCGCCCTGAACCCCGGCATTCCGATCGTCGTGCGCGCGGCCAATGAAGAGGAAGCGCAGCTGCTGCACGACGACGGCGCGGCGCGCGTGTTCCACGCGAAGGGTGCGCTCGCCGCGGCGATGGCGGAAGCGGCGATCGAGGAAATCAGGGGACGGACGACCAGCGCGGCCTGACCGCGACGCCGTCGACGGCGTTCAGGGACGCGTCGCCGTTGTCGAGGCGGCAGCGGCTGCTGCCGGTGCAACCGGCGCGGCAGCCTGTGCAGCCATCGCTGCAGGCCGTGCGCCGATGGCGTTGGCGGGCGCGTCAGCGGGTGGAATGACCGGTGCGGTCGTTTCGGACGACTTGCGCGACTGCGGTGCCTTTTCGCCGAGCCGATGCCACTGCTCGCCGTAGCAGGGGTTCTGCGAGTACGTGACCTTGCCGTTGTCGGCAACGCACTTGTAGACCGGCTGGGGCAGGGCCGGGGCCGCCACACACGCGAGCGCGGCCAGCAGCGGCAGGTGGCGAGTCGTTCGAAGCATGATGGCGCGATCCGCGAAGATGGCGGATGGCACTATCGGACCTCCGCAGCGCGCCCGATGCGCCGATATCGCCGCGCAATGCGCGGCTGTTCACGCGCAGTGCGCGTTCAAGAACGGCGGGCTGCCGCCGTCGCTACCGTCCGTCGGCGCTGCGTCAGGCGAGCAGCCACAGGAAGGCTACTGCCAGCGCCAGCAGCGACACACCGGCCACGGCCCATTCGCGCAGCACCGTGTCGGCTGCTCGCAGCCGGCGTGCGCCGTCCCCGAACAGTCCGGCCCCGGCATCGAGGACGACTGCGATGTCGCCGGGCGGAATGCGCGGCAGCCGGTTGCCGGTGCGCGCCAGCAGGTACGCGAGCGCCGCGCCGACCGCGACCGGCCATGCGCTGGCCCACAGTGCCGCGGGCTTCAGCAGTTCATCGAGCGGACCCACCGGCAGCGCGACGTAGACGATCCACGGTGCGAGCAGCGCGGCACCACCGGCGATCCACCACGGCCAGCGCAGTGAGGCCGGCGCATTGCCGCTGTCCGCTGCCCCGCTCCGGATGCAGCGCATGAAGTGCAGCATCAGCAGCGTGGTGCCGACCGCCGATGCATAGCCGATGGTCGCGGCCCATCCCGATCCCAGCGGATCCTTGACGGCGAGCTTGGCGACCGCGCCGCCGGTCAACGGCAGTCCGCCCATGCCCAGCGCGAGGATCAATGCCAGCGCCAGCGGCCCGCGTGCCTGCGGCACACCGCTCGCCGCCACCACGCCGACCAGCAGGAACATCGCGCCCTTCACGAACACGTGGTGCATTGCATAGAACGCGGCGAGCACCAGCGTGGCTTCGACGCCGAGATGGATGCCCATGCCGATGACGGCCACGGTGAATCCCATCTGGCTGACGCTCGAGTACGCGAGCACGACCTTCGGATCGCGCTGCGTGATGCCGACCAGCACGCCGTACAGCGCGCCGGCCATGCCGACGATGGCCAGTGCCTCGCCCCACGGCGCGAGCCCCGCACTGACCGGCAGGAAACGGATCAGGCCGATGATCGCGGCCTTGACGACGATGCCGCTCAGCACCGCCGCCGCGGGAATCGGCGCAGCCGGATACGCGAGCGGCATCCAGACATGCAGCGGCAACAGGCCGGCCTTGATCCCCAGTCCCGCGATCAGCAGCGCGGCGATGACGTCGCGCTGCGCGGCGTGCGGCAGCACCGCTGCGGCGTCGCGGATCAGCAGGCTGCCGTCGGGCGTCTGCTGCGCGAGCATGATCATCGCGATCAGCAGCAGCGTTTCGCCGAGCAGCGCGAGTCCGATGTAAGTGCCGGCCGCGCGCCGCGCCGCCGCCGTCTGGTCGTGGAAGATCAGGCCGGTCGCGCCGACCGTCATCAACGCGAGCATCAGGTAGAGCTGCGGCATGTCGGCCGCGACGAATACGCCGACGCAGCCGGCGAGCGCCATCAGCCAGCACACGGCGAAGCGCGACGCCTGCGCCGTGCCGCGCAGTGCGCGCGTAGCGCCTGCGCCGGCAACGCTGAACAGCAGCGCACCGGCGCCGAGCAGCAGCGCACCGGGCAGATCGAGCGCGAATGCCGGCATGTAGCCGCCATCGAGGCCGCGCGGCGTGAAGTCCAGCGCGAACGCGACGTCGCGCGGCGCCCACAGCGCCGCCAGCAGCGCCGGCAACGGTGCGACGGGCAGCCACGCCAGCATGCGCTCGCGCAGCGGCCGCACGACGGTCGCGAGCAGCATGAGCAGCGGCACGCCCAGCGCAGCGAGCAGCAGCACGACGGCGACCAGGCCCTCGTCGCTCATCGCGCGACTCCGTGATCGATGGCCGTGAGGTCGCGGCCGAGATGGGCGATGTCGACCGGCGCGATGGCCAGCAGCGACAGCAGCATCGACAGCGCGGCCAGCGCCAGCACGACGGCCTCGCGGCTGCGCGCCACCGGCCGGAAGACCGCGCCGTCCGGCGCGGGCGACAGCATGCGCGCCAGCACCTGCGTGACATACACCGCGGTCAGCAGCCCGCCCACCGCCAGCACGGCCACCCACCACCACTGTCCGGAATCGAGCGCCGACGACACCAGCAGCCACTTCGCGACGAAGCCCGCCGACGGCGGCAGTCCAATCAGCGCGAAGCCGCCGAGCGCGAAGGCCGCGACCGTCATCGGCATCGCGCGCGCCAGGCCCGCGACTTCACTGACGCGGTCGTGGCCCAGCGACGCGTAGATCAGTCCCGCTGCCATGAACATCGCCGCCTTGGCGGTGGCGTGCGACACGGCCTGCAGCAGGCCGCCCGTCAGAGCCGCGGCGCCCGCGTCCGGCGTCACGGCGAGCAGCACCAGCGGGAACATCAGGAACAGGTATCCGATCTGCGCCACCGTCGAGTACGCGATCATCAGCTTGAGCCGCGCCTGCTGCAGGGCGATGGCACTGCCTGCGATGATGGCGCATGCACCGAGGGCTGCGATCAGTTGCGCGGCACCTGGCGTAATGACCGCGGCAAACGCATCGAGCCACAGCCGCACGACAATGAAGAAGGAGCCCTTCACCACCAGGCCCGACAGCAGCGCACTGCCCGCCGCCGGCGCGCCGGCATGCGCCGGCGGCAGCCACAGGTGCAGGGGGAACAGCGCCGTCTTCGCCATCAAGCCGACCGTCATCAGCGCGACGGCGGCGATCACCGCGGGCTGCGCGTCGATCTGCCGTGCGACCCGCGCGATGTCCATCGTGCCGTAGCTGCCGTAGATCAGTCCGGTGCCCACCAGGTACAGCACGGAGCCGGCCAGCGCGAACAGCAGATAGCGCAACGCCGCCTGCAGCGTCTCCGGCTTGCCGTCGAGGGCGACCAGCGGCACGGCCGCGAAGGTGACGAGTTCGAGCGCCACATACAGCGTGAACATGTCGCCGGACAGGAACACGACGTTCAGCGCGGCCCAGATCGCGAGCAGCATCGTCCAGAACACGAAGGGAGCACGACGCTCGCCGGCTTCCATGACGAAATCCGCCCGCGCATACAGTGCGACCGCGACCAGCACCACCATGGTCATCGCCAGCATCACCGCCGACAGTCCGTCGGCGCGCAGTGCGATGCCCAGCGGCGGCGGCCAGTCGCCGAGCACGTACACCAGTGCGGTGCCGCTCGACAGCATCGTCTGCAGCACGACAATGGTCAGCACCGCGCCGAGAGCCACGGCGGCGAGCGCGATGCGCTGCACGTGGCGCCCGCCGGCCAGCACCGACATCAGCAGGGCGGCGATCGGCAGCACCAGTACCAGCACCAGCAGTCCGCCGTGCGGCGAGGTCATCGCATCCGTGGCCAGGTGCGTGCTCAATGGAGTGCCTCCGCGCTCCGCGCTGCGGCGCGAGCTTGCCCGGGGCTGCGGTGTCGTGCGCTCATGGCTGCGGCGGCACGTCGGGCGCCGAGGCCAGCGACGCCGAGCCGCTGGCAGCGTGATAGCGCAGCAGCAGTGCGACTGCCAGCGCCGTGGCGGAGAACGCGACCACCAGTCCGGTGATGACCATCGCCTGCGGCACCGGATCCGCCGCCAGGCCCGCGGCGGCGCCTCGTCGCGCGAACACGCCGAACAGCAGGAACACGCCGTTGCCCAGCACGTTGAAGGCGAGGATCTTGCGCAGCACGTGCGGCTGCGTGACCAGGCCATACAGTCCCAGTCCCACCAGCAGCGCGCCGACCAGCCCGTAGAGCGTCGCCGACGTCATCGCGACGGCTCCTTGCCGCCATCCTCCGCGGCCGCGCCGCCCACGCGCTCCGGCGCGCCCGCCATCAGCAGGGTCAGCACCAGCGCGATGGTCAGCGTCATCGGAATCTCGATGAGCAGGATGATCGGCTTGGCGAACTCGGGCGGGTACGCGAGGAAGCCGTCGCCGAACCCGGCTCCGGCCAGCCCGACGACCAGGAACAGCGCCGGCCCGATGACCACGCCCAGTCGCAGCACGCGACCGGCGATGGCCGGCGTGTCGGCCAGGCGGGCCATGATCGCCAGCAGCCACATGGCTGCCAGCGCGGTGCCGCCCTGAAACGCGCCGCCCGGATGATCGGCACTGGTCCACAGCAGGTAGGTGCCGATCACCAGCCCCACCGGCGGCAGCAGCCGCGCGAAGAATGCCAGCGGCCCACGCGGATCCGCCTGGTGTCGCGCACCCGGCCGGCCGCCCCAGTCGTCATCGCGCGCCAGCGACCAGACGCCGATCAGCGCCAGCACCAGCACCACTTTCTCCAGGAAGGTGTCCGTGCCGCGGAACGCCATCAGCGTGGCGGTGACCGCGTTGCCTACGCCTACCGCCGGCGCGTTGTCGCGCGCCTGCGCGGCCAGCGACGGCGCAGGATCCGGCAACGTCACCACAGCCAGCGCAAGACCGCTGGCCACCAGCAGCGACAACACCGCCGCGACGACGCGCAGCGCGAGCGAGGGCGGCGCTTCGGGCGTGCGCTCGAAGGCGCGCAGACGCGCGGCCGCCGTCAGCAGCAGCACGCTGGTCAGTCCACCACCGATGGCCGCCTCCGTGAGCGCGATGTCGGGCGCGGCCAGGCGCACCCAGACCAGCGAGACGACCACGCCATAGCCGACGAAGGCCACCGTCGCGCTGTACACACTGCGCGTGCCCAGCGTGAAGACGGCGATGCCCAGTACCACGAGACCCAGGAACAGGTCGATTGCCAGCGTGGTGGTCATTGCCGCTTCCTGTCGGCGGCCTCGGCCCGCGCCACGCGGCCGATCAGCTGCGAAACGGTGGCGCTCGCCAGCAGCACCAGGGCCCACACCACCAGCAGCTTCAACGCCGCGCGACCATCCGCGGCATGCGGCAGCAATCCCAGCACGATCAGTCCGATGCCGAGGTTGTCGGCCTTGGTCAGCGCATGCAGCCGCGTCAGCGTGTCGGGGAAGCGCAGCAGCCCCACCGTGCCCGCGACGAAGAACAGAACGCCGCCGGCGATCAGCACGATGCTGGCGGCATGCAGCAGCGGGTTCATCCCGCGCCTCCTGCATCGACGCGACGGGATGCTGCCGAAGTCGATGTCCCGTCCGCGTCGGCGGGCGCGACCTCGTCGGTCCCGCCTTTCTTGACGAAAGCGATGGCCGCGAAAGCGGCCAGCAGGGCCAGCGTCAGAGCGACGTCAACGGTGCCGTCGGTGGCGCTCGCCGTGCCGAACAGCAGCAGCACCGCCACGCCGCCGGTCGCCGTCAGCTGCACGGCCATCATGCGCTTGGCGCTGCTCGGATCGCGCAGGATGCGCACGAGCCCCAGCACCACGGTGAGCAGCACCAGCACCGCGGCCAGCAGCAGGAAGTCAGGCATCGACAGCCCTTTCGGCCCCGGTCTGCGCGACGAAGATGCGCGCCAGGCGCTCTTCCTCGCGCGCCAGTTCTTCGAGCACCGGCTGGCTCACGTCGAGGCAGTGATACACGACACCGTCCGTGTCCGAACCGCATGGGACCGTGCCGGGCAGCAGACTGGTGTAACCGGTGAACGCATTGCGCCGCGCACCCGGCGGCAGTCCGGTGCGATAGGTCAGCAGGCCCGGCCTCAGCGGCAGGCGAGGATCGAATGCGCGCCGTGCGACGTCCCAGCCGGCCACCAGCGACTGCCACAGGAAGCGCGGCAGCAGCGCCAGCAGCGGCAGCAGGCGGATCGTGAGCATGTCCGGCGGCAGCAGGCGCACGCTGAGCCATGCGGCCACGATGGCCACCGGCACGCCCATCAGCAGGTCGCCGGGCTTCGCTCCCATCAGGACGATCCACAACGCCAGGAGCGCAACCGCTCGCACGGACAGCGCCATGGGCTTTGTCCGTGGGACAGCCGTTTCGCGATCAGAGGGACTCATGGTTCAGACAATAGCCGCCAGCGGCATCGTGACGTCCTTCACCAACTCGACGCGGGCACCGGCCAGACGGTCGTACAGCCTTGCCAGCCCGACGATCGGCCACCAGTCGTAGAGAAAGATCTCCATCGGCCGCCACAGCGCGACCCAGGAGCCGATGCTCATGCTCTCCACGATGAACCGCCCATGGCTGGTCTCGCGCCCGATGATGGAGCCCAGCACGTCGCCGGCCCCGATGGCCGCCGCGATGAAGGCCAGTCCGACGAGCAGTGACACCCGCCCGTTGCGGAACAGCTGCCGCAATTCACTGCGGGCGCGCGCGGCCCGATGGTTGAAGTAGTTGCGTGCGGCGGTCTGCAGCAGTTCCTGGCCTGACGCCGGCGGACCACCGGACACGTGCACCACCAGCAGCAGCGGTGCGGCGCGAGGCTGTTCGCGTGCCCAGCCGACGACGAAGTCGACGAGCTTGGGATCGAGGTCGCCTTCACGAAACGGCGCCGCGTCCATCGCATCGAACAGCTGCTGGATATCCGTGATGCGGATGTCGAGCCGCCGCAGCGCCGTATCCGAACCGCCCGGCACCGTCGCTGCAGGCATGGCGCTCGACATCGCCTTCATGCGCCGCGCCCTCGGGCGTCAGGCTGCCGCCCCGGCCGGCGCGGGTGCCTTGGCCGCGTCGTCCTTGATGAAGGTGACGTACAGCACCGGCAGGAACACCAGCGTCAGCAGCGTCGCCACCAGCAGACCGCCCATGATGGCGAAGGCCATCGGTCCCCAGAACACCGTCGGCGCGATCGGGATCAGGCCCAGCACCGTGGAGATCGCGGTCAGCATCATCGGCCGCATGCGCCCCGTCGCGGAGCTGAGCACGGCCTCCTTGACGCTGCGGCCCTCGGCACGATCCGATTCGATCTGCACCACCAGGATCACCGCGTTCTTGGCGATCATGCCCATCAGCGACAGGATGCCGAGGATCGCGACGAAGCCCAGCGGACGCCCGGAAATCAGCAACGCCAGCACGACGCCGATCAGCCCCAGCGGCAGCAGCGACACCACCATCGCCAGCCGGCGGAAGCTGACCAGCAGCAGCATCATCGTCGTCAGCATCAGCAGGATCATCAGCGGCACCACCGCGGCCACCGAGGCCTGCGACTCGGCGCTTTCCTCGAAGATGCCGCCGGTCTCGATGCGATAGCCGTGCGGCAGCTTCGCGTTGAGTTCCGCGTACTTCGGCGCCAGCGCCGTCACCACTTCGTCGGGCAGTACGCCGGGCTGCACGTCGGCCTGCACGGTCAGCGTCGGCACGCGGTTGCGCCGCCAGATCAGCGGATATTCCTGGTCGTAGTCGAAGCGCGCGAACTGCGACAGCGGGATGATGCGGCCGCCAGGCAGCGGCACCTGCAGGTTGCGGATCGCCGTCAGCGACGAACGCTGCTCGTCCACCGCGCGGGCCACGACGTTGACCAGGTAGATGTCGTCGCGCACCTGCGTCACCGTGGCCCCGCTCACCGACGCATTCAGTACGCTGGCGATGGACGACGAACTCACGCCCAGCCGGCGTGCCTCGTCCTGGTCGATGGTGACGCGCATCTCGCGCCCCGGCTCCATCCAGTCGAAGTTCACCAGGCGGGTGCGCGCATCCGCGCCCAGGATCTGCGCCGCGTCCATCGCGATGCGCCGCACCTGCTCGATGTCCGGGCCGACGATGCGGTACTGCAGCGGCCAGCCCACCGGCGGCCCCAGTTCGAGCGGCGACACGCGCGACGACACCTCGGGGAACTGCTCGGCCAGCAGCGCTTCCAGCTTCTTCTGCAGGCGTTCGCGGTTGTGCACGTCCTTGGCCACCACCACCAGCTGCGCGAAGAACGGATTGGCGAGCTGCGCATTCAGCGGCAGGTAGAAGCGGATCGCGCCGCGGCCGACGTAGGTGCTCCAGTGGTCGATGCCGTCGTCCTTGGCGAGTTCGGCCTCGAGCCGCTTCGTGGTGGCATCGGTCGCATAGATCGACGAGTTCTGCGGCAGCGTCAGGTCGACCAGCAGTTCGGGCCGGTCGGACGCCGGGAAGAACTGGCTGGGCACGAAACGCAGCAGGAAGACGGCCGCCGCGAACGCTGCGATGGTGACCCCGATGGTGATCCAGCGAAAACGCATCGCCGCCTGCAGGAAGCTGCTGTAGGCGCGGATCACCCTGCCCGGTTCGGGCTGCTTCGCGGTGTCCTTCGGCGGCTTCAGGATCGCCAGCCCGATCAGCGGCGCGAAGATGACCGCGACGAACCACGACACGATCAGCGAGATGGCCACCACCGCGAAGATCGCGAACGTGTACTCGCCCGCCGAGCTGCGCGCGAAGCCGATGGGCACGAAGCCCGCGATGGTCACCAGCGTGCCGATCAGCATCGGCGCGGCCAGCGTCTTGTAGGCGAAGGTGGCGGCCTTCTCCATCGAGTCGCCCGCGCCCAGCCGGCGGATCATCGCGTCGATGGTGGTCATCGCATCGTCGACCAACAGCGTCAGCGCGATGATCAGGGCACCCAGCGAAATGCGGTGCAGGTCGATGCCGAAGACGCTCATCACGACGAACACGATGGCCAGCGTCAGCGGAATCGCCAGCGCCACCACGGAACCCGGCCGCACGCCCAGCGCGACGAAGCTCGACGCCATGATGATGAGGATGGCCTGCCACAGCGAGGTGATGAACTCGTTGATCGCCGTGTCGACGGTGTGCGCCTGGTCGGCCACCAGCGTCGCCTCGATGCCCAGCGGCAGGTCGGCCGTGATCGACTTCATTTCGCGTCGGATGTTCTCGCCCAGCGCCAGGATGTCGCCGTTGTCACGCATCGCGATGGCCAGGCCGATGGCCGCCGTGCCGTTGACGCGGAACATCGGCTGCGGCGGATCGGCGAAGCCCCGGCGCACGGAGGCAATGTCGCCCAGCCGCACCATGCGTCCATCGGCGACGAAATTGAAGTTCTCGATGTCGCGCTCGTTGTCCAGCGCCCCGGACACGCGCAGTCCGACCCGTTCCTGCGGCGAATCGACGACGCCGGACGGCCGCACCAGGTTCTGCGCCTGCAGTGCGCGGACGATGGCCGTGTAGTCGAGTCCCAGACCCGCCAGCCGCTCGGTGGAGAACTCGATGAAGATCTGCTCTTCCTGCTCGCCCAGCAGCTCGATCTTCTCGACATCCGGCACCGCGAGCAGCTTCGAGCGCACCTCCTCGACGTAGTCGCGCAGTTCACGCTTGGAGAAGCCGTCCGCCGTGAAGCCGTAGATGATCCCGAAGGTCGCGCCGAAGTCGTCGTTGAAGAACGGTCCCTGCACGCCCTGCGGCAGCGTGTGGCGCATGTCGCCGATGTTGCGGCGGACTTCGTACCAGATGTCCGGCACGATGTCGGGCGGGGTCGACTGCTTCAGGTCGACGAAGATCGTGGTCACGCCCGGCGTGGTGTAGCTGCGCACCGTGTCGATGAAGCGCGTTTCCTGCAGCCGCCGCTCGAGCCGCTCCGTCACCTGCTTGAGCAGTTCTTCCTGCGTGGCGCCGGGCCAGCGCGCCTGCACGATCATCGTGCGGAAGGTGAACACCGGGTCTTCCGCGCGGCCCAGCTTCATGAACGCGGACACGCCGGCGACGATGGCCACCAGCATCAGGAAGATCACGAACGAGCGCTTCGACAGCGCCCATTCGGACAGATTCGGGCCGATCACTTTGCGCCTTCGAGCAGGCGCACGGTCTGGCCGGGCCGCAGCAGTTGCACGCCTGCGGTGACGACCAGGTCGCCATCCTTCAGCCCGCCGCCGATCAGCGCACTCGCCGGATCGTTGCGCAGCACTTCCACCGCGCGCAGCGCGACCTGCTTGGAGGCCGGATCGACCACCCACACGGCCGGCTTGCCGCCGTCGCGCGTCAGCGCGGACACCGGCACCGGGATGCCGGCCTCGCCGCCGATCTTCATGCGGCCGGTGATCGTCGAGCCCAGACGCATCGCGGCCGGCGGGTCGATGAGTCCGACGCGCACGGCGAACGTACCGGTGGCCGGATCGGCGCGCGGCGAGACCTCGCGCACCTTGCCCTTGGCCTGCACCTTGGGATCGGAGGTCAGCACAACCAGGATATCCGGGTTGGCCGGTGCGGCATCCTTGATGCGCGGAGGCACTGCAAAGACGGCATCGCGCCCGTCCTCACGCGCGAGTTGCACGATCATGCGGCCGGGCTGCACGACCTCGCCCACTTCGGCGCCCACCGCGGTCACGGTGCCCGGACCATCGGCGACCAGCCGCGTGTAGCCCAGACGGTTGCCGGCGATGTCGAGCTGCGACTGTGCCGCGGTCAGCCGGGACTGGGCGGCCGTGAACTCGGCCGCCACCTGGTCGAAACGCGCCTTGGAGATGAAGTTCTGTGCCAGCAGTTCCTTGTGGCGCTCGTAATTGTTGCGTGCCTCGATCATCTGGGCGCGGGCTGCCGCGACGTTGGCGCGCTGGCCCTGCACCGCGCTTTCCTCATTGTCGGGATTCAGCACGGCCAGCAGCTGCCCCGCCTTGACGCGCTGTCCCACGTCGACGCGCCGTTCGGTCACCCGGCCGTCGATACGGAACGCGAGATTCACTTCGGTCTGCGGCTGCACGTTGCCGGTCAACGAGACTTCCTGCCCACCCGGGAACATTTCCACCTTGAGGAAGCGCACCTGGCGGATGTCGGGCGGCGGCGCGACAGCCGCCTGGCGGCAGCCGGTCGCCATCATCAATGCCGCGAGCGCAATGGCGGCGGCAGGCACGCGCAAGTTGCCGCGAACGGCGTCGGTGGTGAGCGAGCTGGACATCGGAGAACCTCTGGATGGCATCGAGTTCTTGATCACCACCGCCGGGTGGCCGTGCTGGATGGCGTTGCGCTCGGATTCGACTTCCGTGCTTGACTTCATCGAACGCGCGACGGATTCTAGCTTTCGACCATTCGAACTCAAAACACAGGGGTTGTGTACACCGTTATGCGAAAGGCACCGCGGCATGAGAGTTGCGCCCAATCAAATACGTGGGCCGTCGCGCGGCGGGCGCTGGGCATCAGCGCGCTCGCCTGCCTCGCCGCTTGCGGCTCGCTCGTGCGCAACCCTGTCCCCGCGGAACTGATCAGCGCGGCAACCATTCCCGGGCTGCCGTATGTGCGGTCCTTCGCCGGACAGCCGCGTACCCATACGCAGGAGGACCTGGTCGAGTCGTACCGGCAGGAATCGCGCGCCGTTTTCCCGCTGCAGCCCGACGGCACTGTCCGCTATTCGCATCTGCTGGTCTCGGGCGGCGGCGCGAACGGCGCCTTCGGCGCAGGCCTGCTGTCCGGCTGGTCACAGACCGGCAAGCGGCCGGTGTTCAAGATCGTCACCGGCATTTCCACCGGCGCGCTGATCGCGCCTTTCGCCTTCATCGGCTCCGACCAGGACGAGACGCTGCAGCTCGTCTACACCACGACGCGGTCCAGCGACATCTTCGCGGCCGGCTCGCGCACGAGCATGCTGATGCAGGCGCTGTTCGGCGAGGCGCTGGCCGACACGGGTCCGCTGGCCCGCATGATCGCGGCCAGCGTGGACGCGGCCTTCGTGGCCCGTGTGGCACAGGCGCATCGCGAGGGGCGGCGCCTGTACATCGGATCGGTCGACCTCGACGCGCGGCGCTTCGTGGTCTGGAACATGGGGCTGATCGCGCTGGCCGACTATCCGGACAAGGTCGCGCTGTTCCGCAAGGTGATGCTCGCGTCGGCGTCGATTCCCGTCGTGTTCCCGCCCGTGTTCTTCGATGTCGAGGCGGACGGCCGGCGCTACGACGAAATGCACGTCGACGGCGCCGTCATCGCCAACGTCTTCTTCACCGGCGGAGTAGTGAGTCCGCGCCGCGCGCGGCAGACAGCCGGCAGCCCGCCGGGCCGCGACGACATCTACGTGATCCACAACGGCCAGCTGGTGCCGGAGCACACGACCCCTGTTGCACGCAACGTCGGCGCGATCTCGGCACGAGTGCTGGATACCGCCGCACGCTCGGCCGTGCTCGGCGACCTGTTCCGCGTCTACACGATCACGGTGCGCGAGCAGGGCCGTTTCAACTGGGTGACGATTCCCAACGACCTGACGCTGGCAGGCGAGGAACTGTTCGATCCCGCGGCCATGACGGCCCTCTACGACGTGGGGCTGCGCATCGGCAGGGATGGCAGCGGCTGGACCACGCGGCTGCCGGGCGAGCGCGAGGGGGTTCATCCGACGGCGGAGGAGTAGCGCCCGGAAGTCAGAATGGATCCCCGCTTTCGCGGGGATCCACCTTGACTCTGCGTCGCCCGGCCGTCAGTGCACGATGCGATCAAACACAAACCTGCCGTCCTTGAAGTCCACCGGGATCACGTCCTTCGGCCCGTAGCGGCCTTCCAGCACCAGCTTCGCGACCGGGTTCTCGATCTCCTGCTGGATCGCGCGCTTCAGCGGGCGCGCGCCGTAGAGCGGATCGAAGCCCACCTTGGCCACTTCGGCGAGCGCCGCGTCGCTGACTGTCAGCGTCATGTCCTGCGCCGCCAGGCGCTGCTCGAGCCGCTTGAGCTGGATCTTCGCGATCGACTGGATCTGCGCATTGTCGAGCGCGTGGAACACGACGATCTCGTCGATGCGATTCACGAACTCCGGCCGGAAGTGCTTGCGCACCTCGCCCATGACGGTCGACTTGATCAGTGCGGGATCCTGCCCGGCCATGCGCTGGATCTCGTGCGAACCGAGGTTCGACGTCATCACAATGACGGTGTTCTTGAAGTCCACCGTGCGACCCTGCCCGTCGGTCATGCGGCCGTCGTCGAGCACCTGCAGCAGCACGTTGAACACGTCCGGGTGCGCCTTCTCGACCTCGTCGAACAGGATCACCGCGTAGGGCTTGCGCCGCACGGCCTCGGTCAGCGCCCCGCCCTCGTCATAGCCGACATACCCCGGCGGCGCGCCGATCATGCGCGACACCGAGTGCTTCTCCATGTATTCGCTCATGTCGATGCGGATCAGCGCGTCCTCGCTGTCGAACAGGAACTCGGCCAGCGCCTTGGTCAGTTCCGTCTTGCCCACACCCGTAGGGCCGAGGAACAGGAACGAGCCGTAGGGCCGGTTCGGATCCGCGAGCCCTGCGCGCGAGCGACGGATCGCGTCGGACACCAGCGTCACCGCCTCGTCCTGGCCGACCACGCGCTTGTGCAGGAAGCTCTCCATCTTCAGCAACTTCTCGCGCTCGCCCTGCATCATCTTGCTGACCGGGATGCCGGTGGCGCGCGATACGACCTCGGCGATCTCCTCGGCGCCGACCTGCGTACGCAGCAGGTGCGGCTTGCCCTTGGGTGTCTCAGCCTTCTCGGCGGCCTTCAGCTGCTGCTCGAGTTGCGGCAGCTTGCCGTACTGGATCTCGGCGAGCTTGTCGTACTGGCCCTTGCGCTTCAGGTCCTCCATCTGCAGGCGCAGCTTGTCGATCTCTTCCTTGATGTGCTGCGTGCCCTGCACGGCGGCCTTCTCGGCCTTCCACACTTCCTCGAGGTCGGCGTACTCGCGCGACAGGCGCGCGATCTCCTCCTCGATGTGGTCGAGGCGCTTGCGGGAGGCTTCGTCCTTCTCCTTCTTGACCGCCTCGCGCTCGATCTTCAGCTGGATCAGCCGGCGGTCGAGCTTGTCCATCGACTCGGGCTTCGAGTCGATCTCCATCTTGATGCGCGCGGCCGCCTCGTCGATCAGGTCGATGGCCTTGTCCGGCAGGAAGCGGTCGGTGATGTAGCGCGCCGACAGCTCGGCCGCCGCGACGATCGCCGGGTCGGTGATCTCGACGCCGTGGTGGATCTCGTAGCGCTCCTGCAGGCCGCGCAGGATCGCGATGGTCGCCTCCACGCTCGGCTCGTCGACCAGCACCTTCTGGAAGCGGCGCTCGAGCGCGGCGTCCTTCTCGATGTACTTGCGGTACTCGTCGAGCGTCGTCGCGCGATGCAGTGCAGTTCGCCGCGGGCGAGCGCGGGCTTCAGCATGTTGCCGGCGTCGATCGCGCCCTCGGCCTTGCCGGCGCCGACCATCGTGTGCAGTTCGTCGATGAAGAGAATGATGCGGCCCGCTTCGGCCGCGACTTCCTTCAGCACGGCCTTCAGCCGTTCCTCGAACTCTCCACGGTATTTCGCGCCCGCGAGCAGGCCCGCCATGTCGAGCACGAGGACGCGCTTGCCCTTCAGCGTCTCCGGCACTTCCTCGTTGACGATGCGCTGCGCGAGCCCCTCGACGATCGCAGTCTTGCCGACCCCGGGTTCGCCGATCAGCACGGGGTTGTTCTTCGTGCGCCGCTGCAGGATCTGGATGGTGCGGCGGATCTCGTCGTCGCGGCCGATCACCGGATCGAGCTTGCCCTGCTGCGCGCGTTCGGTGAGATCGATGGTGTATTTCTTCAGCGCTTCGCGCTGGCCTTCGGCCTCGGCGTTTTCCACCGGCGCGCCGCCCCGGACGGCGTCCACCGCCGATTCGAGCGCCTTGCGCGTCAGCCCGTGCTCGCGTGCGAGCCGCCCCGCCTCGCCCTTGTCGTCGGCAACGGCGAGCAGGAACATCTCGCTGGCGATGTACGAGTCGCCGCGCTTCTGCGCTTCCTTGTCGGTGGCGTTGAGCAGCGCCTGCAGGTCGCGGCCGACCTGGATCTGGCCGTCACCGCCGGACACCTGCGGCAGCCGCTTGACCGCGGCGTCGAGCGCGGCGGTCAGTGCGTTGACGTTGGTGCCGGCCCGCTGCAGCAGCGAACGCGCGGCCGCGTCGCTTTGCCGCAGCATGGCGAGCAGCACGTGCACCGGTTCGATGTAGGAGTTGTCGTGGCCCGCCGCGATCGACTGCGCGTCGCCCAGCGCTTCCTGGAATTTGGTGGTCAGCTTGTCCAGCCGCATGGATCCCCCTGATTTCGTTACCAAACTAGGTATGGCGCAGCACGGGGCTTTTCAAGCGCTTTGCTAGCATCGGACGGCGCTGGCGACGCGTTTCTGCGGCTGCCGTGACCCGGCCCCATCGCGCCCGCCCACCTCACCCAGGCCGTCTGCTGCTCCGTATCGTGCGCCTCCTCCCGTCGGCCCTGCTCGTGTGCCTGTGCATGTCGGGCCCGGCGTGGGCACAGCTGCAGCCTGCGCCTGATCGGACTGCCGCGTCGGCACGGCCGGCCGACACGGAACCGGCGCCTGCGCCCGAAGCGGGCGAGGCGGGCACGCGACTGGTCGCGGCCGCCGGCGTCAGCGGCACGCTGGCGACGGCGCTGGAGAGCACGTTGCAGCGCTTCCGCCTGCCGGACAACGCCGACGAAGCCGACGAAGAACGCGAACTGCGCCGCGCCGAACGCGCGGCCTCCGAGACACTCGCCACCGAAGGCTACTTCAGCCCTCGCCTGCGCTTCGAGCTCGGCGAAGCCGCGGCGGATCGAAAGCCGCGCTATCGGCTGCTGGTCGAGACCGGCCCGCTGACTCGTGTGGGCGCCGTGCGCATCGAGTTCCGCGGTGCGCTCGCGGATCCGGCTTTCGCCGCCCGCGCCGCAAATCTGCGCAATGACTGGCTGCTGCCGGTGGGCAGCGCGTTCCGCAGCGCTGAATGGGAAACGGCCAAGGCGCGGCTCGTGCAGGCGGCCAGCGCGCGCGACTTCGCCGCAGCGCTGATCGTCGGTTCCCACGCGGACGTCGATGCGGAAGCCGCGACGGCCGCCTTGCAAGATCGTGCTGGACAGCGGCCCCCGCCTACCGCATCGGCGAACTGAAGATCGAGGGGCTGGAGCGCTTCGATGCGGCGCTGGTGCGCCGCTTCGATCCCTTCGCTGCCGACCAGCCCTACGACCGCGTGCTGCTGCTCGAGTACCAGCAACGTCTGCAGGAGACGGGCTTCTTCTCCAGCGTCGTGGTCACGCCGGACCTGGATGCCGCGGACAACGGCGTCGCGCCGCTGCGCGTGCAACTCGTCGAAGCACGCACGCGGCGCTTCTCGGCCGGCGTGGGCTACGCCACCAACACCGGCGCGCACATCGAGGCGCTGTACCGCCAGGCCATCACCTTCGGCCGCCCGTACATCCTGCAGACCGGCTTCCGCGTCGACCAGACCGGCGAGTACGCCTACTCCGACCTGATCTTTCCGCCCGACCGCAACGGCGCGCGCAACAGCGTGGGCGCCTTGTTCGAGAACTCGGACATCGAGAACCTGCAGATCACGCGCTACGGCTTCGGCGTCGCGCGTTCGCGGCTCGACGGCCCGCGCGACGGCAAGAACGTCGAGACGCAGCTGACCGTGAACTTCGAACACGAGCGGCGCGAGACGCCGCTCGACCCGCCGATCACGCTGGACGTGCTGTCGACCACCTACACGTGGATCCATCGTAACGTGAACGACGTCACGAACCCGCGCAGCGGCAACCTGCTGCAGCTGCAAGGCTCCGTCGGCGCGGGCGGATTGACGATCGATGACGTGTTCCTCCGTGGCTTTGCGAGCGGCATCCAGTACTTCCCGATCGGCGAGTACGACTCGCTGATCCTGCGCGGACAGATCGGCGCGGTGCAGGCCGAGTCCACGAATGCCGTGCCCAACAAATTCCTGTTCCGCACCGGCGGCTCGCTGTCGGTGCGCGGTTACGACTTCGAGAGCCTGGGCGTCGAACAGGGCGGCGCCATCATCGGCGGCCGCGCGCTGGCGGTGGCGTCCATCGAGTACGTGCACTGGCCGCAGCGCTGGAAGGGCGAATGGGGCATCGCCGCCTTCGTCGACGCCGGCGATGCGGCCGCGCGCTTCGGCGACCTGGACCCCGCGCTGGGCTATGGACTGGGCGTGCGCTGGCGCACACCGGCCGGGCCGCTGGCACTGGACGTCGCCTATGGCGAGCGCTACAGCCAGGTGCGTGTGCACTTCTCCGTCGCGATCGCGTTCTAGCCTTCGATCCATGCACGAGCCCGATCCCGCAACCGCTGCGCCCGCGCCCGCAGCCACGCCGCCGCCCACGCCGCTGCGTCCACGGCGTCCGCCGTGGCTGACCTCGCTCGCCGCGATGCTCGGCCCCGCGCTGCTGCTGCTCGCAGGCCTGGCCGGCATCCTCGTCTGGATGGCGACCACGACCAGTGGCCTGCGCCTTGCCGTCGTGGCGGTTAATGCGCTGGTGCCCGGCGTGGCCATCACCGACGTGCAGGGCACGCTGCGCGACGGCCTGCGCTTCGGCAGCCTGAACATCGTCCAGCCGCACTGGTCGCTGCATGTCGGCGGACTCGAGCTCGAGCCGCGTGAATGGGCACCGCTGTCGGCACGCGTCGACCTGCAGCGCGTCGCCGCGCAGCGCGTGCAGGTCGAGTGGGCACCCGGCGAAGGCCCCACGGTTGTGCCGGCAACGCTGGGCGTGCCGGTCGAGCTCACCGTGCGTCAGCTCAACGTGCAGGAGCTCGCACTGGGCGCGCGCGGCAGCCATCCTGTCGTCCTTCGCGACGTCGATGCCGCCGGCCGGATCGGCCCGCAACGCTATGTCGTCGAGCGAGCGAGCGCCGCGCACGATCGCACGCGACTGGCGGGCAGCGGGCGGCTGGATGCGCTGCCGCCGTTCGACACGAGCGTCGACCTCAAGCTGTCGACCGAGCTGCAGGGCCGCGCCGTCACTGCGACCGTCACGGCCCGCGGCCCGCTGCGCGCGCTGCAGGTCGGCGTCAACGCGGACGACGATGCGGCGCGCGCCGACGTGTCGGCCGAGATCGACGCCTTCGGCGACGTGCCGCTGCGACGACTCAATGCGACCATCGACGCGTTCGACCCGGCGCTGTGGTTCAGCGGCACGCCCGGCATGCAGCTGCGCGGCCACGCGCGCTTCGAGCCCGTGACGCGCGCCGATGGGCGGTGGGCCTTGTCGGGCCCGATCGCGCTCACCAACAGCGCGCCGGGGCCGCTCGACAGGCAGCGCCTGCCGGTGCGCGCGGCACGCGGCACGCTGACATGGTCGGCAGCCGACGTGGACATCGTCGTCGACCACGTGGAAGGCCTGCGCGGCACGGCGAGCGGCAGCTTCCAGTGGAGCGATGCGGCCGGCATCGACGCGCGCATCGTGTTCAACGGCGTCGACGCGGCCACGCTGCACACCGCGCTGCGGCCGACCAATGCGGCCGGACAGCTGCGCTATCGCCTGGCCGACGGCACGCATCGTTTCGACGGCGATGCCCGCAGCCTCAGCGGACTGCCGCTCGTCGCCGAGATCGCGGCCACGCTGCGCGACGATCTGCTGGAGCTGTCGCGCGGCGAATTGCGCCTGGGCAGCGGCCGTGCACAACTGCGCGGACGCCTGGCGCTGAGCCCCCCGCAGGCAGGCAACCTCGCCGGCACCTTCGGCGACCTGGACCTGAGCCAGCTCGTGAAGGGACTGGACACACGACTGAACGGCACTCTCGACGCATCAGGCCAGATCGCGACGCGGCGCGGCCAGGCGCGCTTCGCACTCAGCGACAGCCGCATCGCGGGACGACCCATCACGGGCCAGGGCACGCTGCAGCTCGATGCCGGCCGACTCGACATCGATGCCGACCTGCGCTCCGGCCCGGCGTGGGTCGCGGCCAAAGGCGGACTCGGCGCAGGCCGCGAGCTGCGCGTCGACCTGCTGGCGCCGGACCTCGCGCCGCTGCTGCCGGGCTACGGCGGCCGCGTCGAGGCGCACGCGGTGTTCAGCGGCGAACTGGAGGCGGTGCGCGTGACCGGCAACGCCGGCGCCGCCAACCTCGCCCTGCCCGGCGGGCATCGCGCGTCGCCAGCATCATCGCGAACTTCGCCACGCCGGCGTTGCGCCCGAAGCACCGCTCGCCGTCGCGCTGGAACTCGCCGGGCATCGCAGCCCCGGCGGCCCCGACAGTTCCATCGCGGGCGCGGAGCTTTTCGCGCGCGGCACCACGTCCAATGCCAGCATCGAACTCACCGGCGCCACGGTCAGCGAACAGCCGCTGCGCGTCATGCTGAACGGCGGCCTGCGGGATCATGGTGGCGGGGCGCACTGGTCGCGGCCCAGGTGGGCGCTCCGTTGCAACTGGTGATGCGCGCACCCGCGCCGCTGGTGCTGGCACCCGGCGTGGTGGAGTTCGGCCCGGCCAGCTTCCGTCTGCGCGGTGCCCGCTTCTCCGAGGTCGAGCGGAAGCACGTCGATGGCCGGTGGCGTAGCGCTGGTGTCTTCGAAGGCCTGCAGCCGCAGGCACTGGATGCGGCCGCGCGTGCGCCGCGACGCGTGGTGCGCACCGGCACCGGCGACCGCGTGCCGCTGACGCTGGCCGGCCGCTGGAGCCTGGAATGGAGCGACAAGGTGAGCGGCATCGCCTTCATCGAGCGCACCGGCGGCGTGTACAGCGGCATCGACGGCCTGACCCCATCGGCGTCAGCGATGTCGGCGCGGCCATCAACATCCTGGACAACCGCCTCACCGGCAATGCCTATGTACGCGGCCGCGCACTGGGCAGCATCGACGCGGACATCGATGCCTGGCTCGATCCCTCCGACACCAAGGGCTATCTGCTGGCGCAGCACCAGCCGTTCCGCATCGCCGTCGATGCGAATCTGCCCGACCTGAGCTGGATCAGGTCCTGCTGATCAGCGACAGCGTGCAGTTCCGGCGGTCACGGCAAGATCGACGCGCTGATCGGCGGCACGCCCGCGGAACCCACGTCGACCGGAACGATACGGGGCAGCGCTCTACGCCTGGCATGGGTGGACCAGGCGGTGCGACTCGACAACGGCCAGCTCGATGCCGTGCTGGACAACGGCGTGCTGGTCATCAACGAGCTGGCTTTCGCGGGCACGCCGCGCGTCGCGCCGCACGATGCGCGCGCCACCGAGGGCCTGGACCACACCAAGCCCTTCGAGGTGCGCGCCGTCGGACGCTTCGCGCTGTCCACGCTGGCCGGCAGCATCGGCGTGCAGGCGACGCAGCTGCCGGTGCTGCAGCGTGCGGATCGCTGGATGGTGGTATCCGGCCGCGGCGGCATCACGCTGACGCCGCAGAGCGCCGAGGTGTACGCGAACATGACGGTGGACGGCGCGTTCATCGATTTCGACGAGATCCGCGCTGGCCGTTCGCTGCCGACCGACGTCGTCGTGCGACGCCCCGGCGCGAAGGCCGCGCAGGAAGTGGCGGCACCGCCGCTGACGGTGAACGTCGCGGTGCAGGGCAACCTCGGGCAGCGCTTCTACATCGACGGCGCCGGCCTGCAGGCGCGCCTGGCCGGCGCGGTGCAGGTCAGCGGCCGACCGTCCGCGCTGCGCGCCGAAGGCAGCGTCAACGCGTTGGATGGCGTGTTCAACAACTACGGCCAGCGCCTGCGCATCGAGCGCGGCATCGTCACCTTCTCAGGCCCGATCGACAACCCGTCATTGAACGTGCTGGCGGTGCGCACGGGTCTGCCGGTGGAAGTGGGCGTGGCCATCAGCGGCACCGCGCAGCGGCCGCTGGTGCGGCTGCACTCGGACCCGGCGATGTCCGACACCGAGAAACTCAACTGGCTCGTGCTGGGACGTCCGCCAGGCGCCGCCGACGGTACCGACCGCGCGATGCTGTCCGCCGCCGCGGGCGCGCTCTTCGCCGGCCAGGTCGACAGTGCCAGCGCCGGGCTGATGCGCAACCTCGGCATCGACCAGATCGCGCTGACGCAGGGCCAGGGCAGCGGCTCGCTGCTGCCGCGCGAAACGGTTGCCGGACGCCTGCGCAGCAGCGGAGTATCGACGAGCAGTTCAGCCGCGGTCGATTTCGTGGCGGTGAGCAAGCGCATCAACGACGATCTGTACCTGTCGTTCGAACAGGCGCTGACCGGCGCGGAGTACTTCGTCGCGCTCAACTACCGGCTGACGCGCGCACTGTCGGTGATCGCGCGCGCGGGCAGCACGAACTCGCTGGACCTGGTCTACACGATCGCGTTCGACTGACGCGCGTCGATCGACGCGATCCGATCCGCTCACGCAATGGCATTGCACTACCGCCAGGCCGTTCCCGACGATGTGCCCGCGTGCATCGCTCTGCGCGGACGCACGCGGCAGAATGCCGTCAGCGCGGAGCGCCTGTCGGCCGCGGGCATCACCGCCGCGACGTGGGCGCGAGACATCGCAAGCCATGCGTTGCCGGGCTTCGTCTGCATCGACGGCGGCGCGATCGCTGGCTATTGCTTCGGCGACCGCGCATCCGGCGAAGTCGTCGTGCTCGCGTTGTCGCCGACACACGAGTTCCGCGGCAACGGGCGGCACTTGCTGGAATTGATGGTCGATACCCTCGTGGAAGCGGGCCACCGGAGGCTGTTCCTCGGCTGCTCGCCGGACGCTTCGACCCGCTCGCACGGCTTCTATCGCCACCTCGGCTGGGTGTCGACCGGCACCCTCGATGCGAACGGCGACGAGATCCTGGAACTGCACGTGCCTGCGTGAGCAGCATCTTCAGCCCGATTCGCTGATCGCCGAAGCCCGGCCGCAGCGACTAGAGTTGCGATTCAATCGACTCGATCGGATCTCCAGTTGGAACCTGCGCCGCCCATCATCGGACCCGAGCTGAACGCGTCGCACGAATGCGAAGCGATCCTGCGCTCGTTGCCGGCCTGGTTCGGCATTGAAGAGGCCCTCGTCCGCTATGTCGCGGACACGGCCCGGCTGCCGACCTTCGCGGTTCGCCGTGAAGGCCGGCTGGAAGGCTTCCTGACCCTGCGCGAGCACTTCCAGAAGGCGTGGGAAATTCACTGCATGGCCGTCATGGCCGACGCGCGGCGCCATGGACACGGCCGGCGCCTGCTGCAGCACGCCGAAGCCTGGCTCGCCGCACGCGGCGTCGAAGTCCTGCAGGTCAAGACGATCGCCATGACCAAGGATCATTGGCCGTATGCCGAGACGCGCGAGTACTACTACGCGATGGGCTTCACGCCGCTGGAGATCTTTCCGGAGTTATGGGCGCCACAGAATCCGTGCCTGCAGCTGGTCAAGTTTCTGGGGAGGGGCTGGCCGGCGTAGGACGGCCCCTCCCGCGACGCTCGGCATGGCCGAAGGCTGACGCGGAGCGCGTGTTTCCGTTAGTACGCTACGTTGCAACGCTCAGAGGGTGCTTTCCCAAGTCGAATCAATGCAATAGCTTCATCGCGCCGGCCCAGCTTATCCTGCAAGCGCCGGCTTATCCTGCACCCAACTCAACGACTAAATCTAGTTAAGCGCCTCATGATTCAGCATGCTCCTGCCGGTTATGACTGTCCGCTTTGCCGAGTCGCTAGCGGAGCTGAGCGCGAAGCTGTGGTGTACGCGGATGACGACGTTGTTGTGGCAGTTTCCTTGCACCAAAAGCCAAAGAATCTAGGCTCCTTGTTGGTGTTTCCGCGGGCGCATGTGGAGAATCTATATGCCGCATCGCCACAGATGATCAGTTCGGTGTTCGGCTTGGTGCGTCGGCTATCGTTGGCGCTTAAGCAAGGACTAGGTGCTGATGGTGTTACGGTCGTCCAGAACAATGAGCCTTCCGCCGGCCAAGATGTATGGCACATGCACGTCCACGTCGTACCGCGATACAAGGGCGATGAGTTTGTCTCTCATCGGGGCGAAGTAATGTTGATTGAGGAGCGTGCTCAGTTGGCGAGCCAGGTGCGCTCGGCATTGATCGAGCTGTCGGCGCTTAACTCTTCATTGCAGAGCCGACGCCTACGGCGCGGCTGAACTTAGCGTTAGGACTCAAATGTACGAGCAAGAGAGCGCACATCTTCAAATGGCGGAGAAACGGCACGGCTATTTGTCATCAAAGCGCGTGCATGTTTCGCTGAAGGAGGCTGCGCATCTCCAAAGCCACTTCCCAAGGTTACCGCACGACTACGCCGCTTATCTAGTTGAGATCGGATACGGCAGTGCATTCGGCGGGGACTTCACTATTTACTCGGGTCCGTTTCTCTTTGACGAGACATTCTCCGTTTGTCCGGTTGAGAATGCATCACGCGAAGCTTTCCTTCTGTTTGGAGGAGATATTGGTGGAGACTTATGGGGCTTCTTAACTGACGAGGCCTTTCGTATCTGCGAGTGGGATCACGAGACCGGACTAGTCGATCGCTTCGATGGTTGCTTCAAAGACTTTATCCGGCAGAAGATCGGGCTGCCCTCTTCAAATGAGGAAATCCCGTCCTAACTCGTTGTATATGGACTCCCCCCGAGAAGAAAGAGTCTGATCGATTGTTGTGGCATTTGGGTTGAGCCTGCAGTCGTATATCCGGCAACGTGAGTGGGCTCTGTGCGGCCCGTGCCGACATGGAAGCTGCGAGCACCGGAGCGCCAATCGCTGCAAGCGGCGGACGTGCAGTCGCCGGAAGAGTTAACGGCGTCAGTCGGTGCGGGGGTGACCCTGGATGCCATGATGGGCGATCAGTCTCTGGGCAAGGCTCGGAGTGGGTTCATCGGTTGAGTAGGTTGATTTCAGTGCGGCAACGCGTAGGTAGCGCGCATCTTGCGGTCGACCTGCACGCCGCCGTAGTTGGCGTGATCACGCAGCACGGCGTAGCAGATGCGCGCCATCTTGTTGGCCAGAGCGCAGGTGGCGCGGTTGTGATGCGTTCGACTCTGCACGCCGAGGGCCCAGCGGCGCAACTCATCGACGCGGCGGCCCTGGCGATCGGCGACGGTGGCTGCGCGCAGCACGCTGCGGGCGCCGTGGGTGAGCAGCATGCGCAGGTAGCGGTCGCCGCGCTTGGAGATGCGACCGAGCCGGCGCGTCATGCCGGAGGAGCTTTCCTTCGGTGTCAGGCCGAACCACGAAGCGAAGTGGCGTGCGTCCTTGAAGTGCGTCACCTCGCCGCTGGTGGCGGCGACCATGGCGGTGGCGGTGAGCAGGCCCACGCCCGGGACCGTCAGCAGGGTCATGCAGGCGGGCGACTGACGGGCGAGCTGAGCGAGTTCGCGCTCGAGCTGGCTGATGCGCGACTCCAGCAGCCGGATCTCGTCGACCAGCAGCCGCATGGTCGGCCGCAGCAGCGCGGGCAGGCCACTGGCGGGGTCGACGAGCTGGCGCGCCATCTGCTCCAGTCCCAGACGGCTGCCCTGGCTGATGGCGATGCCGAACTCGCGGCAGAAGCCACGCAGCGTGTTGATGCGCGCGGTGCGCGTGGCCATCCAGGCGCTGCGCGATCGGTGCAGGGCCTGCAGCGCCTGCTGCTCGATGCTCTTGATCCGGACGGGTGCCAGGTCGTCGGCGCGCACCGCTTCGATCAGCGCGGCAGCGTCGGCGGCGTCCGTCTTGTTGCGCTTTACATAGGCGCGCACGTAGCGGGCCGGCAGCAGGCGCACCTCGATCCCCATCGCTGTCAGCCAGCGGCCCCAGTGATGGGCACTGCCGCACGCTTCCATGACGACCAGGCCCACGGCGCGGTTGGCAAACCAGCGCTCGAACTGGCTGCGCGTCAGACGCGCACGCTCGATCACGCGCCATTGGTCGTCGGCGATCGCCAGCTCGAAGACGTTCTTGGAAAGATCCACTCCCACAACCGGAAAGGCAGCAGTAGCATTCATCTCGGATTCCCCTCGGCAGCGTTGTGCTGACACCCCACACCACATGAGGCCAGCTGGCTCGATGATGCCGAGACAACGCCGGGGGGAGTCCATCCCATCACTCGAGCGGACGTGCCTACGGCACGCCGCTTACCTTCAACTACAAGGGCTTCCCCACTTTGCAAGCGGAGTTTGATTTATCTGTTTCGTTTGTCGAGTGCTGCTGAGCGTTGCTGGCGAGGCGGAAGCGGACTGCGGTACTACAAACGGCCATTGGTGCAGCGCTTGGATTGCTGCG
>JBGAIO010000138.1:0-4046 GCA_044225415.1 Burkholderiaceae bacterium | reverse complement strand
CTCGCCACGCTGATCGTCAGCGGCCTGTTCTACCGCCAGTTCGTGCTGCTGCGGACCATCGAGAACCAGCAGCTGATGGCGCAGAGCCGCCTGCTGCTGCGCGGGGCGCTGGACTGGGGCCGCGCGATCCTGCGCGAGGACGCGAACCGCTCCAGCTACGACGGGCTGTCCGAACCGTGGGCGCAGCCGCTCGCAGAAACGCGGCTCGACCAGCTCGGCGAGACCTCGGTGCTGGCGTCGCAGGCATCGATCGCCGGTTCGATGGAAGACGCGCAGTCGCGCATGAACCTGCGCAACCTGATCGACAACGGCCAGATCGTCGAAGCCGAAGTGAAGGCGCTGCGCCGGCTGTGCCGCCTGCTCGACGTGCCGGAGCAGACGGCCGACCTGGTTGCCGAGCGCATGCTGCGCGCCTTTCCTCCGGCGCCGTCGGCCGACGGCAGCGTCGCCGCGGTGTCCGACGACGAGCCGCGCCCGATCCCGCTGATGCTGCCGCACGACCTGATCTCGATCCGCGGTATCGACGCGGAAGCCGCGCAGCGCCTGGAGCCCTACATCGTCGTGCTCGACGAGCGCACGCCGGTCAACGTCAACACCGCGCGACCCGAAGTCATCGCTGCGCGCGTGCCCGAACTGTCGCTGTCGGACGCCCGCGCGCTGGTGGCCGAGCGCGAGCGGCTCTCGTACTTCAACAACACCGGCGAGGTACGCACCCGCCTCGGCAACAAGGCAAACGGCGTAGGTGAGGCCGATATCGCCACCGCTTCGCGCTTTTTCTTCGTGCGGGGCGAGGTCAAACTGGACCGGGCCGTGACGCGCATGGAAGCGCTGGTCCGGCGCGGCGCACCCGGCCAAGGCTTGCAGCCGGTCAACGTCCTGTGGATTCGTGAGATCTAGCATCCGCGTCTGAGATCAAACCAGCGCCCATGAAAGAAAAGTCAGTCCAGCGTCTGCTCGTGTTCGTGCCGCCCCGCCGCGCGCTGCCCAAGGGGCAGATTGGCACTGGCACCGTTGTGGGCTTTGTGTCGCCGGGCGGTGCCAGCGGCGAGACCCCGATCGCGCTGCTGCCGAAGGCCAGTGCCATCGACCTGGTGTTCGATCCGTCGGACGTGTTCGTCACGGCCATCGAGCCGCCGAAGCTGTCCGAAGGCAAGCTGCGCCTGGCGTTGCCGAACATGCTGGAGGATCGCCTGCTGGCGGATGCCACCGACTGCCACTTCGCGTTCAACACGCCGCGCGGGGGCTCCGGCACGACGACCATCGCCGCGCAACCGCGCATGCCGGTGGCCGTCATCGACAGGGGCGTGCTGACGCGCGCGCTCGATGCCTGTGCCGAGGCGGGGTACCGCGTACGCGCGGCCTACAGCGAGATCTACACCCTGCCCGCGCCGTCGGCCGGCCTGCTGTCGGTGCGCGCCGAACGCGGCCGAGGCGTGGCGCGCTCGGCGACGCACGACGGCTTCAGCTTCACGCTCGGCGACGAACTGCCTGCGGCCTTCGCACTGGCCGTTCGCCAGCTCGGCATCAAGCGCATCCAAGCCTGGGGCCGCGACGCGCATCGCATCGCCCGCTACGGCGAGACGCTCGGCGTGCCGGTCGAGGTCATGGCGGGCCAGCCCGATGCGTCGAGCGCATCGATGGCCGTGAACCTGCTGCAGGGCAGCTTCGCACCGAGCGGCATGCTCGGCGCGATCATGCCGCTCGCCGGCCGTGCAGCGGGACTGCGTGGCGCTGCGCTCAAGGCGCCTGCCGTCTGGCTGGGCATCGCCGCGCTCGTCGCGATCGGCGGCATGAACATCTACTGGCTGAAGCTCGAGAACGAATCGCGCTCGCTGAAGCAGCAGATGGAGAACTCGTTCCGCACGAGTTTCCCGGAGACGACAGCGGTCGTCGATCCGGTGCTGCAGACCAAGCGGCAGCTCGCCGATCTGCGTGCGCGCGCCGGGCTGCCGTCGGCGAACGACTTCTCCGTGCTCAATGCCCGCGTTGCGCAGCTGATGAGCATCGCGCCGATCGGCAGCGTGAACGGCGTCGAGTACCGCGACGGCGCGCTGAAGGTGCGCTTCAAGGGCGGCATGGCCGACAACCCGGCGTTCCAGAACACGTTGCGCTCCGCCGGCGTGCAACAGGGGCTGGCGATCCGCTTCGAAGCCGACGGAACGGCGCGCGTGACGCCGGCGGGGTCCTAGATGGACAGGCTCAAACAGTTCTGGCTCGAGCGCGCTCCGCGGGAGCGCGCGATCCTCGTCGGCGGCGGCCTGCTGCTGGTGATCGCCGTGCTGTACCTGCTGCTGATCGAGCCTGCGTTCACCGGCATCCGCCGCCTCGAGCGTTCGCTGCCGCAGCAGCGCGCGCAGGCCGCCGAGGTCGAATCGCTGCTCGCCGAGGTGAAGGTGCTGCGCGGCAAGCCGCAGGCCGCGACCGTGTCGGCGGACGAAGTGCGCGGTGCGATCGAGGCTTCGCTGAAGCGCTCCGGCCTGAAGGCCGCGCGCGTCGTGCCGCTCACCGACGGCGACATGCAGCTCACGTTCACCGACGTACCCTTCGGCGTGTGGGCCACGTGGCTCGCGGGCATCGAGCGCGAGCTCGGCGCACGCACGACGTCGGTGGTGGTCAACGGCAAGCCGGCGAATCCCGGCAACGTCGATGCCGAGCTGGCGCTGCGGCTGGCACGCAAATGACGGCGGCCGGCACACGACACGATGGATGCGACGCACGATGACCATGACGCGCACCGTGCGCCTGTTGCTGTACGCGGTGGCCGCGGTGCTGGTGCTCGCGGTGACGGTGGCGGTGATCGCGCCGGCGCAGTGGGCGGCGGGCGCGCTGCGCTCAGGCAGTGGCGGCCGCATGGACCTCGCCGATGCGCGCGGCACGCTGTGGAACGGCTCGGCGATCCTGGTGCTGGCGTCGGGCGACGAGCCGGGTGCAGCGCGCGCCAGCCTGCCGGAGCGGCTGTCCTGGACCCTCAGTCCGTGGGCGCTGCTCGCAGCGCAGGTCGACCTGACACTGACGCATCCGTCGGCGCTGACGCAGCCGCTGCGCATCCGCGCACCGCTGGGCGGCGGCAGCACGGAACTCGGCGCCACGACGGTGCGGCTGCCGGCGTCGCTGCTGGTAGGACTGGGCGCCCCGTGGAACACGCTGCGGCCTGGCGGCATCCTGACGCTTTCATGGGACCGGCTCGCGTTCGCGCCGCGCCGCATGGAAGGCACGAATCTCATCGCGGAGTGGCAATACGCATCGAGCGCGCTGACGCCGGTCTCCCCGATGGGTCACTACCGGCTGAACACCAACGGCCTCTGGCCCGGAACACAGCTGGAATTGCTCACCATTTCCGGTCCCCTCGAGCTCAAGGGGAATGGCACAATCCCGGAGGGTGGGCGCTTACGTTTCACCGGCCGCGCGCAGGCGCTGCCGGGCACCGATCCCGGTGTGAGAGCACAACTGACAGGCCTCATCTCGCTGATTGGCCGGCGCGATGGCGATGGGGCCCTCCTGAATTTCGGCGGGTGACATGACGAGCGGGCGACTCCATCAGCGCGCAGGGACGGACTCACGGTCCGTGCGTGCTCCACACATGCTGCGCACCTCGCAGCCTGCACGCTGGCTGGCACTGGCGTGCGCGCTGCTGATCGCACTGCCGCCGGCACCGGCCCTTGCCCAGGCAAACCGCTCGCAGCAGCGCGCTACGGCCCGCGCGGCCAGCGACGCCGCCGAAGCAGCGCCCGCACCGGCGCCGTCGACCACGCAGGCCGCGGCGGGTACGCGCCCGGGCACCGCGTCCGTCGTGACGCCGCCCGCCAGCAACGGCAATGGCAATGGCAATGGCAATGGCAATGGCAACGACAGCGTGATGCTGAACTTCGTCAACGCCGACATCGACGCAGTGGTGCGCGCGATCGGCCAGTACACTGGCCGTACCTTCGTCATCGACCCGCGCGTCAAGGGCACGATCTCGCTGTCCACCGAGCGCCCGGTCACACGCCAGCAGGCCTTCGAGCAACTGCTGTCAGCGCTGCGCCTGCAGGGTTTCACGATCGTGC
>JBGAIO010000019.1:0-36089 GCA_044225415.1 Burkholderiaceae bacterium | reverse complement strand
CATCGACGCCCACGCCGAGCCATAGACGCGCTGCAGCATCTCCTAGCGCTGGTCTCCGCGCCAGAAGGCGCCCGCCACCTACATGAGCTAGAAGAACTTCAGCATGCCCTTGCTGGGCACGAGGGGGCCGCGGCACAGGTCCTCGAAGCCGCCTTCGCGGTACAGCGAGACCTCTTCGTTGGAAGGAATGCTGGCAATGATCTCGGCCTTGTAGTGCTCGCCGATGCTCTTGAAATAGGCCACGGCCTCGTCACGCGGCAGCACGCGCCGCGTCACGGGCTCGTCCTTGGCCGCCAGTTCCGTCATGCGCCTTTCGATGGCCACGAGGTCTTCGGGCGTGAACGGCCGCTTGTAGGCGAAGTCGTAGTAGAAGCCGTTCTCGATGACCGGGCCGATCGTGACCTGCGCCTCGGGGAACAGCTCCTTCACGGCGTAGGCGAGCAAGTGGGCGGTGGAGTGCCGGATCACCTCCAGGCCGTCGGCGTCCTTGGCCGTGATGATCGACACCGGGCTGTTCTCGGCAATGGTGAACGAGGTGTCGACAACCTTGCCGTTGACCTTGCCGGCAAGCGCCGCCTTGGCCAGGCCCGAGCCAATGGAGGCAGCCACCTCGGCCACCGTGATGGGGCCGGGATACTCGCGTTGGGAACCGTCGGGAAGCGTGATCTGGATCATGAGGATGAATCGGGATGAGACATGAAAAAAGCGCGGATCAGGCCGCGCTTTTCGGGGGAGAAGGCACCGGGGACTCCGGCGCTTCTGGCATGCGCGAACTAGCGCCCCAAGGGGCGGCGGAAACCTGCCGGTGTAGTTCGCGGTGTCATAACCAGGATGCCTTTCTCGCTCTTGTGATTCGGTAAGCCATCGATTCTAGCCGTTTGCCCCACCCTGCGCGCCCATGAGGAAACCCAGGCCATTGCAGCGCGGGCACTGGGTGATGACGGTCTGTTTCTCGACCTCGAAGTTCTCGTTGATGTTCTCGCTTTCGATGCGCAGCTCGCCTGTCCCCTGACAGTCCGGGCATGGCTGGCGGCTGAAAGCTACGGTTCCCTCGCTCATGGCGTCTCCTTCGGTACTGCCGGAAATGCAGGCCACCCCCGAACTCTACGACGAATCCGGCCAACAAAAAAGCCCGCCGGCCGAGCCGACGGGCTTTTTGACCACAGTGGCCCGGGGATCAGGCCGCCTTCTTGCCGTCGAAGAACTGCTCGTCCTCGGTGGAGCCGTGCAGTGCGGTGGTCGACGACTGGCCGCCCTGGATGGTCTGGGTCACGGCGTCGAAGTAGCCGGTGCCGACCTCGCGCTGGTGCTTCACGGCGGTGAAGCCCTTCTCGGCAGCGGCGAACTCGGCCTCCTGCAGCTCGACGAAGGCGCTCATGTTGTTGCGCGCATAGCCGTAGGCCAGGTTGAACATCGAGTAGTTCAGGCTGTGGAAGCCGGCCAGCGTGATGAACTGGAACTTGTAGCCCATGGCGCCGAGTTCCTTCTGGAACTTGGCGATCGTGGAGTCGTCCAGGTTCTTCTTCCAGTTGAAGCTCGGCGAGCAGTTGTAGGCCAGCATCTTGCCCGGATGCTTGGCATGCACGGCTTCGGCGAACTTCTTGGCAAAGGCCAGGTCGGGCTTGCCGGTTTCACACCACACCAGGTCGGCATACTCGGCATAGGCAATGGCACGGCTGATGGACTGTTCCAGGCCGTTGCGCACGCGGAAGAAGCCCTCCATGGTGCGCTCACCGGTGCAGAAAGGCTTGTCGTTGTCATCGATGTCGCTGGTCAGCAGGTCGGCGGCTTCGGCGTCGGTGCGGGCGATCACCAGGGTGGGCGTGCCCATCACGTCGGCTGCAAGGCGCGCGGCATTGAGCTTCTCGCAGGCCTCACGAGTCGGCACCAGCACCTTGCCGCCCATGTGACCGCACTTCTTCACCGACGCGAGCTGGTCTTCGAAGTGCACGCCGGCGGCACCCGCCTCGATCATCGACTTCATCAGTTCGAAGGCGTTGAGCACGCCGCCGAAGCCCGCTTCCGCGTCCGCGACGATCGGCGCGAAGTAGTCGATGTAACCGGCGTCGTTCGGGTTCTTGCCTTCCATCCACTGGATCTGGTCGGCGCGCGTGAAGGTGTTGTTGATGCGACGGACGACGGCCGGAACGGAGTTCGCGGGGTACAGCGACTGGTCCGGATACATCTCGCCCGCGAGGTTGGCGTCGCCCGCGACCTGCCAGCCCGACAGGTAGATGGCCTTCAACCCGGCCTTGACCTGCTGCATCGCCTGGTTGCCGGTCAGCGCGCCCAGCGCATTGACGAAGGGCTCGTCGCTGATCGAACGCCACAGCTTCTCGGCGCCGCGCTTCGCCAACGTGTGCTCGACGGCGACCGAGCCCCGCAGGCGCACGACGTCTTCCGCCGTGTAACCGCGCTTGACGCCCTTCCAGCGGGGGCTTTCGTTCCAATCCTTCTGCAACCGCTGCGCTTCCAGTTCACGAGCCGACATCGACTTCTCCCACGTTGAAGGCCACCCATTCGGGTCCCGGGAACAGCCCAAGGACGGTTTGAACTGTACGCGCGTCGCGCGCTGCAGCAAGACGTATAACTTTTATAAGACCAAATTGTTAAAGTTTTTATTTCAAATACTTACGCGTCATACTCCGCGATGCGGAAATTCATTGTCATGGATGAAACAGTCAATGCTGCTGCGCACGGCCCATCTTCCACGATGTGGCATGCCCCGCGTGATCTGAAAAAGTCAGGGTGCGCCGGCGCGCAACGCGCGACGGGGAAGCGCGCGCTCCGCGCTAGGCGTGGCCCTGCTGCGGACGCACCGCCCGGGCGGCGCCGCCGACGCGCCAGGCCGTCGTCAGCGCCGCGACCTGCAGCACGGCTACTGCGACCAGTGCCGCGCTGAACTGGCCGCGGTCGAGCAGCGGGCCGAAGAGCAGCGGCGCGGTGGCGAACCCCGCATCCGCGCCCGAATAGACGAATCCGTAGACGCGGCCGTACGCGCGCTTGCCGAAGCGGCCGGTCGCGGCACGTCGCACCAGCAGGTCACGATTGGGGCCGGCGACACCGACACCGAAGCCCAGCACCACCATCAATGGCAGCAGCATCCACACGGCCACTGCGCCGGTGGCCAGGGCGACGGCCGTCGTCGCCGACAGCCCGAGCGCCGCAGCGATCAGCCGTTCGTTGTTCTCGCTGCGCGCGGCCAGAAAGCCGCCGAGGACCATGCCGGCCGCACCACCGAGCAGGTACGCGGTCAGGCTGCCGGTGGCAAACACCAGTGTCACCCGGTAGACCTCGCTGAGGATGGCCGGCGCATAGGTCTGCAGGATTCCCACCGCACCGGTGGTCAGCAGGAAAAAGAAGAAGCACAGCCACACCGCGCCCGAACCGAGGAAGCCGAACTGCCGTTGCGCGACAGGGTCGGTCGCCGCCGCATCGGGCTGCACGACGACCGTTCGTGCGGCTGCACTGAGCGCGCCGCGCCGGATGACCAGCACCGTCAGCACGCTGAAACCGACGGCGGCGGCCGCGAACCCTGCGACATGCCACCCCCACGTGGCCGCCATGCCCGCCATGAACATCGGAGCGATCGCCCAGCCGAGATTGCCCGACAGCCCGTGAACGGAGAACGCGTGGCCCAGCCGCGTGGGCGTCACGCGATGATTGAGCAGCGTGAAGTCGGCCGGATGGAACACGCAATTGCCCAGCCCCGCGACGGCGGCGACCAGCAGCAGCATCGCGTAGCTGGTCGCGAAGCCGAGCACGATGCCCGACGTGGCGAGCGTGGCGATGCCGAAGAACATCACCGGTCGCGCCCCGATGCGGTCGACCACGAAGCCCGCGAGCGCCTGTCCGATGCCACTGACGACGAAGAACACGGTCATCAGCACGCCGGCCTCCGTGTAGCTGAGCGAGAAATCGCGCATCAGCCATGGGAACAACGGCGGCAGCAGCAGGTGGAAGAAGTGCGACGTGCCGTGCGCGAGCGCCACCAGGCCGATGACTTCGGCATCGTGGCGCAGCGGGGTCGCCGGAGCGATCGTGGACACTGGATTCCGCACGGAAGGAGCGCGCGTCTCTTGACTGTAACAGAGCACGTCACCGTCCCGCTAAGCTGCGCGCCATGCCGCTTCTTCTGCCCGCCCTGCGCGCCGCTGCCGCTCTTGCCGCCGCGGTCTTCGTCGGCGCATTGCCTACGCAGGCGTCCGCCGCGCAGCCCTCCCCGGCTGCCGCGCCGCTCACGTTGCGCATCATCGCGATCAACGACTTTCACGGGCATCTCGAACCCGCCGCCAACCTCATCGAGGTGGCCGACCCGCTCGACCCGTCGCGTACGGTGCCGCTGGCGAGCGGCGGCGCCGCGTATCTCGCCACCCGCGTGCGGCAGCTCCGCGCCGAAGTGCCGAACAGCATCTTCGTGTCCGCCGGCGATCTGGTCGGTGCGTCGCCGCTGATCTCGGGCCTGTTCCACGACGAGTCGACCATCGACGTGATGAACGCGATGGGGCTGGAGCTCAATGTGACCGGCAACCACGAGTTCGATCACGGCACCGACGAACTGCTGAGGCTGGCCGGCGGCGGCTGCGCAGCGAACGACGACCGCTTCCACCTGAGCTGTGCGCTCGCGCCATTCGCGGGCGCGCGCTTTCCCCTCGTCGCGTCGAATGTCGTCCGGCGCGACGGCACGGAGCTCTTTGCGCCCGGCATCGTGCGCGAGTTCGACGGCGTGAAGGTGGGCTTCGTCGGTGCGGTGACCCGCAGCACGCCCGGCATCGTGCGGCCCGGCAGCGTGCGCGACCTGCGCTTCTCCGCCGAAGCGCCGGCGCTGAACGCCGCCGCCGCGGCACTGCGCGCACGCGGCGCACAGGTCGTCGTCGCCATCGTGCACGAAGGCGGCGACACCGATGGCGGCATCAACGACTGCGTCAATCCGCGCGGCGCGATCTTCGACATCGAACGCGAACTCGACCCGTCGATCGCCGTCGTGCTGTCGGGCCATACGCACCGCGCCTACAACTGCCGCGTGGGCGAGCGCGTCGTGATCCAGGCAGCGTCGTTCGGCCGGCTGGTGTCGGTGGTGGATCTGCAGATCGAGCGCGGCGGCCAGGTGATCGCATCGCGCACCGCGGCGCGCAACGAGCCCGTGCCCAATGGTCAGCGCCGCGGCAGCGCAGCGCTCGCCGCGCGCTACCCTGTCCTCGCCGCCGACCCGGCGATCGCCGCGCTCGTCGATCGCTACCGCGAGCGCGCAGCGCCGATCGGCGCGCGCACCATCGGTCGCGTCGCCGAGCGCTTCGACCGCCAGGCCACCGCCGGCGGCGATCACGCGCTCGGACGACTGATCGCCGACGCGCAACTCGCCGCGACGCGCGCGCAGGGCGCGCAGATCGCCTTCACCAATCCAGGCGGCATCCGCACCGACCTGCGCCCGGGGCGCGACGACGGCGCGGTGACCTACGCGGATGCCTACGCGGTGCAGCCCTTCGGCAATCGCCTGGTGACGCTGACGCTGACCGGCGCGCAGTTGCGCGCGCTGCTGGAGCTGCAGTGGAGCATCCGCAAACCCGAGCGCGCCCGCATGTTGCAGCCATCGCGGGGTTTCAGCTACGCATGGGATGCACAGCGCCCGGTCGGCCAGCGCATCGTGGCCGACTCGCTGCGGCTGGACGGCCGCGCGCTCGACAGCGACGCGCGCGTGCGCGTCACCGTCAACGACTTCCTGGCCGGTGGCGGCGACGGCTTTCGCGTGCTGCGCGACGCGAGCGATGCCAGCGACTCGCTGCTGGACATCGAGGCACTGGTCAACTACCTCGAGCGCGAATCGGCCACGCGCCCGCTGCAGCCCGATCGCCGCGCCCGCATCACGCGCATCGGTGCCAGGCCGTCCCGCGCCGCCACGATGCGATAATTGCAATCCAACTTTGCATCCGCTGCACGGACTCCCTACATGCGCCGCAATCGCGCCAGCACCCGCGCCAGGCAATCGGTCGACGCCGATACGCTGGCCAAGATGGCCCGCCGCCTCTCCGAATCCGGCAGCCGCCTGGAAGACCAGCTGTGGCAGCGTCGCCTGATCGAACTGATCAACGACCGGCTCGCCCGGCGCAGCGACGACGCGATCGAATCCGCGCTCGACGACCTGGCGCGCAGCAGCCAGCACGCCTACGACGACCTTGCCGACCTCGCCGAGAGCTGTGCGGAATCGACCAGCATCGAGATCGACGGCAAGCCGCATGACGTGCTGCTGATCGCGGTGCCGCTGCTCGCGTGGTCGCGCTACCGCCTGCCCGCGACGACGCTGGCCGCCGGCACGCTCGATGGACTGCGCGCGCAGCTGGCCGGGCATCTGGTCGCACGCGATGCGCGCATCGCGCTGGCCGACTATCTGTTTGCGATCGACCAGTTGCCGGAAGCCTTCAGCGACGTGCGCCGGATGGCTGAACAGCTCGGCGACGCCGCGGCCGAGAACCTCGTGCTGCATGTCGATCCGAAGAAGCTGCGCGAGCCCGTGGCGATGCTGGCCGACACGCGCTACGTGGTCGCGGCGATCGCCGCGCCTGCGGGCGGTCCGCTCTATCACTGGCAGGAGCTGGGCGTCGATCCCGATGCGAAGATCGGCGCGCTGTCGGCCTTCCGTGAACAGGCGGCGGGCGTGCTGCAGCCCGCGCTGACCGGTTGCCGCTTCCGGTTGCTGTCGCCGGCGGCGTTCCACTCCGCGCTGCGCTACGCCGATCGCGAACTGCGCGAGTTCTCGCTGGAAGCAGCGATCGCCTTCCTTAAGCTTGCCTACGACTTCTCGCCGGGCACGCTGTCGGCGGCCGCGGGCCTGTTCGACGATCCGCAGGGCAATTCCGGCGCGGAAGTGCGCATCGGGCTCGCGAAGTCGTCGGACGATGACGACGTCATCGAAGGCGTGGTGTGGCCGCTGCTGGGCGACGACGAAGAGCAGACGATGGAAGAGGTCGACAAGGCACTGCGCGCATTCGGCGTCACGCGCGTCGTGCTGCACTCGCTTCCCGCTCGAGTACTGCGACGACTGCGGCGCACCCGTGTTCCCGAACGCCGCCGGCCACGTCGTGCACGCTGAACCGCCGGTGACGAAGCCGAAGACCGGCCGGCGGCGCCGCTGCGGTGATTCCAGCCTCGGGGTGGATCCCACTCGCGGGGATGACAGCATCAGCAGGGCGACACCCGCGAAAGCGGGCATCCAGTTTCACCCCGCTGATACATCCACTCCCGCGTCAGCGGGGAAACTGCGTCAGGCCCGGCGCGCGCTGGCGCCCTGAACCGAGCAACTGGTAGATGTTGACCCAGCCGCGATCGAAGCCAGCCGCGAACAGCCGGCCAGGTAGACGAGCCAGGTCCGCAGCGTCGCGTCGCTGACCAGCCTGGCCGCCTCGGCATGCGCGCCTGCGGGCGTCGATACCAGTGCGCGAGCGTGGTCGCGTAGTGCGGCCGCAGCGACTCGACGTCGGCCACCTCGAAGCCCGCGGCCGACATCTCGCGCGCCGCCACGTACATGTGCGGCAGCTCGCCGATGCGGGAACACGTACTGGTCGATGAATTCGCTGACGCCGCTGCCCACCGGCCGCGGTCGACGATCACGACCGACGTGGTGCCCGTGATTGAGGAAGAAGCCTCGGTCGCGCAGCACACCGGCGATGGCGCCGAAGTACTCGGGCAGGTTGCGCAGGCCCACGTGCTCGAACATGCCGACGCTCGCCACCTTGTCGAAGGCATCGGCACCAAAGCGCTTCGGCAGGTCGCGATAGTCGACCAGCTGCACGTCGACGCGGTCCGCGAGGCCGAGGCCACGGCCGCGCGCGCGTGCGTCGCCTGGACGGCACGCGCACCGTAGTGACGGGCCGCGTGCATGATCAGCGCGCCCCAGCCGCAGCCCACGTCGAGGAAGCGCTCGCCCGGCGCCAGCCGCAGCTTGCGGCAGATGTGGTCGAGCTTCGCCATCTGAGCCGCGTCGATGGTTTCGTCGCCGACGCGGAAGTAGGCGCACGAATAGACCATCTGCGCGTCCAGCCACAGCGCGTAGAAATCGTTGCCGACGTCGTAGTGGTGCTGGATCGCCGAGCGGTCCTCGCCGCGGCGATGGCGGCGCCAGGCCTGCACCAGCCGCTGCGTGACGGTCGAACCTCCGGCCGCCACCAGCCCCTCGCCCAGCGGCAGTGCCTCGAGCAGGTCGCCTTCGATGTCGAGACGGCCGCTGACGTAGGCCGCGCCGAGCACGCCCAGCGAAGGCGTTGCGAGTTCGGCGAGCAGCGCCATGTCGTTGATCCGCAGCGTGACGCGCGCCGGGCCGCCGAAGTCGATCTGCGAGCGATCCGGCAGCACGATCTTCAGCGGCAGCCCGCCGTTGCGCAGGCAGCCATCGGCCACCCGCCTCAGCCCTTCACGCGCAGCTTCGCCGATCGCTTGCTGGCCGGTACTGGAAAGTGCGTCCGCAAGTCCCATGGCTGCTACCGCGTGGGTCCTCCAACGACTGCCCGTTGCCGTCAATCTAGCTTGCGAGCGAACGTCTGCCAAGCACCGCCGACGTCGCACACGGCTCAGATGGCGTCGGCGATCGCCTTGCCGAGGTCGGTCGTCGAACCGCGCCCGCCGATGTCGGGCGTCAGTGGGGCATGCGCCGTGCCTGCCTCGAGCACTTTCTCGATGGCGGCGATGACGGCGGCCGCCGCCCGGTCGTGCCCCAGCCAGTCGAGCATCAGCGCGGCGCTCCAGATCTGCCCGATCGGATTGGCGATGCCGCGGCCGGCGATGTCCGGCGCCGAACCGTGCACCGGCTCGAACAGCGAAGGAAAGCGCCGGTCGGGGTTGAGGTTGGCCGACGGCGCGATGCCGATGGTGCCGGTGCAGGCGGGTCCCAGGTCCGACAGGATGTCGCCGAACAGATTCGACGCCACCACCACGTCGAAGAACTCGGGACGCTGCACGAAGTGCGCGGTCAGGATGTCGATGTGGAACTTGTGCACCTCGACCTGCGGATGGCGCGCGGCCATCGCCGCGACACGCTCGTCCCAGTACGGCATCGTGATCGAGATGCCATTGCTCTTGGTGGCCGACGTCAGGTGGCGGCGCGGACGCTTCGCAGCGAGTTCGAATGCGAAGGCGAGCACGCGATCGATGCCGATGCGCGTCATCACCGTTTCCTGCACGACGACCTCGCGCTCGGTACCTTCGAACATGCGGCCGCCGATCGACGAGTATTCGCCTTCGGTGTTCTCGCGCACGATCATCATGTCGATCGCACCCGGCGGGCGCGGCTGGCCATGGCGGTCGACCAGCGGCGAATGGATGCCGGGCATCAGCCGCACGGGCCGCAGGTTCACGTACTGGTCGAACTCGCGCCGGAATTTCAGCAGCGAGCCCCACAGCGACACGTGGTCGGGCACCAGCGCCGGCCAGCCCACCGCGCCGAAGAAGATGGCGCTCACGCCTTCGAGCCGCTGCTTCCAGTCTTCCGGCAGCATCGAGCCATGCTGCTGCAGGTAGTCGCAGCTGGCGAAATCGTGTTCCTCGAAAGCCAGGTCCAGCCCGTAGCGGCGGGCCGCCGCGTCCAGCACGCGCAGCCCCTCGGGCATCACTTCCCTGCCGATGCCGTCGCCCGCCAGCACTGCAATGCGTTCAGTCATCCTAATCCCCTGATCGACGGCACGTCAGGCATCGTCGATGAAGCGCGCAAACGATGCAACGGGTTCGCGCTCCGTCTGCAGGTTGTTCTCCACTCGCGACGGGTCTGCATAGCCCAACGCCATGCCGCACAACGCCATCTCGCCCGGGGACAAGGACAGGTTGCGCTCGATGACGCGGTGGAATGGCGCGAACGCCGCCTGTGGACAGGTGTCGAGCCCGCGCGCACGGGCCGCGATCATGATCGTCTGCATGAACATGCCCAGGTCCAGCCAGCTGCCGCGTTCCAGCACGCGGTCCATGGCGAAGATCATGCCCACGGGAGCATCGAAGAAACGGTAGTTGCGCTGGTGCTGGTCCCGCATGCGCGAGGTGTCGTCGCGCCCGATGCCGAGCAGACCGTACAGGTCCCAGCCCAGCTTGCGGCGCCGCGACTGGTAGGGCTCGGGCCAGCGCTCCGGATACCAGCGCAGCGTCTCGCCCACGCCGTGCTGCGCCGGATCGTCGGCCGCGGCGACGATGGCGCGCGAAAGCCGCTCGCGCGCCGCGCCGGTCAGCACGATGACCTTCCAGGGCTGCACGTTCGTGCCGGATGGTGCGCGCGCAGCGATCGCGAGGATCTCCTCGACGAGGGCGCGCGGAACGGGCCGCGGCAGGAACGCGCGCACCGAGCGGCGCGTGAGGATTGCCTGATCGACCAGGTCGTGCGGTTCGGCTGCCGGACTTTCCTGCCCGTCGCCTGCTGTGCCCGCGAGGACGGAGTCTTCGCGGTCGGTCATGCGTGTATGCGCTGCAGGGCGGCGCGCAGATCGGCCGGCAGCGGCACCGGGCGGCGCGACTGCGCATCGACATACACATGGACGAAGTGTCCCTGTGCACAGGCAATGTCGTCGTCGTCGGCAAAGATGCCCACTTCGTAGCGCACGCTGGAATTGCCGATGCGCGCGACACGCAGGCCGGCGTGCACCGTCTGCGGAAATGCCAGGTCGCTGAAATAGCGGCACTGCGTCTCGACCACCAGGCCGATGACCGCGCTGCGCTGGGGATCCAGCACACCTGCGCCGATCAGGTAGGCGTTGACCACGGTGTCGAAGTACGAGTAGTACACGACGTTGTTGACGTGGCCGTAGGCGTCGTTGTCCATCCAGCGCGTCGCGATGCGATGGAAGTGGCGGTAGGCGGCCCGCGCATGCGGCGGTTCGCGCTCGCTCACGTCGGCATTCTCACTTCGGCCGCTCCGTCGTGAAGCGCCGCGTCACCAGTGCCACCCCGGCCATCGTCACCACCATGCCGCTCCATGCGACCGCGCCCAGTCTCTCGCCGAAAGCCAGCCATGCCATAAGCGCCGTGACGACTGGCGTCAGGTACATGAGACTCGCCACCTGCGTCGCACGGCCGCGGCGGATCATAGCCAGCAGCATCGAGATGGCCACCACGGACAGCGCGACCACCGACCATACCAGCGCCACCCAGAACTCGACCGCGTGATCCACCACGCCGGATTCGAAGGCCAGTGCAAACGGCAGCAGCACCAGGAACGATGCGCCGAACTGGATGATGCTGGCCGTGCGCAGATCCGCGAGTGCACCGTGCTTCTTCTGGAACAGCGTTCCCGCCGTGATGCCCACCAGCGCCAGCACGTTGATCGCCAGCGCCGGCGCGCTGACCCCCTGCAGCGTGAGGCGGTCGGACAGCACCATGGCAACGCCCGCGATGCCCAGCAGGAATCCCAGCCATTGCACGCGCGTCACGCGTTCGCCGACCGTCGCGGCGAACAACGCCGTCAGCAGCGGCTGTGCGCCGACGAGCAGCGACGACACGCCCGCCGGCATGCCCTGCGCGATGGCCACCCACACGCCGGCGAGGTACATCGCCTGCAGCAGTACGCCGGCGATGGCGGTGTCGCGCCACGCGCGCGTGGTCGACGGCCACGGTGCGCGCGTCAGCCAGGCGATGGGCAGCAGCACGACGATGACGCCGGCGAAGCGATACAGCAGGAAGGTCAGCGGCGGCGCGTGCGGTGCGGCGTATTTCGCCACGATGAAGCCGGTCGCCCACAGCAGCACGAAGGCGATCGGCATGGCCGTGAGCCATGCGTTCGCGGGTGGACGCGCGGGTTCCATCTTGCGGTTCACAGTGCCGTGGTCGAGGGGTGCATTGCACCGATTGTAGGCGGCGCACCGCATTGAGCGCCCCGATGCGATGCACAACCACTCGCTGAAATCTGCCTATCCATGAACCTCTGCACAGAGACGTAAATTATTGATTTAATGTGTTAAATGGCCACCGATCCAGCGGTATGCGGCGACGCACAAAAAGTTCTTGACAGCACGGCTCTGCACTCTCACAATGCGCCTTGTGCAGTGCAGCACTACAAACCGGATCCGCCCCGATTTCGGGCTCCGGACAGCCCGATTCACGACCGCAGCAAGAACACTCAGGAGCCAACGATGTTCGCCACCCCCGCGCAGTTCACCGAAATCCAGAAGGGCCAGTTCGACGCAGCGTTCGCGCTGGGCCAGACCTTTTTCGACGCGACTGAGCGTCTGATGGAACTCAACATGGCCGCCGCCAAGGCGACGCTGGAAGAGTCCGTCGAGCGCGTGCAGGCGCTGCTGTCGGCGAAGGACGCCCAGGAATTCCTGGCGCTGGGTTCGGCCCTGCCGCAACCGACGCTGGAAAAGGCCGTCAGCTATTCGCGCACCGTCTATGGCATCGCCAACGGCGCCGGCACGGAAGTGTCGCGCATCGTCGAAGCGCAGATCGCCGAGACGAACAAGAAGGTCACGCAGCTGATCGACTTCGCCGCGAAGAACGCGCCGGCCGGTTCGGAGCCCGCCGTTGCCGCGCTGAAGAACGCGCTGTCCGCCGCCAACACGGCGTATGACACGTTCTCCAAGGCTGCCAAGCAGGCCGTCGACTTCGCCGAGTCGAACGTCTCTGCCGCGACCGCCGCGACGGTGAAGGCCGCCGCTGCCGCCAACGACGCCGTCAAGACGCCGTCGAAGCGCAAGGCCGCCTGAGTACTTCGCGTCACATGCTTCGCGCCGCAGCCGCGGCGCAGCGCAGTTCCGCAGCGCGTGGGAAGCCCGGCTTCCCGCGCGCTGAGCCCGGCTTCCCGCGCGCTGTTTCATTGTGGGACATCGGCAGTGTCCGATCTGACACTGCGATCGCGCCGAATATTCACAGGCCTGTCCAGGCCGTGAGCGCTAAGGTGCCGCCTTGCATCGCTGCGATGCACCTGCTCCTTGGCACCACTGTCTGGATCCCCTCCAGACACCCCCGTTCTCCTCCAGTGGTGCTTTGAGGCCCGGCCCAGCCGGGCCTTTCTTTCTCAGCCGGCGTCGTCGAACTCGGCACCGAGATCCCGCACGCCGGCGCGCAGCGCGTCGAAGGCGGCTGCCACCAGCGCCGGCGGCCCCTTGACCCCGAGTTCGATATGCCGCCGCCGCACGCGGCCGTCGGCACCGTCGCCCACCGATGGCAGGCTGAAGGCCTTCACCGGTGCGTAGCGCAGTTCCACATCGACCATCAGCGGCACCAGCAACGACTCCGCTGTCTCGTAGACCACCAGCGAGCGCTCGGCGATGACCGCGCTGCCGAAGTGCTGCGGGTAGTGCGTGTCGAGGGCCCACTCGATCATCGGCCAGGCCATCACCGGAAAGCCGGGCACGAACCAGTGGCCGGCGATGCTGAAGCCGGGAATGCGGTTGAAGGGATTGGGGATGATCGAGCTGCCCTGCGGGAACTCGCCCATGGTCAGGCGCTGACGATTCTCCGCGGTGCTCATGTCCGCGCTGCCGCGGCCCTCGCGCGCCATGGCTGCACAGCGCTCGGTGATCAGCAAGGCCGCCTCCGGATGCAGCACGATCGGCACGCCGAGCGCGGCCGCCGCGGCCTGCCGCGTGTGGTCATCCGGCGTGGAGCCGATGCCGCCGCAGCTGAACACCACGCTGCCGCCCTCGGCCGTCAGTGCGAAGGTACGGCGATACAGCGCAGTCAGCGCATCGCGGTCGTCGCCCATGTACTCGGCCCAGGCGAGTGCGAGGCCGCGCGCGTTCAGCAGCTCGATGACTTTGGCGAGATGCTTGTCCTGCCGCTTGCCCGACAGGATCTCGTCGCCGACGATGACCAGGCCGATGTTGAGCATCGAGCGGGTCGCTTCAGGCGGCAGGCGAGTGCGCGCCGAACAGTTCGCGCCCAAGCCGCACGAGGCCCAGCCACTGCTGCGTCCAGAAGCCACGGCCGTAATCGCGCTGGATACCGGCGGGTGCCGGCAGCTGATCGCGGATGCCGGTGGGCTCGACCGTGCGGTCGAAGTCCGCCGTCCGGAAGATCACGTCCCACACCGGAAACAGCACCGCGAAGTTGCAGCCGCGATGCACGCCCTCGTGGCCGACGCCGATCGCATGGTGGCGGCGATGGAACAGCGGGCTGACGATGACGTAGCCGACGGGGCCGAGCGCCGTGCGCAGGTTCGCATGCTGCAGGCTTTCGATGACGCGGGTGGCGATGATCAGCAGCACGAACTGCGCGGGCTCGACGCCGATCAGCAGCGCGATCGCCGCCTTGGCGGCGTCCATGATGACGTCGTCGAGCAGGTGGTTGCGGTCGTCGGTCCAGAAGCTCATCTGGCGCTGCGAGTGATGCAACGCATGCAGCGCCCACCACCAGCGGTAGCGATGCTGCGCACGATGCAGCCAGTAGTCGGCGAAATCGAGCACCAGCAGGTACAGCACGAAGCTCACCAGCGGCGTATCGGTCACACCCGGCCAGACGCGCTCAAGGTTGAAGGGTGTCATGCCGGCGGCGCGCTGCCTGTCGGCGAGCTCGCCGACGACCGGCATCAGCAGCAGGAAGATCGCGAGCGGCACCAGCCCCAGGCGCTGCAGCAGCGTGTAGACGACATCGACGCGCGTCGCGCGCCGATCGGCCCAGCGCTCTGCGGGATACAGCGCTTCCAGCGGGCGCAGCAGCAGCGCCAGCAGCACCACCTGCACGAGGCCGAGCAGGAAGAACTCGGTCGCGCTGTAGGCCGGCTCGAGAAAGCTCATCAGCCCGGCTTCGTAAAGCACCGGCTGCACGACGCTCTCGAACAGCCACGCCTGCACGGCGGTGAACGCATTGACGATTGCGTCGATCATCGGTTCGTCGCGGGTCGGTTCGTCGACTTCGCGGTCGTGGCCGGCGCTGCGGCGGCGAGCAGCGCCGGCGGCGTCTGCGCTCGATAGCCGGGGTGCTCGCGCAGCGTGCGGAAGCACACTCCGCGCTCCTTCAGTCCCGCGATCAGCGGGTCGAGCATCGGCGCGAACGGATCTTTCCGCGAGCGGATGCCCAGGTGCGCCATCAGCACGTCGCCATCGCGCACGTCGCGCAGCGCGCGCGCGAGCAGCGCCGCGTTCGAGTAGGTTTCGGACGGCAGCTCGTCGCCGAGAAAGCCCGCCGGCGCCCAGTGCACATGCGCGTAGCCGCACTCGCGCGCCGCGCTTTGCGCCGAGTTCGTGACGTGCCCACCCGGCGCGCGCCACAGCGCATCGAGGCGCTGGCCGGTCTGGCGCGCGAACACTTCGTCGACGCGGCGCAGTTCGGCGCAGAACTGCGCCGGCTGCAGCACCAGCGCGCGGCCCGCGTCCTCGCCGAACTGCGGGCGATAGCCGATGCCGCCGGCGTTTTCCGTGATGCGGCCGTGGCGCCAGGTATGCGTACCGAAGGCGTGTCCCTCGGCGACGCGCGCCTTCCAGTAACCGGCCCACGATTCGTCGAGCGCCATGTCCCCGCGCACGGTCGGTTCGTTGGCCAGGAAGAAGGTGGCGCGCACGTCGTGCTTCTTCAGGATGCCGGCGATGGCTTCCGCGTGGCGCATCGTGCCGGTGTCGAGCGTCAGGTAGACAACACCAGTGCAGGCGTCGGCGATGGACGGCGCGACGAGCAGCAGCAAAGCAAAATGGATCCCCGCTTTCGCGGGGATGACACCCTGTCGATGCCCGTCATCCCCGCGAAAGCAGGGATCTCCCTTGATTTTGCTCCGCTTCGTCACTTCCACCCAGCTGCGCCCGCAAAGAAAATGCCGTGCGGCGACCGTCCCACCGGAACCGTCACCACGACCTTGCGCTGCGTGAGATCCACCACAGCCACCTGCCTGATCCAGCGCTGCGTCACCCACACTGTCTTGCCGTCGGCGGTGAGCTCCATGCAGTCCGGACCGCCGGGCACGGGAATGTCGTACAGCTTCTCCAGCGTCTGCTGGTCGATGACGCTCAGGGTGTTGGCGACCCGGTTGCTGACCAGCAGGTGTCGGCCATCGCCCATCGGCCGGAAATTGTGCGCGCCCTTGCCCGTCGCGATGCGCTTGACCAGCTTCTGCGTGCGCCAGTCGATGACTTCGATGTTGTCGGAGCCCGTCATGCCGATCAGCAGATGCCGGTCGTCAGGCGTCATCCAGATGCCGGCCGGCGTCGATCCGACCTTCATCTTCCACAGCACCGCCTGGTCGGCGAGCCGCACGGCGACGATCTCGTCGCTGTCCTGCAGCGTCAGGAAGGCGGTCTGGCTGTCTGACGAGAAGGCGATGTGGCTCGGCGTCTTCGGCATCGAGATGCTCTTCGCCAGCTTGAAGTCGGCGCCGTTGTAGCGATAGACGTCGATGCGGTTCAGCCGGTTGCCGGCCACGACGAACCAGTGCTTGTCCGGCGAGAAGCCGATCTGGTACGGATCGGCGATGTCGCGCACGCGCTGCTGCTGCGCGCCGGTCACCGGATCGAGGAACAGCAGTTCGTTGCCCGCGGAACTCGCCACGATCAGCAGCTTGCCGTCGGGCGTGGACATCAGGTGGTGCGGCTCCTTGCCCACCTCGAAGCGCCGGATCTCCTTGCGCGAGTCCTGGTCGATCAGGCTGATGGTCGCATCGCCCGAATTCAGCACGATGACCACACCGGCCTGGGCTGCGCCGGCCACCGCCGCCAGCACCACCGCGGCTACCGCCTTCCACATGCTGCTCATCACGAATCCGTCCTGCGCGATCGGCCGCGCCCCGGACGCAAAGTTTACGTGAGCAGGACCTGGCGCCATGCCGCGAAAAGTCCGGTCACCGCCCATGTCCCGCGTCGGCCCCGGCGGTCGGTGCAGATCATGCAAATGCATCAGACGGATTGCAGGGATGTCGCCGCCCGCCGAGTGCCAAACGTGCTTAAATTCCCGAACGGTGGCACGTCGCCCGCGCGTCCCCGCTGGAGGTCGTCGATGTCGCCGCAACTTCCGTTCCCGTACGCCCTGCCCGCCGCTGCCGGCGCGCTGTCGGTTGCGTTGTCGGTTGCGCTGCTGCCCGGTTGCGCCAGCACTGCCAAACCTCCTGCCGAACCAACCGCTGCGGCGCCGATCATGCCGGCACCGGCACCGCTGCCCGGTGGCGGGAAGTCGGCGCCGATCGAAGTGGTGTCGGCGCAGTTCGGAGTGTTCGGCGCCGATCCCAGCGGCCGCCGAGTGCTGTATGAAACGGCGCGCTTCCCCGCGGTGGTGGCCGCGCCCTACGGCTGGTACATCATCTTCAAGACCGAGAAACCGACCGTGATCTGGCGCGAAGAGTTCGAACTGCCTGAGGAGCCGCCCACCTGGGGCCCCGGCGAAGCGCTGGGCATCTACACCATCTCGCCGGACCGCAGGACCGCGGTCACGGAACGCATCATCCCCACCCGGCTGGGCTTCATTGCCAACGAGTGGCGCTACGCGCCCGGCGATCCGATCGGCGCGCACAAGATGCGCGTCTACATCGACGGGCAGCTGATCCGCGAGTTCGCCTTCGATATCGAGCAGGCACCAAAGGAGGAGCCGTCGCAGCCGAGGCGCAATCCGCACACCGGCGCGGAGACGCGTTCGACCACCTGAAGGGCAATGTCGCTGTCGCTCGTGCGACGTCCCGGTAAAGTCCCGGTACAGTGCGCTGCCGCCGATTCACGGGCGGCGTGCAACCCCGCAAGGAAGACAATGGCAAGCAGACTTTCAGTCGCCCGGCGCTCCCGCCTGGCAGGCGCGGCACTGGCCGCAGCAATGATCGCGCAGCCTGCACTGGCCGCTGATACGACACCGTCGGCACCCGCCAAGCCGGCGCAGCCTAAAAGCGCAGCCAAGGGCAAGCCCAAGGTGATGACGCGTGACGAGTTGCGCGCCTGCATGAACGACCAGGATCGCCTGCAGAAGATCACGGCCGAGATCAAGAGCGGACAGGCCGAGCTGGAGCGGCAGAAGGCCGACGTGCAGCGCATCGACGCCGAGATGGCGAGCAAGGTCGCCAGCCCCCTCGATCCGAACGACACCGCGACGCTGGCCGCTCTGAAGGACATGGGCGCCCGGCGCGACGCCATCGCCGACGACTACAACACCCGGCTGGCGGGCCTGCGCGAGAAGAGCGCCGCATTCGACAGCGGCCGCAAGGACTGGGCCGAGCGTTGCGCGGACCGCGACTTCGATGAGCGGGATGAGGCAGCGATACGCCTCGAACAGAAGAAGGCAGCGGCCGCCGCCAAGAGCAAGTAGCCGCGGGAGTTCAGTCGCGACGGCTGTCCGGAGCCGCGCCGACGTCGGTCGCCTGCGCGACGCTCCCCTGAAGCTCAGCGCTGCAGAGCGCTCCACGCCTTCTGCAGGCGCTTCGACGACACGGGCATCGGCGTACGCAGCTCCTGCGCGAACAGGCTGACGCGCAGCTCCTCCAGCAGCCAGCGAAACTCTTCGAGCCCCGGATCGGCCACGCCCTTGCGCGCCGCCAGTTCGCGCAGCCACGGCACCTGCAGCGCGCCGACTTCCTGCATGCGTTGCGCATCGCGCGCCGGATCGCTCTTCAACTTGTCGAGCCGCAGCCCGATCGCCTTCAGGTAGCGCGGATAGTGCCCAAGCAGCGCCGCTGGAGTGCGCGCGATGAAGTCGCGTGCGAACAGGCGCGCGAACTGCTGCTCGATGTCGGCCACGGCCGCCGTGAATGCGCGCGCGCCGTTGAGCTTCTTCGCCACCGCTGAAGCCTCGGCCACGATCGTCGCCACCAGCCGCGCGACCTCCTGCGCGATCAGGTTGATGCGCGCGCGCGCCTCGTCCTTGCGCGCGACAAAGGTCGAGCGGTCGGTCGGCCACGGGTCGACGAGGCAGGTGCGGTCCACCGCGGCGACGATCACCTGCTCGCGCAGCGCGTCGAAGGAAGGCAGCGCCGACGACAGCGCCGCCACGGTCCCGGCCTGCATCTGGGTCGTCTGCAACGAACCCAGGCTCTTCTCGAGGAACTTCAGCTGCTCGCGCAGTTGCAGGCGGAACAGTCGCCGCAGGCCACCGCGCTGCTGCTCGTGTGCATCGTCGGCATCGTCGAACACCTCGATCGCGCAATGGTCGCCGCGATCGACCAGCGCGGGATGGCCGATCAGGGTGATGCTGCGGCCGTCGGCACCGCGCCGGGTCAGTTCCATCAGTTCCGGCAGTTCGCCGAAATCCCAGTCGCGGATGTCGTCGCGCAGCTGCGCCCCGGCGACCGCGTCGGCGCGCGCGGCATCGCGCAGGCTGGCCTGCGCATCGGCGCCGAGTTCGGCACGCAGCTGTGCGAGGTTACGGCCCATCGCGAGCTGGCGGCCGTGCTCATCGACGACCTTGAAGTTCATCGTCAGGTGGGCGGGCAGCGTCTCCGGCTTGAAGTCCGTGCGCAGCGCAGTGACGCCCGCGTGTTCGCGCAGGTCGGCGATCACGACGTCGAGCAGGGCTTCGTCGCTCCGCGACGTGTTGCGCTCCACGAACGCAGCCGCATGATCCGGTAGCGGCACGCAGTGCCGGCGCAGCTTCTGCGGCAGCGATTTCAGCAGCAGGTGCACCTTCTCCTTCAGCATGCCGGGCACGAGCCACTCCGCGCGCAGCGGATCGACGCGCGCCAGCGCGGCCAGCGGTACCGTCATCGTCACGCCGTCGCGATGACTGCCGGGCTCGAAATGGTAGGCAAGCGCCACGGCCGTCTCCGGCCCCGCGCGGCTGCGCAGCGTCAGTGCCTTGGGGAAGAGATCGGTCGTGACACCGGCTGCCTCGTGGCGCATCAGCTCTTCACGGTCGAGGAACAGCAGGCGCGGCGCCTTGCGTTCGGCCTCTCCGCGCCACGCTTCGAACTGCGCGCCGGAGACAATGTCGGCCGGAATCAGCCGGTCGTAGAACGCGACGATCAGCTCGTCGTCGACCAGCACGTCCAGCCGCCGCGCGCGGTGCTCCAGCTCGCGGATCTCCTTCACGAGCCGCTGGTTGTGCGCGAAGAACGGCGCGCGCGTTTCATATTCGCCGGCAACCAGCGCCTCTCGGATGAAGATCTCGCGCGCGTGCGCCGGGTCGAGGTTGCCGTAGGCGATGCGTCGCTGCTGGTAGACCAGCAGGCCGTAGAGCGTGGCCCGCTCGAAGGCCATCACCTGCGCGGGCTTCTTCTCCCAGTGCGGATCGCTGTGCGACTTCTTCAGAAGGTGCGCGCCGGCGCGCTCGAGCCATGCGGGATCGATATTGGCGATGGTGCGGGCGAACAGCCGCGACGTTTCGACGAGCTCGGCCGCAACGATCCAGCGGCCCGCCTTCTTCAGCAGCGGCGAGCCCGGCCACACGAAGAAGCGGATGCCGCGCGCGCCGACATAGGGCGGCTCGCCGCGATCGGCGTCCATCACCCGGAGTCCGACATTGCCCAGCAGTCCGGCCAGCAGCGCGACGTGCACCTGCTCGACCGTCGCCGGCGCGGCATTGACGCGCCAACCCTGCTCGGACACCAGTGTCGCGAGCTGCGAGTGCACGTCGGTCCACTCGCGCACGCGCCTTGCGCTGAGGAACTGGCCATGCAGTTCGTCGGTGAGCTTGCGGTTGGACTTGCGATGCGCGATGCTTTCCTGCACGAAGGCCCACAGCTTCAGCCACGCCAGAAAGTCGCTGCGCTCGTCGGCGAAACGGCGGTGCGCCTGGTCCGCTGCCTGCTGGGCCTCGAGCGGTCGCTCGCGCGGGTCCTGTACGGACAACGCGGAAGCGATGGTGAGCATCTCCGCGAGGCACTGCTGCTCGCGCGCGGCCAGCAGCATGCGCGCGACGCGCGGGTCGAGCGGCAGCTTCGCGACGTCGCGCCCGACGTCGGTGAGCGCGCCCTGCTCGTCCAGCGCATTCAGTTCCGCCAGCAGCTGCATGCCATCGGCCACCGCCCGCCCGGTGGGCGGTTCGACGAAGGGAAAGGCGGCGATGTCGCCCAGCCCGAGCGACTTCATGCGCAGGATCACGCCGGCGAGCGACGACCGCAGGATCTCGGGATCGGTGTAGCGGCTGCGTTTCGCGTAGTCGTCCTCGGCGTACAGCCGGATGCACAGGCCGTCGCTGACCCGGCCGCAGCGGCCGGCCCGCTGATTGGCCGCGGCCTGCGAGATCGGCTCGATCTGCAGCTGCTCGACCTTGTTGCGATAGGAGTAGCGCTTGACGCGCGCGAGCCCGGTGTCGACCACGTAGCGGATGCCCGGCACGGTGAGCGAGGTCTCCGCGACGTTGGTGGCCAGCACGACGCGCCGGCCGGACTTCGACGGGCGGAACACCCGCTCCTGCTCGTCGGCCGACAGGCGCGCGTACAGCGGAAGGATCTCCGTGGCAGGGCCGACAGCGGCCGCGCGACCGGGCAACGTCGCGCGGTGCCGGCGCAGCGCTTCGGCCGCCTCGCGGATCTCGCGCTCGCCGGGCAGGAACACCAGCACGTCGCCCGGCCCTGCGGCCGCGCATTCGTCGACGGCGTCGACCAGCGCGTCCATCAGCGTGCGATCGTCGGCGTCGTCGGCGTCGGTGACGGGCCGCCAGCGAATCTCGACCGGGTACAGCCGACCCGACACTTCGATGACCGGCGCGGGGCTGTCCGCCGTCCCGAAGTGGCGCGCAAAACGTTCCGCATCGATCGTGGCCGACGTGATGATCAGCTTCAGGTCCGGCCGGCGCGGCAGCAACTGCTTCAGGTAGCCGAGCAGGAAATCGATGTTCAGGCTGCGCTCGTGCGCTTCGTCGATGATCAGCGTGTCGTAGCGGCGCAGAAGCGGATCGGCCTGCGATTCGGCGAGCAGGATGCCGTCCGTCATCAGCTTGATCGACGCGCCGGGCTTCGTCTGGTCGGTGAAGCGCACCTTGTAGCCGACGACTTCGCCGAGCGGCGTGTCGAGTTCCTGCGCGATGCGCCGGGCGATGCTCGACGCGGCGATGCGGCGCGGCTGCGTATGGCCGATCTGGCCGCGGCCCGGAACACCACGGCCCATCGCCAGGCAGATCTTCGGCAGCTGCGTCGTCTTGCCAGAGCCGGTCTCGCCGCTGACGATCACGACCGGGTGCGCGGCGATGGCGCGTGCGATGTCCTCGCGCCGGGCCGAGACCGGCAGTTCCTCTGGAAATCGGATGGCCGGTGCAGACGCGCGATCCCTGGGCCCCGCGACGCGGGACGGTGGGGTCGAAGTAGGCGGCATCGGTTCGCGGCGCACCGGGCGGTGCTAACGCGTCATGGGAGGCTCGCGAGGATTCGCGTCTGTACAGGGAGAAACGAGTACACGAATTATACTTTCCGCAATGAACGACCACGCCCTGCCCGCCGTATCGCCGGCCTCATCCGACGCACCGCCCGCCGAAGATGCGGCGCCCGCGCGGCACGCGCAGTTCGTCGCGTGGCTGCGACAGGTGGCCCCGTATGTGCACGCGCATCGCGGCCGCTCCTTCGTCGTCGCTTTTTCCGGAGGGCTGATCAAGGCCGGGCGGCTGAATGCGCTGATACAGGACGTGTCGCTGCTGTCGGCGATGGGCATGCGCATCGTGCTCGTCTACGGCTCGCGCGAGCAAGTGCAGGAGCAGCTCGCGCTCAAGGGCCTCGAGTCGCGCTTCCACAACGACGTGCGCATCACCGATGCCGCGGCGCTCGAATGCGCGAAGGAAGCCGCCGGCGAGATCCGGCTCGACATCGAGGCGGCATTCTCGCAGGGCCTGCCGTCGACGCCGATGGCACATTCGAAGGTCCGGGTGGTCAGCGGCAACTTCGTTACCGCGCGGCCGATGGGCGTGATCGATGGCGTCGACCTGCAACTCACCGGCGTGGTGCGCAAGATCGATACGGATGCGCTGCGCTTCGTGCTGACCAACGGCGGGCTTGCGCTGCTGTCGCCGCTGGGCTTCTCGCCGACCGGCGAGGCCTTCAACCTGACCATGGAAGACGTGGCGTGCAGCGTCGCCACCGCGCTGAAGGCCGACAAGCTGGTGCTGCTGACCGAGACCGCCGGCATCACGGGCGCGGATGGCGCGCTGATCAGCGAACTGTCGGTGGAAGATGCCGAACGCATGCTCGCCACCGCGCCACCGCCACCGCGCGCGGACGCGTTCAACCTGCGCTACGCGGTGAAGGCGTGCCGCGGCGGCGTGGCGCGCGCGCACATCCTGAGCTATGCGCAGGACGGCGGCCTGCTGGTGGAACTGTTCACGCACAACGGCGTCGGCACGATGGTCGCGCCCGAGAACCTGGAGAAGATGCGCGATGCGGTCGCGGACGACGTCGGCGGCCTGATCAAGCTGCTCGAGCCACTGGAAGCCGACGGCACGCTGGTCAAGCGCCCGCGCGAGCTGATCGAGCGCGAGATCGACCGCTTCACCGTGCTGGAACACGATGGCTACATCTTCGGCTGCGCGGCGCTGTATCCGTTCCCGGCGGAGAAGGCCGGCGAACTCGCGGGCCTGACGGTGCATCCGCAATACCAGGGCTATGGCGACGGCGAGCGGCTGATGAAGCGCATCGAGGCCAAGGCGCGCGCCGCGGGCATCGAGCGCCTCTTCGTGCTGACCACGCGCACTGCGCACTTCTTCATCAAGCGCGGCTTCCGGCCCGCGACCGTCGACGACCTGCCGCCGGCGCGGCAGCACATGTACAACTGGCAGCGCCGCTCGCAGGTGCTGATCAAGGACATCAGAAGCTAGGAGCACACATGGCGCGCACGATCCACTGCGTGAAGCTCGGCCGCGAGGCCGAAGGACTCGACTTCCCGCCGGTGCCCGGCGATCTCGGCAAGCGCATCTGGGAAAACGTGTCGAAGGAAGCCTGGGCAGGCTGGCTCAAGCATCAGACGATGCTGGTCAACGAGAACCGCCTGAACCTCGCCGATGCGAGGGCACGCAAGTATCTGCTGACGCAGATGGAGAAGCACTTCTTCGGTGAAGGTGCGGACGCGGCTGCGGGGTACGTTCCGCCCACGGCGTAGCGGCGCGCCCCCGCGTCGTCGCCCCGGCGAAGGCCGGGGCCTAATTTGCTGCTTGTCTTGTCATCCCCGCGAAAGCGGGGATCCACCCTTGCTTCGTAGTCTGGGGAGGCGGCATCGCGGCCGCGGTGTGTGGCGGGCCGGTGCTCGGCAAGGGCAAGCGGCCCGGGCCACCACCCGGCACGGCCGCGATGACCCCGAAAGTTCTAGCGCTTCGCCGCCCCCGCGTCCGGCAGCTGGAAGAAGATCGCCGTATCGAATGGCGCCCACACGGGTGTGCGCACGCCGGCCTGTGACAGTGCGCGGCGGGTCCACTCGTTGCAGGTGTGCCAGAACGTGTAGGACGCGACGGCTTCGTAGAAGGCGTCGTTCTGGAAGTAGCCAGGTGCCTTGATCAGCTGCACCGCGCCTTTCGCGTCGCGTGTGAAGGAGCTGCGGATGAAGTCGACCAGGCGCTGGTATTCGGCGTCGGAGATCTTCACGCGGCGCACTTTGTATGCGCTCGGCGATTCGATGTACTCGACATGCATCGCACCGCTGCCGAGGCCGCTGACGGCCTTCAGCGCGGTCAGCGGGCGCAGATCGGACCAGGTGGGGGTGTGCAGCAGGAAATCGCGGTCGCCCCAGCCGAACGCGATCCAGTCGGTCGGCACGCGCAGGCCGGCGGTGTGACTCACCGGGAATTCCTCGCTCCAGTCGATGTCGCCCTGGCGCGTCGGCACGATGAGTTCGGCGTGGATGCCGTTGGTGCGCACGTAGATCGGCACGCCTTCCGCGCTGGCGACGAAGTCGCGGTTCTGCGGAATGGCGCCGAGCACGATGGCCAGCACGACGTAGGTTGTGACCAGCAGCAACAGCGCTGCAAGCGCCAGGCCGGCGACGCGCGGACGCCGCCGGACTCTCGCTCACGCGCCGCCGCGAACGGTTTCGCGGACGCCGTCGGGCGTGCCCAGCAGCAGCACGTCGGCACCCCGGCTGGCGAACAGGCCGTTGGTGACCACGCCGACGATGCCGTCGATCCGGCGCTCGAGCGCCGCGGGCTCGGTGATCGACAGGCCGTGCACGTCGAGGATGACGTTGCCGTTGTCGGTGACGAAGCCCTCGCGCAGCTTCGGCTGGCCGCCGAGGCGCGCGAGTTCGCGGGCGACCTGTGCGCGCGCCAGCGGAATCACTTCGACCGGAAGCGGAAAGCGGCCCAGCACGTCGACCCGCTTGCTCGCGTCCGCGATGCACACGAAGCGGCGCGCAACTGCAGCGACGATCTTCTCGCGCGTCAGCGCACCGCCGCCGCCCTTGATCATGGCGAATCCGGCATCGATCTCGTCGGCGCCGTCGATGTAGACCGCCAGCGATTCGACGTCGTTCAGATCACGCAGGGGGATGCCGTGGCTCGCAAGTCGACGGGCGCTGCGTTCGGAACTCGGCACCGCGCCGATGATGCGGTCGCGCAGGCCGGCGAGTTCATCGATGAAGAAGTCGGCCGTCGAACCGGTGCCGACGCCGATGACTTCGCCGGCCGGCACGTAAGCCAGCGCGGCGCGCNNNGATCGTCCTGCGTCGACATCGGGTCTTTCGCCACGGGCGCCATCATAGTGGCCGCCCCGGTGCTGCGCCACCGAGGGTTTGCCGCCGTGGCGGATCAGGCGTGCAGCGGACGGCTGGCTGTGCGCGACGCGGGCTGGCGCACCACCCAGTACGCGCGGGGCCGATGCTCGCCGTAGCCGCGCATCGTGCTGTCGGCGAAGTGCGCCACGCGCGGGCGCACGGCGAGGTTGCTGGCGATGAACTGCGGCGAGTCGTCGCCGGCCTCAACGATGAAGCCGTGGCCGTAGGGCTTGAGCACGACGTTGTCGCTGATCGCCACATGCGGCGATCCAGCAGTGACGATGCCACGCTGGTAGCAGTCTCGCACCAGGCAACCGCTGACCGCGCTGTCGGCGGCCTCGCCGTTGTTGCGCCAGAGCAGTGGATAGCGGCCGGGACAGTTGAGCTGGCCCATGCGCCGGAACTCCACGCCATAGAAGCGGCCCGTCGCGTGCCGCGAGGCGACGCCGATGTCGAGCGCAGTCGCAGCGCTGCCGATCAGGCAGTAGCCGCCCTGTCCGCTGCGCTGGGAGTCTTCGCAGCCTTCGACCACGATGCTGCGATGGAGCAGCAGCGCCTTCGCGACCGACCCCGGCAGCCGATGCCGCAGCGGCGCGTGGCTGCCATGGTGGCGATGCGCGAGCGGCTGGTCCAGCGTCAACGTCAGGCGATCGTTGCCCACCATGACGATGCGGCGTTCCTCGACCAGCGCGTGGTCGGCGCCGGAGGCGACGACGACGCTCTCGCCGGCATGCCAGTCCACCGGCTGGGCGAGGCGCAGGGTGGCGTGGCCGGGCGCGACGGTGAGTCCGAGCGGCACCCAGGACGTGCGTTGCGCGCCGTGCAGTTGGATGGTGCCGCCATCGATGGCGGCGAGGAACTTGTGGCCGAGCAGGCGGTGCGGATGCGATGCACGACCGCGGTCCGCGGAGCACAGCGTGATCTGCAGGCGCGCGTCGAAGGACTGCGCCACGGTGCCGGCCTCGAAGCGGCCCTCGCCGCGCACGAGGATCCAGCCCGCGCGGATGCGCGTGTCGCGCCGCTCGACGACAAGCGTGCCTTCGATGTCGAGCGTGGCGACGTCGATGGGTCGAGGATCACCGTGCGGCCTCGCGCAATGTGCACGGCGCTGCCGCTCGCCGGTACGCCTGCCGGCCAGGCGGCCGCGTCCGACCAGCGCTGCACCGCGTACGCGTCCGCCGCGCGGTACGTGTCATACGCGTCGTTGGACGCGTCGGCGGCAATCGGCGGAGGGCTTGCTCGATCATCGGGCTGGAAGACCTCGGCGCGCCGGCGGTGCCCGGCACGGGAAGGCAGGAGATTGCGCGCTTAGCGTACGTCGACGTTGCCGTACGTCAATCGCATCGCCCGCATCCGGAAGGATGAGCGGCTCTGCACGGGGCCAGCTGCGACGCCCGCGCAGTATTCAGCGACGCGCCGGCGGCAGGTCAGTGCAGGCGCCTTCGGCCACTTCCGCCGCCATGCCGACCGACTCGCCGAGCGTCGGATGCGGATGGATCGTGCGGCCGATGTCGACCGCGTCGGCGCCCATCTCGATGGCCAGCGCAATTTCCGAGATCAGGTCGCCCGCATGCGTGCCGACGATGCCGCCGCCCACCACCCGGTGCGTGGTCTCGTCGAACAGCAGCTTGGTGAAGCCTTCGTCGCGGCCGTTGGCAATCGCGCGGCCCGACGCGGTCCACGGGAACAGGCCCTTCTTTACCTTGAGGCCCTGCTTCTTCGCATCGTCCTCGGTCAGGCCCACCCACGCGACTTCCGGGTCGGTGTAGGCCACCGACGGAATGACGGTCGCGTCGAAGCCGCTCTTCTCGCCGGCGGCGACCTCGGCTGCGACGTGGCCTTCGTGCACTGCCTTGTGCGCCAGCATCGGCTGGCCGACGATGTCGCCAATGGCAAAGATGTGCGCGACGTTCGTGCGCATCTGTCGGTCGACCGGAATGAAGCCGCGCTCGTCGACGACGACGCCGGCCTTCTCCGCGCCGATCGCACGCCCGTTCGGCCGGCGCCCGACCGACTGCAGCACCAGGTCGTAGGTCTGCGCCTCTTTCGGCGCGGCCTCGCCTTCGAAGCTGGCGATCAGTCCCTTCGCATCGGCCTTCACTGCGGTGGTGCGCGTCGACAGCCAGACATTGTCGAAGCGCTTCGCATTGACCTTCTGCCACACGCGGACCAGGTCGCGGTCGGCGCCGGTCATCAGGCCGTCGAGCATCTCCACCACGTCCACGCGTGCGCCCAGCGTCGAGTACACGGTGGCCATTTCGAGTCCGATGATGCCGCCGCCGACGACCAGCATCCGCTTCGGCACCGACGGCAGCTCGAGCGCACCGGTCGAGTCCACGATGCGCGGATCGTCCGGCATGAACGGCAGCCGCACGGACGACGAGCCGGCGGCGATGATCGCGTTCGCGAAACGCACGACCTGCTTCGCGCCGGTCTTCTCGCTGCCTTCCCCGTCGGTTGCTTCGACCTGCAGGTGCTGCGCATCGACGAAGCTGCCCACGCCGCGCAGCACGGTCACCTTGCGCATCTTCGCCATCGCCGCGAGGCCGGAGGTCAGCTTGCCGACGACCTTCGCCTTGTGGGCGCGCAGCTTGTCCAGGTCCAGCTTCGGCTTGCCGAAGGTCACGCCGAGGTCGGCGAAGTGCGCGACCTCGTCCATCACACCTGCGACGTGCAGCAGCGCCTTCGACGGGATGCAGCCGACGTTTAGGCAGACGCCACCCAGCGTGGCATAGCGCTCGACCAGCACGACGCGCTTGCCGAGGTCGGCGGCACGGAACGCCGCCGAGTAGCCCCCGGGGCCTGCGCCGAGCACCAGCACGTCGCAGTCAACGTCAGCCTTGCCGCCGAAGTTCGCCGCCGTCGGCGCCGGCGCAGCCGACTTTGCCGGTGCCGACGCCGGTGCAGGAGCGGACCCGGCCTTCGGCGGCGGGTGCGGCGGGCCGCGCAGGGCGACCCCGGCGGCACCGCCTTCCAGCTTCAGGATCGGCGAACCCTGCGACACCTTGTCACCGACCTTCACCAGCAGCTGCTTCACCACGCCCGCCGCCGACGACGGAATCTCCATCGACGCCTTGTCGCTTTCGACGGTGATCAGCGACTGCTCCTGTGTCACCGTGTCGCCGGGCTTGACCAGCACTTCGATGACCTCGACGTCCTTGAAGTCGCCGATATCGGGCACCACGACATCCATCACCTGGCTCATAGCGTCCTCATGGATCAGGCCTCGCGAATGTTGCCGTCGACGTCTTCGCCGACGGTGAACACGCGTGCCGGCAGCGCGGAACTGCGATCGAACTCGGCACCCGCGCGCACGCCGAGCTCGGCGATCTCGCGGGCGGTGAGCGAGCCGTCCCAGGCCGCATACATCGCGCCCAGCGCGAAGTTGCGGCCCGAGCCGATACCCCAGAAGCGGTCGAAGCTGAACACTTCGCGGTACGAATACACGCCGTAGATGCCGGTGCGGTTCGCGATCAGCGCGGTCATCTGCGACGACTCGTAGGGATCGCCGTCCTCTTCCTTGGGGTTGAGGAAGAAGCGCTCCTTCAGCAGCGGATGCAGACGCTGGAAGGTCGCGAAGATCGCCTGGCGGCTGTCGAGCTGGCAGTCGCCGCCCAGGTGGCGCAGCGCCTCGGCGAACACCGCAAAATGAGCGGTGCTGCCGGCCAGGCCGATGAACGATTCCCCGACGCGGAAGATCTTCTCGTTCATCTCGTAGCCGTGCGGCAGGCGCGTCTCGCCGAACGTCACCAGCGCGTCGGACGCGATGGCGACGTCGGCGCCCTTCTTCACGACGACGATGGTGGTCATGCGGCGGGCGTAGTGCCTACAGCATCACTCGGCGGAAGTCCGCGAGGATCGCCGCCAGTGCGGCGCAGAAACGCGCCGCGCTCGCGCCGTCGACCACGCGATGGTCCCACGACAGCGACATCGGCAGGATCAGCCGCGGCGCGAACTGCTTGCCGTCCCACACGGGCCGCATCGACGAACGGCACACCCCGAGGATCGCCACCTCCGGCGCATTGATGATCGGCGTGAAGTACGTGCCGCCGATGCCGCCCAGCGACGAGATCGAGAACGTGCCGCCCTGCATGTCCGACGGCGAGAGCTTGCCGTCGCGCGCCTTCGCCGCCAGCGCGGAGGTTTCCTGCGCGATGTCGAAGATGCCCTTCCTGTCGGCGTCCTTGATGACCGGGACCACCAGGCCCTGGGGAGTGTCGGCCGCAAATCCGATGTGCCAGTAGTGCTTGCGCACGATGCCGGTGCCGTCGGTGTCGAGCGAGCCGTTGAAGTCAGGGAACTTCTTGAGCACCGCCACGCAGGCCTTGATCAGGAACGCGAGCATGGTCAGCTTGACGCCGCTCTTCTCGTTCTCCTTGTTGAGCTGCACGCGGAAGGCTTCGAGGTCGGTGATGTCCGCGTCTTCGTGATTGGTGACGTGCGGGATCGACACCCAGTTGCGCGTCAGCGCCGGGCCGGAGATGCGACGGATGCGCGACAGCTCGACGCGCTCGACAGGGCCGAACTTCGCGAAGTCGACCACCGGCCACGGTGGCAGGTTCGAGGCCACGGCAGGCCCCGCCGCGGCCGCGGGACGCGCGCCGCCGGCCATGACTGCCTTCACGTGCTCGCGCACGTCGTCCGTGGTGACGCGACCCTTGGGCCCGGTGCCGCGCACCTGCGCAAGCTCGACACCGAGCTCACGCGCGAACTTGCGAACCGACGGCGACGCGTGTGCCTTCACTGCGCCGGCATCGGTACCCGCTGCCGACGGCCGCGCACCCATTTCGGTGGCGTACGCGGCAGACTTCGGCTCCGCCGGCTGTGCGGGTGTCGGCACAGCGGCAGGCGCGGGCGTCGGCACGGGCGCCGGAGCAGGCGCAGGCGCCGCGACAGCCGGCGCTGCCGCAGGTTTCGCATCGCCCGCCCCATCGAGCGTCAGCACCACGCTGCCCTGCGACACCTTGTCGCCGACCTTGACGCGCAGTTCCTTCACGGTGCCGGCCGTCGACGACGGAATCTCCATCGACGCCTTGTCGCTCTCGACGGTGATCAGCGACTGTTCCGCGCTGATCGCATCGCCAGGCTTCACCAGGATTTCGATGATCTCGACGTCCTTGAAGTCGCCGATGTCCGGTACCTGCACTTCCACGAGCTGGCCCATTGCCTTGCCCTTTCGTTCGGGTGCGGTTGCCGGTCAGGCCGACCAGGGATTGCGGCGGTCGGCGTCGATGCCGTACTTCCTGATCGCCTCGCCGACCTTCGATGGCGGCACCGCGCCTTCGTCGGCGAGCGCACGCAGCGCGGCCAGCACGACGTAGTGACGGTCTACCTCGAAGAACTCGCGCAGCTTCGCGCGCGTGTCGGAGCGGCCGAAACCGTCGGTGCCCAGCACGCGGTAGTCGCGACCGCGCGGGATGAATGGCCGGATCTGGTCGGCGAACAGCCGCATGTAGTCGGTCGTCGCCACGATCGGGCCGGCGCTCTTCTCGAGCGCCTGCGTGACCCAGGCCTTGCGCGGCTTGTCGCCCGGATGCAGCAGGTTCCAGCGCTCCACGTCGATGCCGTCGCGGCGCAGTTCGGTGAAGCTGGTGACGCTCCACACGTCGCCCGACACGCCCCAGTCGGCTTCGAGCAGTTCCGCGGCGGCGATCGCCTCGCGCAGGATCGTGCCGCTGCCGAGCAGCTGCACGCGCGGGATCGAACGGCCCATGCCGCTGCCCGCCGGCCCTTCGCGCAGGCGATAGATGCCGCGCAGGATGCCCTCCTCCTGGCCCTTCTGCAGGCCGGGCTGCGGGTAGTTCTCGTTCATCACCGTGATGTAGTACCAGACGTTCTCCTGGTCCTGCACCATGCGCTTCAGTCCGTGCTGCAGGATGACCGCGACCTCGTGCGCGAAGGTCGGGTCGTAGCTCACGCAGTTCGGAATGGTCGCGCTCATCAGGTGCGAATGGCCGTCCTGGTGCTGCAGTCCCTCGCCGTTCAGCGTCGTGCGTCCGGACGTCGCGCCGAGCAGGAAGCCGCGCGCCTGGATGTCGCCGGCGGCCCACGCGAGATCGCCGACGCGCTGGAAGCCGAACATCGAATAGAAGATGTAGAACGGCACCATCACGCGGTTGTTCGTCGAATACGACGTCGCCGCGGCGATCCACGAGCTCATCGCGCCGGCTTCGTTGATGCCTTCCTCGAGGATCTGGCCGGCCTTGTCCTCGCGGTAGTACATCACCTGGTCGCGGTCGACCGGTTCGTAGAGCTGCCCCTGCGACGAATAAATGCCGAGCTGGCGGAACATGCCCTCCATGCCGAAGGTGCGCGCCTCGTCCGGAATGATCGGCACCACGCGCGGCCCGACGGTCTTGTCGCGCAGCAACTGCGTCAGCGAACGCACGAAGGCCTGCGTCGTCGAGATCTCGCGGCCTTCGGCGGTGGCTTCGAGCACCGGTGCGAACGCGTCGAGCGCCGGCACGACGAGCTTCTCGTCGGCGAGGCGGCGCCGCTGCGGCACGAAGCCGCCCAGCTCGCGGCGTCGTTCGTGCAGGTACTTCATCTCGGCCGAGTCCTCGCCCGGCCGGTAGAACGGCACGTCCTCGATGACCTCGTCGGCCACGGGAATCGCGAAGCGGTCGCGGAACTCGCGGATCGCGTCGGTATCGAGCTTCTTGAGCTGGTGCGTCGGGTTCTTGCCCTCGCCCACCTTGCCCATGCCGTAGCCCTTGACGGTCTTGGCGAGGATGACCGTCGGCTGGCCCGTGTGGTTCACGGCGGCGTGATACGCCGCGTAGATCTTGTGCGGGTCATGACCGCCGCGGTTCAGCCGCCAGATGTCGTCGTCGGTCATGCGCGACACCATCTCCAGCAGCTTCGAATCCTTGCCGAAGAAATTCTTGCGCACGAACGCGCCGTCGTTGGCCTTGTAGTTCTGGTATTCGCCGTCGACCGTGTCTTCCATCACGCGCAGCAGGCGGTTATCGCTGTCGCGCGCCAGCAGCGGATCCCAGTACGAGCCCCAGATCACCTTGATGACGTTCCAGCCGTCGCCTCGGAAACCACCTTCCAGTTCCTGGATGATCTTGCCGTTGCCGCGCACCGGCCCGTCGAGCCGCTGCAGGTTGCAGTTGATGACGAAGATCAGGTTGTCCAGCTTCTCGCGCGACGCAAGGCCGATGGCGCCCAGCGACTCGGGCTCGTCCATCTCTCCGTCGCCGCAGAAGACCCAGACCTTGCGTCCTGACGTATCGGCGATACCGCGCGCGTGCAGGTACTTCAGGAACCGCGCCTGGTAGATCGCCTGCAGCGGGCCTAGGCCCATCGACACCGTCGGAAACTGCCAGAACTCGGGCATCAGCTTCGGATGCGGGTAGGACGTCACGCCCTTGCCGTCGACGTCGCGGCGGAAGTTGTCGAGCTGCGTCTCGCTCAGCCGGCCTTCGAGGAAAGCGCGCGCATAGACGCCCGGCGCGGAATGGCCCTGGAAGTAGATCAGGTCGCCGCCGAAGTCGGCGCTTGGCGCGCGCCAGAAGTGGTTGAAGCCCACTTCCATCAGCGTCGACAGCGACGCGTAGCTCGCGATGTGGCCACCGAGATCGCCTTCTCCGCGGTTGGCACGAACCACCATCGCCATTGCGTTCCAGCGCATGATCGAACGCAGCCGTTCTTCGAGCACCGGGTCGCCCGGCGAATGCGCCTCGAGGTGCGGCGGGATCGTGTTGATGTACGCGGTGTTTGCCGAATACGGAATGTGCGCGCCTGAGCGGCGGGCCTTGTCGATCAGCGCTTCCAGGAGGAAGTGCGCGCGTTGCGCGCCCTCACGTTCGAGCACCGTTTCGAGCGCATCGAGCCATTCCTGGGTCTCGAGCGTGTCGGGGTCGTTCGCTGCTTGCGCAATCGCGGACATCGATGTCTCCTTCAAGGGGGCACTCAGACGGCGCCCGAGTCTCGCGCTGCATCGGCGCGAGCGTCATTCGACGGCACGATATCAGCCGCTTCAGGATTTTTCAAATTACGACCACGCGTTTTGTAATGTGCAAAGTACGGGCAGGTCGGGATGCTCCGGGCGGCGGGTCCCCAGGGTCGCCTCGATAATATGCGCAGCCCTTGCCCATGGCTCGCTGCACTGCCCACCTGACGGCTGCCGCCCGCCCCCTACGTGGACGATCCCTCGACCTCCGCCACCGCCCCCGCCCCGCCGCCGGCGACTCCGTCGGTGCCGGGGCCGGCCACGGCGCCGCCGGACGCGGTGCAACTCGCCTTCGACCGCATGGCGCGCGCGCAGACGCATCGCGTCGATTACATGCGCTTCGTGCCGCTGCTGGCGATCGCGCTGGTGGTCGCACTCAGCGCCGGCCTCGTCTACCTGCTGATCAGCGAAGACCGCGCGCTCCAGCGCGACGCCCTGCACCGCGACACCGACACGCTCGCGCAGTCGCTGTCGCTGCGGCTGGCGGCGATCAGCGAGACCACCGACACGCTGGCCCGCGATGGCGGTATCGATGGCCGCGACGGCCGCACGCCCGGACGCTTCATGACAGCCGCGCGCGACGTCATGGTCGCGAAGCCCGAGATCGTGCATATCGCCGTCGTCGACACCTCCGTGCGCGTGCAGTGGTCGGCCGCGTCGCCCGGTCCGCTCGGCGAGTCCGTGCGCGTGCCCAATACGCAGCTCACCTCCGAGCGCCTGGTCGCGGCGATCCGCAATGCCCGTGACGCGCACTCGTCGTTCTTCTCACCCGTGTACGACGACCCGTCGGGCTCCGCCGGACCCGACAACGGCGGCCCTTTCGCCGACCTCGTCGCGCCGGTCTTCGAAGGCGACCGATACCTCGGTGCGGTGGTCGCACGCGTGTCGCTGCCGGAGCTGCTGCGCCGCTCGGTCGCGCCGGACGTCGCGCGCCGCTATCGCGTCAGCCTGCTCAGCGATTCCGGCGAAACGCTGGCGTCGACGACCGCCAGTCCGACCCCGCGCGATGCGCTGGTCTATTCGGTGCCGATCTACCTGCTGCCCGACGGCGTCGCACTGCAGGCCTCGGCGTTCCGCGTGCGCTCGCCGGTGCTCGGCAATGCGCTCGCTTGGGTGGTGGCGGGGCTGATCGGCGCGGTGCTGGTGACGCTGGTGGCGCTGATGCGGCGCGACCAGCGCCAGGCGCGCGTCGAGCGCGCGCTGCGGGCGGAGACCGCCTTTCGCCGCGCGATGGAAGACTCGCTCGCCACGGGCCTGTCGGTCATCGACCGCCACGCTGTGGTCCGGCACGTCAACGCCGCCTTCGCGCAGATGACGGGCTGGCAGCCAGGCGACCTCATCGGCCGCGAGGCGCCCTATCCGTTCTGGCCCGCGGGGCAACTTGCCGAGCACCGGCACGTGCTGAAACTGATGATGGCGGGCGAGGCGCCTGCCAGCGGCTTCGAGCTGAAGATCCTGCGCAGCGACGGCTCGGAGTTCGACGCGCGGCTGTACGTGTCGCCACTGCTGACCGACGACGGCGCGCAGCTCGGCTGGATGACCGCGATGGCCGACATCACCGAGCCCAAGCGCATCAGCGAGCAGCTCGCAGCCGCACACGAACGCTTCACCACGGTGCTGCAATCGCTCGACGATGCGGTCTCGGTGGTCGATCCTGCGAAGGCGAGCGGCGACCAGCCGGAGCTGCTGTTCGCGAACCGCGGCTATCGGGAAATCTTTGGCACCGACGCGCGCGGCCATGAGCGCCTGCGCAGCGCCCTTGAAGCGCACAGCGGTGCGCCGACCGGCGAAGTCTACGACGCCGAACTCGCGCGGTGGTTCGACGTGCGCACGCGCGAGGTGCGCTGGGTGGACGGCCGCGGCGTGCGGCTGCAGATCGCCAGCGACGTCAGCGAGCGCAAGGCCACCGAGGAGATCGTGCGCCAGCAGCAGGAAAAGGTGCAGCTCACGTCGCGGCTGATGACGATGGGCGAGATGGCATCGACGCTGGCACACGAACTGAACCAGCCGCTCACCGCGATCGCCAACTACAGCCTCGGGACGGTTTCGCGCGTGCGCGACGGCCATGTCACTCCGGCGGAACTGCTGCCCACGCTGGAAAAGACCGCCGGCCAGGCGCAGCGCGCCGGCAACATCATCCGGCGCATCCGCGAGTTCGTGAAGCGCGCCGAGCCGCGCCGTCGTCCGACGCCGGCCACGCGCATCGTCGAAGACGCGATCGGATTCGCGGAGATCGAGGCGGTGAAACGCCAGATCGCGATCCGGACGAGCGTGCCGCCGGACCTGCCGCCGCTCAATGTCGATCCGATCCTCGTCGAGCAGCTGCTGCTCAACCTGCTGAAGAACGCCATCGAGGCGATGGCCGACGCCACAGTGCGCCGCATCGACCTCGTCGTCCGCCGCATCGACGACATGGCCGAGTTCTCGGTGGTCGATCGCGGCTGCGGCGTACCTGCGGAGCTGCGCACCAATCTCTTCCAGCCGTTCTACAGCACGAAGGCGGACGGCATGGGCATGGGACTGAACATCTGCCGCTCGATCGTCGAATTCCACCAGGGACGGCTGACACTCGAGGACAATCCCGAGGGTGGCACGATCCTCCGCTTCACGCTGCCGCTTGCGACGGGAGCGGCAGTCAACGAGAATCC